>DCIH01000041.1:244-10360 GCA_002317575.1 Verrucomicrobia bacterium UBA1731 | reverse complement strand
CGACGGGAACCTCGACTTTCTTCTCCACGATCTTCTCGACGACCTTCTCGACGGGAACCTCCACGATCTTCTCGACGATCTTCTCGACGACAGCAGGTCCTTCCGGGCGCGGCGCGGACGGCTGAACGGGGTCGGTCGCGGGCGCAAGATCTTCACGCGCCCGGACTTCCACGAGCTTCGATCCGGGCGGCAGGCGGCCGCTGCGCAGCAGCGCTTCCGCCGCACACTTATTGAACGGACCGCGGGGCGTTCCGTCGCCGATATCGATCGACCAGCGCATGTCCAGAAACGGAACTTCCGTCGCGGGCGTCCAGGTCTCACCGTCGGACGAAACCTCCTGCCCAGGTTGAATGCGGCCCATGCGCGCCCACTCGAGGAGCCGATCCTTCGGCTCCGGCCCGAATGTCTCGTCCTGCGTCCGCAAATACCACTGATCGGCCATGAAACCCTCCGTCATTTCTTGAACGCGCTGAAGAACCGTTTCGCGCCGGCCGCCCCCATGCGCGCCAACTCGTTCTGCGCCTGGCGCTCGAGGTCGGCCAGGGAATTCGCGCGGTGCGGCGCGAAGATCTCGCGCGCAGACGCGGGCGGCGGCTCCGCGGAGACGACTTCCGGCTCCACCACTTCGGCCTTCCACTCGCGCGGCTTGGTCTCCGTGAGTTTCGCGAGGCGCTTCTCGTACTGCGAGGTCGACGCACGGAGCTGGGCGATTTCCGCGTCCTTCGCGGCGACGGCGGCACGGACATCCTTGAGTTCGGACTCCTTGGCCGCGACGATCGCCTGCGCGGACTTGAGTTCGGCCGTTTTGGCCGTGAGCTCGGCCTCCTTGGCCGCAAGCTTGGCGGAGGCAGCGGCGGCTTCGGCCGTCTTTTCGGCCACGAGTCGGTCGCGCGCCGCCAACGCGCCGTCGCGCGCCTGGAGCTTCGCACCGAGTTCCTTGACCTCCGCGGCGGCCGCCGCCGCGACCTGCTCCTTGCGCTTCAATTCGGAATCCTTCTGCGCCAAGGCCGCGGCCTGTGCGGCCGACGTGGCGCCGCCGTGGTCGTCGCGGTAAAGGCGGCACGCCTTCCCGAGCGAACCGGATTTGAGAAGGTCGTTGACGACGGCGCGATGCGTCGGACCGTAGAACTGGCCGGGCTCGTTCTCGATGAGCCAGTCCATTTCGAGCTCAGGCTTGAGCGACGCGAGCTTCCATGTCTTCAGGTCGTTCGACAGCCCCGCGAACGGTTCCACGCGCCCGTCTTTCACCCAATCGAGGAGCTTGGCGTCGTCCACAGGACCGAACACCTTGCCGTCCGCATTCTTCACATACCACTTCATCTTCCGAGCTCCTTGCTGCGTTTCGCCGCCGCGGCGAGCGTGGCGGACACGACAGACGCGAAATCGCTCCGCGCCAAAATGTCCATGCCCGCCGCCGTGGTGCCGCCTTTCGTGGCGACGCCCGCAATGAACATTCCGAGATCCGCGCCGCTCGCGCGAAGATAGGCGGCCGTGCCGAGCATCGTCTGCTCCGCCAGCAGACGCGCAACTGCGGGCTTGAGCCCGAGTTTCTCACCGCCGACCGCCATCGCCTGCTCCATGTAGGCGAAAAACGCGGGGCCCGAACCGGAAAGCGCGGTCACCGCATCGAAATCCCTTTCCTTCAGCACGACCGTGCGCCCGGCCGCGGACAACGTCGCGGCGACGCGCTTCACGTCCGAAGCCGTGGCGTTCGCGCCCGCGCATATCGCGCACATGCCCTCTCTCGCGCGCAGGCAAAGATTCGGCATCACGCGCACGAGACGCACCTTCGGGCCGAACGCGCGGCGCAACACGGCCAGGGACTTCCCGGCACAGATCGACACGAGCAGTTTGCGCGCGGTGAGATGCGGCCTGACCGCCGCCGCCACCGCGGCCACGTCCTGCGGCCGGACCGCCAAAAACAAAACATCCGCCGCACGCGCCGCCTCGACCGCGTCGGGCGTCGTTTCAACGCCATACGCGCGCGCCATTTCGCGCGCGCGCGCCGACTGCGTCTCGGCCATCACGATGCGCGAAAAAAACGACCTGTCGCCGGCGGCCAGAACCGCCTGCACAATGCCTTCGGCCATCTTTCCGGCGCCGAAGAACCCCAACGTCTTTTTCATGGGAACCATTGTACCATTTCCGCGCGTCGCAATCAATCGCCGCGGCAATGTTCACCGCACGCGGATGACGACGCGGCGGTAGCGGACCGGATCGATTTCTTCCGTGCACGCGGCGGCGCGCTGGCCGCCGTTCGGAAACACGATCAGCGCCTGCCGGGGGCCAACGCCGATCGACTCGGCCTTGCCGTCCGCGCCCACGTACGCATACACTTCCGGACCGTCCACGGGCACGTGTATTTCGTATGTCTCCGCCGCCGGCTCGAGCGCCCGCGCGGCCGCGTCCAGCGGACGCAACGCCGTCTTCGCCACAACGGCTTCCGCACCGTCACCCAGATCATACGCGCCGGGCGCGATCTTCGCGAAATCGTTCGTGCGCACGAACGCCGCCGCCGAGGCGAATCCCGGCGCCAATTTCGCGTAGCGGCCGAGCTTGTCGTAATCGTCGCGCACACAGACGCCCTTGATTTCGCGCGCCGTTTCGGTGCCCGCCTGCGGATCCGCCAGGAACGCGCGCAGCACCTTGGCGCTGTCCGACCCGACTTCGCGGCAGACATCCGGCGTGACGACGCGCCCGTTCGCCACCGCGAACGGCGTTTCATAGGTCATCACGATTTTGCATCCGACGAAATGCGCGTCGGCCCATTCTTTGAGCCGTACGCCACCCGTGCCGCTGCCGGCGTTCCACGGACCGTTCCAGCGGAATTTCCACGGAATGTTGCAGGACGTGCGGTAGTTGGCCGATCCCGTCTGCATCCGCTCCAACAGCCGTCCCCAGCGCGCGATGGCGGTGTTGTTGGCCGTATCCGGCCCGAAGCAGAGATAAAGCCATTCGTTGTAGGCGCCGTACATCCAAGGACTGTGCGAGTCGATCCAGCCGTCCACGCGGTATTTCGCGTGTTCCGCGACCCACTTTTTGAGCGCCGCCGTTTCCTTGTAGAGGTTGTCGTCGCCGTAGTCCTTGCCATGGTCGTAGGGTTTTCGGCCCTTGCCCTGGTCGCCATCCACATGGCCGTCGTAGTCCATGAACGGCACCACCATCGCCTCGACATTTTCGCGCAACCATGCGCCGAGTTCGTCCGCGCCGAAGAAACGCTCGAGCAAACCTTCGAGCACATAGGTGCCCGTCGTTTCCTGGCAGTGGTGCCGCGAGGTGAACAGGAAGCGGAACATCGGTTCCTTGCCGATGCAGCCGAAACGCGCGCACGGCACGCTGCGGCCCTTGCGCGACTTGCACAATTCACCCGCGACGAAGGTCTTGCCGCGCGCGTCGTCGTGCTTTGCGAGGAACGCGTCCCACTGCCACGGATAGTACTGGAATGTCTGGTAGAACCAAACCTCGTCTTCGCCGGAACCGAACGCGTACGCGAATTCCTTGTGCGTCGATTGGCCGTCGCAGGGATAGGACCACGTTTTGCCGCCGTCCTTCGTCACCGCGGGACCGCGCGAGGAGACCGGTCCGCCGCCGTACGGATCCGTGAAGCGGAAACGCAGCGTCCTGCCGGCCGCGCCGCGCACACGGAAGCCCCAGTAGAACCAGTCCATCGAATCGCGGTGATCCTGGCGCACATACACGACATCGTTGGAAATCGCGTCCACATGGACATTGCCCGCGGGCACCTCCGCGTCCACGGTGAATGCCGCCTTCGCGTCCGCGGCGCAAAGCGCCGCGCAAAACGACGCCGAAAACCAAATCAATGTATTCATACGCCGATTACATCCCGAGAACGGCGGTCGCGGAGCGACCGCCCTACCAAGCTCACCACTTGCCGAGGATGTCGAAGAGACGACGTCCGCCGTGCCAGTTGCCGGCATCGTGTCCGGCGGGCGGGTTGAGCCACAGATACTTCTTCACGCCCGCGGGAATCGCGTGGTAGGCGGAGATGACGCCGTCCGGCGGACACATCGTGTCGCAGTAGCCCGTACCGATCGACACTTCCTTGTCCGGCGTGTAGAGCGTGCAGAAATTCACCGCGTCAAAGTAGCGGGCCGTTTCCGCGAGGACGCGATCCTTCTCGGCGAGCTTGCCATCCGCGTCCGGACGCCACAGCTCCGAGTGCCCGGTGACATCCTGTCCGTAGCCGTTCTGGCGGCCGACGCGCGCGGCGTTGTGGTCGCACAGCGCCGGCACGCAGGAGCAGACGAATTTCACGTCCGGATCGAGCGCACCCATGATGAGCACCTGTCCGCCGCCGTACGATTCGCCGTTCAGCAGGAAGTCGCGTCCGTTCCATTCGGGCAGCGATTTGCCCCATTCCATGGCGCGCAGATTCCGCAGAATCATCCACTTCAAGAAAGCCGTCTTGGGACTTTCCATGCCGCGCCGCGCGTAGAGCTTGATGTCGCTCTCGTACCACGGCGTTTTCGCGTAGTCCCACGGTTCGCCCAGATTGTTCGGGATGCCGAACTTGTTCACCTGGATGCAGATCGCCACTTCCCCGTAATGGTCGCTGCGGTAGGCCGCGACGTCGCCCGAACCGTTGAAACCCACATAGAGCGGCAGCGACTTCGGCTTCGCGTTCACGGGCATGGACATGTAGCCCGTTGCGGGACGGGGGCCCGCGCATGTCACCGAGAACTCCCAGGTGCGGACCTTGTCCTTGAGATGCTTTTGCGGCTCGACCTCCTTGAGCGTCGCCTTCATCGGACACTTGGCAGCGGCTGCGATTTCGGCGTCCCAGAACGCCTTGAAGTCCGCGGGCGGCGGCAGCGCGGGACGGATCGCGTCCTTGCCGCAGATGGCGCCGGCCGCGGCCTTCGCCTTGCCGATCGCGACCGTCACCTGCACCCAGCCGGGCTCGGTCGGGGCGTCCGCCTCAAGCCAGGCCTCGCCCTTCGCGTCCAGCGTGACGGGAACCGTCTTCGGCTGATACCAGCGGCCAGACGCATTGACCGTCGCATCGACGACCGCGCCCGCACCCGGCACGCCGTTGCACGATGCGGATATCCAAAACTTCGGCTTCGCGCCCATCGGATAGAGCCCGTCGGCCGAGGCGACGTAGTTCGTGTTGTAGACGCCGCCCGTCCCGACGGACGAGTCGTTGACGATCTTCACCTTCCAATTCGGCACGGGCGCCGCCGCGAAAGCGGCGACGGACGCAACCGCCGTGAAACAAACCGCCAACGAACGGAAACGGGCAATGGTCATGAAGGGTCCTCTGTGTTTGTCGCGATGGAAGAAACGCTCTGTACGACATCCCAACGGCGCAGGGGCGAGAGCGGAAGCCCCATGACATTTTCGTATTCGCCAGCGATACCGGCGACTAGCAGTTCGCCACTCTCGTCAATGTCGTACGCACCCGCGCGGTCCGTGGGATGGACGCGCGCGACATACTCCGCGATCGTCGCGTCGGAAAGCTCTCGGAATGTGACGCGGGATGTCTCCACGGCCGTTTGCGGATCGTCCCCCGCAACGCCGAAACAAACGCCCGTGTACACGCAATGCGTCTGCCCGGAAAGTTCGTGCAGATACACCACGGCCTCGTCCAGGTCGCACGGCTTGCCGTAGATCTTGTTCCCGAACCAGACGATCGTGTCGGCGGCGAGCACGGCGCCCGCGGCGCCCGACGCCACAGCCGCGCGCCACTTCAGCAAAGCGTTCTCGCGCACCGTGCGCTCGGGATCGTCAGGGAAGGAAACTTCGGGCGCGTCCGTCTTCAGCACGACGAACGAAACGCCCGCGTCCGCCAGTATCTTGGCGCGCCGGGGACTGCCCGACGCCAACGTCAACATGCCGCCCAATGCGTCCTCCGTGCGGATCATTTTCCGAAGAGATCGGCCTTGCCGCCCTTGAGACCCGAGGACGGCATGGTCGCTTCGGTGTTAATCACCTCGGTGTGACCGGAATTGACCCAATAGAAGATCTTATCGCCGCGAACGACCTGGTCGTCGGCCTTCGATTCGTCACGCACCTCGGCGGTGATGCCGTCGCCGGAGTAAAGCACCATCTTGCCGGTCGGCTTCGAATAGGTCGCCTTGCCACAATAGACAATCTTGGCGTCGTTCGTGACGGCGACATGGCCGATAGCGACGATGCGCCGCAAATCATTCGTGCCGTCAAGAAACACGTAGAGACGGTCTGCGTGCATCTGGTATTGTTCGTCGTCAACATACACTTGCTCATCGAAAAGAATGACGCCCTCTTTCCGGTCGTAGCTGGTATGCCGGGCTGTTATCTTCGCCGGTCGGCCCGTGACCACCATCTTCTTGCGCGGCACGCGCACGGGACGCACATACGGCTTCGGTGCTTCGTCGGCGACCGTTTTCGGGGCTGGCTTCTTGGCGGTCGGGCGCTCGTCCGGATCGGGATTTTTCAGATAATTGATCTGCTTGTCCTTGTTGGCAAGCTCCTTTTCCTTGTCCGCCAACTGCTTCTCGAGCGCAAGTTTTTCCTCTTTCAACTTATCTTCGACGATCGTGTCGCGCTCTTTCTTGACCACGACCTTCTCCACCACATTCGTACGCTCGACGACCACTTCCTTCTCGACGACCTTCTCGACTTCGACGGGCTTCTCGACAACGACGGCCTTCTCGATGATTTTCTCGACGACATTCGTGACCGGTTGAATGACCAGCACCTGACGCTCGACGACAACGGGTTTCTCGACCGGAACCTCAACCTTCTTTTCGACAATCTTCTCGACCGGCTTCTCGACGATCACCTTCTTCTCAACGATCTTCTCGACGGGAACTTCAACCCGCTTCTCGACGATTACCTTCTTCTCGGCCGGTTTCTCGGCCACGACCTCACGGGCAACCACATTGGTGACAGCCGATGGCTTCCTGACCGTCTTTTTGGGCGAAGACTTCTTCAACATAACATCGTCCGAACGCATGAGGTCCGAAAGATTGAATGCGGCAACAGGCGACACACCCGCGGCCCAGACAACACACAATGCCGTAAAAACGCGAAACCTCATGCGCGGACTCCGTATGTGGCGACTTACTTCACTTCATGACACCAGCCATGAATGTCTTTGATACGTCCGTACTGGATGCCCTGAACAGTGTCGAACAGTTTCTGCAGGCCCTTTCCGGGCTTCTTCGGATCGGAAATCCTGATGACTTCGTCCCCACGCGTGATTTCCCACACGGGCGTGACCACCACGGCGGTTCCGCACGCGGCGACTTCGGCGAAATCCTTAATCTCCTCATAGCGAACCTTGCGGCACTCGACCTTCCAGCCGAGGTCGGCGGCGACCTGCTTGAGGGACATGTTGGTGACGGACGGGAGCACCGAACAGGAGTCGGGCGTCACATAGGTGCCATTCTTGGTGATCGCGAGGAAGTTCGAAGTGGAGAACTCCTCCACATACTTGTGCGTCTTCGCGTCAAGATAGAGTTCGACCGGCCAACCGTCGTGCTTCGCCTTCTCGTGGGCGAAGAGGGACGCGGCGTAGTTGCCGCCCACCTTCACGTCGCCCATGCCGTGCGGCGCCGCGCGGTCCCAATGGTCGAGGATGCACGCACGCACGGGCTTGAGACCGCCCTTGTAGTAGGCGCCCACAGGCATCACCATCATGATGAACGTGTACTCGTGCGCCGGCGCCACGCCGATCTGCGGACCCGTTCCGATCAGAAGCGGACGGATGTAGAGCGAACCGCCCGTTCCATACGGCGGGACGAATTCGATGTTCGCCTTCACAACCTTCTCGGCCGCCTCGACGAACATTTCCACGGGCACGGGCGGCATCACGCAACGCTCGGCCGTGCGGAACATGCGCTTCGCGTTTTCTTCGGGACGGAAAATGACGACCTTGCCGTTCTTCTGGCGGAACGCCTTCATGCCTTCGAAGCACTCCTGCCCGTAGTGCAGGCAGCTCGCGCCGATGTGCATGGAGATGAAGGGCTTCTTCACGAATTTCGGCTTGCTCCACTTGCCGTCCTTCCACGTGTAGCGGATGTGGCAATTGACGTCCGAAAATCCGAAACCGAGACTTTTCCAATCGATCTTAGGCATGACCATGGTCCTTTCGTTTGAGTGAGCATTATATCACAATTGTCGCAATCCGAACGGGTGTCGCCTTACGACGAAATGCGGGCGCGTTCTTTCAATGCGATGCGGCGAAGGAACGCGCCCAGGAATCCGCCTCCAGAACGCGCGCAATCGAATCGCAAGCGATTTCCGGCGCCCGCTCGACGGCCGCCCGCACCAGCGGAACAATGTCCGTATACTTGATTTCGCCCTTCAAAAAGCGGTCCACGGCGATTTCATCGGCGGCGCTCAAGACGGCCGTGCGCGTACCGCCCGCCTGCGCGGCTTCCTTGACGAGCTTCAACGCCGGAAAACGGTTTTCGTCCGGCGCGCGGAATGTCAGCGCGCCCAATGCAGGCAAGTCGAGTTTCGCCCGAACCGCAGGTCGACGTTCTGGCCATGTGAACGCATACTGAATCGGCACGCGCATGTCCGGCGGCGAAAGCTGCGCCAATGTCGCGCCGTCTTCGAATTCGACCAGCGAATGAACGACGCTCTCGGGATGGACCACCACGTCAATGCGGTCCGCAGGCACATCGAAAAGCCAACGCGCCTCGAGAATCTCAAAACCCTTGTTCATCATCGTCGAAGAGTCGACGGTCACTTTCGGGCCCATCTTCCAGCGCGGATGATTGAGCGCCTGCGCAGGCGTCACGCCCGACAAGTCGTTCGGACCGTCCAAGAACGGACCGCCGCTCGCCGTCAAAATCAAGCGCCTTACGCACCTGTTCCAATGCGCATTTATGGCGCAATTTTCCTGCAAACATTGAAATATGGCGGAATGTTCGGAGTCCACGGGGATGATTTTAACGCCATGCTCCCGCGCTAAATTCGTGACGAGTTCGCCTGCGGCAACCATCACTTCTTTCGTCGCCAGGGCGACGTCCATGCCTTTCTCGATGGCCTTCAAGGTCGGCGCCAACCCGCTCAACCCCACCGTGGAGACGAGCACGATGTCAGCGTCGTTTTCCGCCACTGCGCGCGCGGCGGAATCCTCCCCGCAATAGGCCTTCGCCCCAAATTCCGCAGCCAGTTTTTCAACACCGGCACGATTCGAGCGAACGGCCAAAGCAACGACCTTGAAATCGTCGGGATGCGTGCGAACAATGTCGCACGCACTCGTTCCGATCGACCCCGTCGCTCCCAAGATGATGATTTTTTTCATGTCTTCGCCCTGCTGTGACGGCACAGGTAGGGCTCGCGCGCCGCGCGAGCCGCGCAACACTACCGCGTGAGTTTGAAGATCTGCTTGAGTCCCTTCTTGGCGAGCGAAATCATTGCCATGAGATGCTCGTCGCCAAAGGGCTTGTGCTCCGCACACCCCTGCAATTCCACGAACTTGCCGTCATCCGTCATGATGACGTTGAGATCGACTTCCGCGGACGAATCGTGAACGTAGTCGAGATCCAGGGTCGGCACACCGTCGCAAACGCCTACGGAAACGGCGGCAACGCGGTGAACAATCGGATTTTCGGAAATCACTTTATTCTTGAGCAACCTTTGAACGGCCAATTCAATTGCCACCATGCCGCCGGTGATGGACGCGCAGCGGGTTCCGCCGTCCGCCTGAAGGACATCGCAGTCCACCGTAATCTGGCGTTCGCCCAATTTGGCCATATCGATGGATGCGCGCAACGCACGACCGATCAAACGCTGGATTTCCGTGGAACGGGCGTCCATCTTCAGCTTTTTGATGTCTCGGTCCTTGCGCTGTGGCGTACAGGAAGGGAGCATGGAATATTCGGCCGTGACCCAGCCACGACCGGTGTCACGAAGAAAGGGCGGAACCTTCTCCTCCACGGAAGCCGTGCAGAGAACCCAGGTATTACCCCACTTGATCAACACGCTGCCGGCCGCGTACTGCGTGTAGTCGCGGATGATTTCGATCTTTCTGAGCTGATTCGCCTTTTTCATGTCTCCTCCGCATACGAAAAAAGCCCCCTTTCGGGGGCGTTGAAGAAAAAAAGCCGGCGGCGTCCTACTCTCGCACGGGCGAGTCCCGCACTACCCTCGGCGATG
>DCIH01000041.1:0-166 GCA_002317575.1 Verrucomicrobia bacterium UBA1731 | reverse complement strand
GGCCACCGGCAAAAAACCGTTTAGCTGGAAACTAAAGAGAAATGCAACGGGAAACGAGTCGAGCTCGATCTCACCATTGATGAAGTCTGAAAGAATAAGCTAAGCCGCACGTCCGATTAGTACCGATCAGCTCAACGCATCGCTGCGCTTACACCTTCGGCCTATC
>DCIH01000062.1:52960-59812 GCA_002317575.1 Verrucomicrobia bacterium UBA1731 | reverse complement strand
AAATTGTTCCCATCATAATCTACGGTGAGGGGCGCCTCTGAAGCGGCGAGGGCGCCGCTTCTCCTGTCAGTACGCCTCAGCACGCCCCAATCGAGGTCCCTTCAACTTTCACCCCGCCAAACGTGTCCTAATCCCCCGCCAATGCGACAGCTTCTTTCCAAACTCCACGCGCGCGTGGGCGACCTCTGGTGGTACTCGGCGATGATCTTCATCGCCTGCCGCTCGGGAAAATTACCGATCGGTAAATGAAACCATTGACTCACCCGTCAAGGCATGATAATATACCGAGCGGTAAATCAAAGGGACGACTCATGACATCCGAAGAATTTGGCTCCATTGTAAGGGAAGCGCGGAAACGCCAAGGATTGACCCAGCCATCCTTGGCGATGGTGGCTGGAACGGGGTTGCGTTTTATCGTCGACTTAGAGTCCGGCAAGCCAACCTGCCAGCTTGGGAAAGCTCTTCAAGTTGTAGCGGCATTGGGACTTCAAGCATCTTTAGTTGACACAACGATTCAATGACAATCCGCACCATGGAAGATGTAATCGTTCGCTCGTTGGATGTCTTTTGGGGTACCACGCGGGTTGGTTCCTATGACAAATTTGCAAGCGGATCGGAACAGTTCGTCTACAATGCCGATTACCTTCTGCATGAGGGTTCACAACCCATATCGCATTCGCTTCCGTTGAGGTCGAAACCATACAGCGCCCCAAAGTTGAGGCCCTTCTTTTCAGGACTTCTTCCCGAAGAATCACAGCGTGTGCGCATCGCCTCTTACCTTGGCATCGCCGAAATGAATGATTTTGCATTCCTTGAGGCCATGGGCGGCGAATGCGCCGGCGCCCTGACGATCCTTCCCAAGGGCAAATTACCCGAAGCTGAAGAGTACACGTTCGAGCCGCTAAATGAAAATCAGCTTGAAGGCATTGTAGAAACCTTGCCCCTGCGCCCGTTGCTGGTCGGCGAGTCGGGCATTCGTCTTTCGCTTGCAGGCGCGCAAAGCAAACTGCCGGTGATCGTGCGGGGCAATGATCTCGCCCTGCCCGTCGGAAATACGCCAAGCACGCACATCCTCAAGCCGGAACTTGCCGAATGGTTCAAGGGCATTGCGGCAAACGAGCATTGCTGCATGACATTGGCACGCCGCCTTGGATTAACCGTGCCGGAAACGAGACTGCTTCAAATCGGACGCTATCCTTGTTTGCTGGTCAGGCGATACGATCGCGACCTCGATGCTCAAACCGGAAGAATTCGTCGCATCCATCAGGAGGACTTCTGCCAAGCCCTCGGGTGTTTACCCGAACGGAAATATCAAATGGACGGAGGACCGATTGTCCGTGACGTCGTGCGACTCTTGCGATCAGGATGGTCGACGATGCCGGCACGGGACGTCTTGTCGTTTGTCGACTTGCTGATGTTCAATGCCATCATCGGAAATGCCGACGCACATGGAAAGAACTATTCGATGTTGTATCGCGGCAACACAAGAAGACTGGCGCCGGGATACGATCTCGTTTCGACCGTTTTTTGGCCGGCGCTTGCGAAAACGCCGGCCATGAAAATCGGCGGAAGCGATTCGGTCGACACGCTTTGCCACGGCCATTGGAAAAAGCTCGCGGAAGAACTGAACCTGGGCCTTGCCCAGATGATTCGCAGACTGCACGAACTTTGCGGCGGCATCATGAAATCGACATGTGAGAACCTCAATTTGCCTCCCGCCTGCGAACCGATCTTAAATTCGGTCAAAACACGTGCCAACAAAATCATGACCTCATGACCGCCCGCCGCACGCCGCCCCTACGCGCATCGCGCACGCCGCCCCTACCCGTAGAGCGGTGCGTCCCGCACCGCGCACCTTCGCGACAGCGAAGCCCTGAAACGATCATGTGCCGCGTTCTGGCTCCGCAGCCCGGGGAAGCGGCTTCCAGCCGCTTCGAAGTTCCCGCCAATCCCGCCATCATCCCGCCGGCACCGCTCTGACCGGCGGGTGCGGGACGCACCCGCGTACGCAACGCCCGCACGCACTCGCACCCAATGTACACGGGCGCGTCCCGCGCCCGCCCCCTTCAACTTTCAACCTTCAACCCTTCACCCCTTCAACCAGCTCGACCTCGCCTTCACGCACCATTCACGTGATTCACGTGATTTGGGCCTCCGGAAGGCGCGGAAAACGCCAGAATTCACGTTTCACGTGAAAGCAACGTGAAAGCAACGTGAAAGGTCGAATGATCGGGAAAGGCCTGCAAACAGGGGCTGAAACGCACTTCCGGGGGTGTGGATTCACGTAAAAACACCCTACCCCCCTCATTTACCCTTTTTCGGGCTCTTTTTACGCGAGGGTGGGGGCGTGCGTGAAACCTTCTTTTCAACTTCCCGGATGCGTTTTTCCAGCTCGTGGTCGACGCACGTGCGCCCGGCGGCAAGACGCACGCGATCCACGAACCGCCTGGTCTCTTCCCGGTCCGCGCCGTCGCCGAATTCGCGGAACGTGTAGTCGAACGCCGTGAGCGCGTCCGCCCAGGCGTCGTAGGCGGCCGATCCGATGCGTTTGGCGGCCAGCGCGCCCGCCACGAGATAGTCGCGGAACGCCGCCGCCACGTTGCGCTTGTTGGAATAAAGATGGGCGCGTTCCCACACCTCCGAGACGAAGAAGGACGAATCGTCGTCCGGATCAAGGCCATCGCCGTCCCATTCCGATTCGTCGTAGGCGTAATTGAAGCTGAAGGCGAAGATTTCGACGATTTCCCCCCAGTACGAGAAGTCCGCCGGACTGCTGTAGCCGGTTTCGATCTCGCGCCGCCGGGCCTCGAGAAAGGTCTTGCAACCGTCGAAGATTTCCCGGCATGCGTAGCGCGCGTTCTCGCCGACGCTGAACTCCTCGGAACAGAGGATGTGGGCGGACACGAGCGCGCGGACCCAGTCGGCGAGGCGCTCCTCCTCGGCCTTGGCTCTGGCGCGTTCCGTGCGGTCCTGCGCCTCCCTGACCATGCTCGCGGCGGGATCCGAAACCGCTTTGGGCGGCAAGGGAATTTTGTTTTGCTTCTTCATGTGGCGTTCTTCCGAAGTTTGTATTGCACGCTTTGTTTCGCGAGGTGGATGACGTCGAGCTGGTCCCGGCAGACCAGCGTCGTTTCGGCGTCGGAAAGCGCTTTCGCGTCCAAATGGAGCGCCCGCATGACCTCCGACCGCATCAGCGCGTTTTTGCGGCGCTTGGCGAAATACTGCAGGATGCGGCGGCAGTTCTCGTCCGTGGCGCCGCTGGTGATGTGGACGGCGGCCATCTCGCACGTCCGCCTCGTGCAGTGGAACACGAAATCGCGCGCCCAGCGGACGCCCTCGAGCGACACCTCGGGAAACGACAGATTCGCGCTCAGGGCGTGCAGCAGCGCGAGCTTGCGCACCTTCTCGGCGGCGCGTACCCACAGGGCCTGGCCCGCGAGATCGGCCCGGCTTTCGGCCTCGTCGCACAACGCGTCCGTTTCGTCGGCCACCTGCTTGAGCGCGTCGGCGACGCCGGCGGCGAAAGGAACGACCTGCGGCTCCGTTTCGCCCGTCCACGGACGCCGCATGCGGCGGGCGGCCAGTTCGTGGGCGGCGTGCACCACGCCCGGCGGCAGCGCGGGCTTTTCGGCCACCGGCGCGAGCGGTCCCTTTTTGCCGCCCTCCACCACGAGGCAGCGTCCCACGAGACCGTTCTCGAGCGCCTCCAGCGACAGCGACTGGTAGAAACCGTGCGGCACGCACGTGCCGAACAGCGTGAGGTGCGGATCGTTGACGACGCGTCCGATCAGCGCGTCCGGCCGCGCCTGGGCGGCGACCTTGAGCCGCATCGTGTGCGTGCTGCCCGACTCGGAGTAGAACGAAAGCAGATAGCGGTAGATGCCCTGCGAAACGGCGTTCTTGTTGTCCTTGGCCGCCTGCAGCGTCGTGTGGATCTCGTCCATCTGAACGAGCGAGGCGGGCTGCTGGTAGAGGGCCTCCTCCACGGCTTCGCCGGAGGCGATCTGGTCGAACACGGAACCCGCGATTTCGACCTTCGCGGCGAGGTCCTTGTTCGTGCGGCGCGGCGCGTCCTTGCCGGCGCCCGTTTCGGCGATGGCCACGAGGTACAGGTTCGGACAGGTGCCGCCCGGATCGCGGAAGTGCCGCCCCGCGAGATGCGCCAGCATGGCCAGGGCGCCCGCGAAGGCGAGCGGACGGTTCGGGCGGTGCGCGGCCTTGAGCGTGTACGCCGCGAGCTGGTCCACGAAGCCGGGCACGTGCAGCAGTTCGTCCGGCATGGCGCAGACGTCGGCGGCGGGCGGCGGAACGGCATCCGGCGCGCAGCAAGGCGGCTTCGGCACGACCGCGACGGCCTCGCGCACGAGCAGCTCGAGCGATTCCGGGTCCGTCACCGAACCGTTCGCCAAGGCGCGCTGAGCGGCGGCGGCGAGTTCGCGGCGGTAGGCGATCTTCGTGAGCGTGCAGGCGCGGTCCGCGATTTCGCCGTCGCAGGAAGCGGTGCATTCGCTCAGCTTCGGGACGTCGGCGGCGCCGGGCACGTGGCGTTTCAGAACGCCGTAAAGGACCGTCATGTCGGCGCTCGTCTCGGCGACCAGATCGGTGAACGCCGCGCGGTGGCCGGGTTCGTAGAACGCCGCGTCCGAAAGCGCGTATTTTCCGGCGTAATGGCGGGCGCGTTCGGGCGTGAACACGAGATCCGCGAGGAAGCCGAATTCAAGGGATAGGTTGTCGTTCATCACGCCGCCATTATACCACGTCGCGAGGCCGCATGGCGCACCGCGTTTGCGCCCCCGCACGGCCGCACGGAGTGCAACCATGCACTTCGGAAAGTGCAACCTTGCACGCGTGTCCGCGCAACCATGCACTTTTCAAAGTGCAACCATGCACTTCGCAAAGTCCATCCTTGCACTTCGCAAAGTCCATCCTTGCGCTCGCCCGAGTCCATAGTTGGACTAAGGTGCCATCCCCCGCACGCGTCTCGCACCACAGCCCCCACGCGCATCGCGCACGCCGCCCCTACCCGTAGAGCAGTTCGTCCCGAACTGCGCACCTTCGCGACAGCGAAGCCCTGAAATGATCACGTGCCACATTCTGGCTCCGCAGCCCGGGGGTGGCGTCGCTCCGCCGACGCTACCAAGTTCGCGCCAATAACGCTATTGGTGACGCCGGCGGAGCGGCGTCACCCCCTTGTGTACGCCAATCCGCACTTCGGCTCGGACGCCCCCCCTAAAAGCTAACAGCTCTAAGCAGATAGCTTTCCCTCGCCCCCCCCCTAAAAGCTAACAACTCTAAGCTGAAAGCTTTCTCTCGCCCTTCAACTTTCAACTTTCAACCTTGTATTCGGTCACTCGACCTTCAACCCTAATATTGCCAACACTGCACACTTTTAGTATACTTTTGGCATGACATCGTATGAAAAGATCTGGGACGTGGCTGAAGACAACCACGGCGTCATCACTACAGAACAAGCGCGAAAATTGGGCGTTGCTGCTTCTTCGCTCGTGTCAATGGCCACAAACGGAAAACTTGTGCGACTCGGCTATGGCGTCTACAAGCTGGAGTTGCACGTGCCAGGACCATACGACGAATATGCCCAAGCGGTCGCGCTTGTCGGCGAAACAGGATTCGTCAGAGGCGCAAGCGCCTTGATGATGCGAGACATCATTCCTTTCGATCCGTCGCGCATGTACCTCGGCGTATCCCGTCGTTTCAGACGCCATCTGCCAGACGGCTACGACGTCCGGATGATCGCCAATCCGTCCATTGAACGCATTGAAGGCATTCCGGTGCAATCCGTTCGGCAAGCCATTTCAGACGCGAAAGAATGCGGTGCAGTCGATACGGACAAAATCCACGAATTGGAGGCCGTCCGATGAAAAACCGCCCCATGACGCGCGTCAACCTCGACAAGGCAATCGCCCGTTTGGCGGGAAACGATCCGAGAAAGAGCGTTGACTTGAGGATGTCCATGGCCAACGCCATTGTTGGCCAATTCATGCCTGAAGGCGTTGTCAAGGGCGGAACCGCGCTCAAATTTCGCTACGGAAGCGCCGAGGCGCGCTACACGATGGATTTGGACACGGCGTGGAAAACCGACCTCGACACGTTTCTGTCATCCTTCAGAAATAATCTTTCCCGCGGATGGGAAGGCTTCACCGGCGAGCTCGACATACGTCCGCAAGTCTCCCCGAGGGGCGTTCCGTTCGACTACGTCATGCAACCCTGCGACGTGAAACTCAACTACAATGGCCGGTCCTGGTGCACTGTCCGTCTGGAAATCGGCCACAACGAGATAGGCGATGCGGATGCGGCCGAAATGTGCCCAGTTCCCGAAGATCTTGCCATGCAGTTCGCCATGCTGCAATTTCCAATCCCGCACGCTTTGCCGCTGATGCGATTGCCCTATCAGATCGCGCAGAAACTGCACGGCGCCACGGCGGCGTTCAGCCGAAGGGCGCATGACATAATCGACCTTCAGTTGATCATGGCGCATGCCGACGGCATCGACATGCGCGAAGTCCGAACCATTTGCGAACGGCTTTTCCAGTACCGGAAATGCCAACCCTGGCCTCCAAAAGTCGAAAAGAGCGAAGGTTGGGAAGGCATCTACACCAACCAAAAATTGCGGCTTCCCGTCCTCCCCACCGTGGACGAAGCCGTCGCCTGGGCGAACAACCTCATTGTCGCAATCGACGCGGCGATCTGATCAATCCCCCGCACGCGTCTCGCACCACAGCCCCTACGCGCATCGCGCACGCCGCCCCTACCCGTAGAGCAGTTCGTCCCGAACTGCGCACGCCGCCCCTACGCGCACCGCGCACGCCGCCCCTATCAGGAGAAGCGGCGCCC
>DCIH01000062.1:34484-52801 GCA_002317575.1 Verrucomicrobia bacterium UBA1731 | reverse complement strand
GGAGAAGCGGCGCCCCCGCCGCTTCCGCTTCGCGCTTGCCGCGAAGCCCTGAAATGACCACGTGCCTTTTTCGTCAGCACGCCAATCCGCAGTTCGGGACGAACTGCTCTACGGTGAGGGGCGCCTCTGAAGCGGCGATCCGCCTGCGCGGAAGCTACGGCGGACGGGAGGCGCCGCTTCTCCTGTCAGTACGACTCAGCACGCCCCAATCGCGGTCCCTCCAACTTTCAACCCGCCAAACGTGTTATAATCCCCCGCCAATGCGACAGTTCCTTTCCAAACTCCACGCGCGCGTGGGCGACCTCTGGTGGTATTCGGCGATGATCTTCATCGCCTGCCGCTTCGGCGACGCCATCAACGCCTTCATCGGCCTTTGGCTCGTCCCGAAATACGTGGGGCCGAACGAACTCGGCGCAGTACTTCCCCTCCAGCAGCTCACCTCCTTCCTCACCATCCCGCTCGGCGTCGTCGCCATCGTCTTCGCGAAATACGTGAACACCTACGCCACCCGCGGCGAATACGGCAAGGTCAAGAGCTTCATCCGCGATGTCCTCGGCATCTCGGCGATTCTCTTTGTCGTCTGCATCGCCGGCGCCTACCTCGTCATGCCCTACTTCTACGAGCGCCTCCGCATCGAATCCGGCCTCCTCACCATCCTCATCCTCGCAAGCGGTTTCGTCGCCGCCATCGGACAGCTCGTTACCAGCACCCAGCAAGGCCTCAAGCGCTTCAAGACGATGTCCTTCACGGCGATCATCAGCGCCCCCGTCCGACTCGTCACCATGCTCGTCGCCATGCCCATCCGCGCCCTTTCCGGCTACATGCTCGGCCAGACAACCCCGGGAGTCGTAACGACAGCCTGCGCCGCCTACGACACCCACCGCGCCCTCAAGCCCTACCCCCCCGACCCCTCCTGGCGCAAGGACTGGAAAGAAATCCTCACCTACACATGGCCGATAGCAGTGATTACATGTTTTGGTGTCCTAATCTCAACCACAAACACAACGATCTACCGACAACGCTTACCCGAAATTGAATCAGCCGCCTATTACATGATAACGCGCTTTACTGACATCGCAACTTTTCTAGGATCATCCATATCAATAGTTCTTTTTCCATTAGCCGCAGAGTCGCATGAAAAGGGACATGAAAATGAAGGCGTCCTAAGAAAAGCAATTTTGGCCTCAAGCATCAGCATTGCGATGATCGCCGCCCTTTTTTGCTTCATTGCAAAACAACTCTTTCTCATTAATTCGACATGGGCGACATATGCTGATTTCTCATACTTACTGCCCTATCTCACCGTTGCGACAGGGATGGGCATGATTATCGGAAACATTACCACATATGAAATGGCCTGTCGACGTTTTGCGATTTCCTATGTAACGATTTGCATGAACTTATCCTGGCTGGGAGTTCTAATCACCTTTACCGGCTATGAATTCTTCACTGGAAAAATTCCCGGAAGCATTGTGACATTCATGAGAAACTGCAATCTTTCCAGCCTACAAAACATGACGATTGGCACTTTGATTTCGGCAACGCTCCAAATCGCAATTATTTACGCAATCTTTATCCGTCGCAAGCATAATAACAATACTCTCTTAAAACGCCCCCACTTATGAAATCCTCCGCCTATTACTCCGCTACGCGAACGGACATGCTTCGTTTCATCGACCACACCCCAATTCGAATCCTTGACATCGGCTGCGGGGCAGGGAACTTCTCGCTAAACTTCCCGAAAAGCGAATATATAGGTGTCGAACCCTCTATCCAGGCGGCCCATCAGTCCATTGCCCGCGAACGCAATATCATCCAAGGCCGCTACGAAGATGTTGCCAATCAAATTCCCGACGAATATTTCGACCTAATCGTCTGCAACGATGTCATCGAGCACATGGCCGATCCGATGGCGTTCCTGTTGGATGTTAAAACTAAACTCAAAGCAGGAGGAAAACTGATCGCATCCCTACCCAATGTCCGCAACATCGAAGTGCTCTACAATCTGATCGTAAACAAGGACTTCCAATATGCAGACGCTGGAATCCTTGACTACACACACCTCCACTTCTTTACCCCGAAGAGTTTTTCGGCGATGGCAACAAAGTGCGGGTGGAACGTCGAGATCTACGAACCGATCTCATTTACAAAAGACATTAGCCCCATCAAACTGCTCGTTATCCGCATTCTGGAATTATTCCTGGGCAACCTATGTACTTACCAATTCGGCATCCGCGCCTCGATTGCCTGCGAACAACCGCAAAATCAATAGATGACGAGAACATCATCATGCCCAAAAATCTTCACGATCTCTCAATCCTAATTGTCACCTGGCATGGTGATGAACTGTTGGCAAACTGTCTCGGCTCAATTCAGCACGCCTGCGGCGACATGCCCGAGATCATCGTCGTTGACAATGCAAACGAGAATTCGACCAGGCAAATCGCGCAGAGATTTTCAAACGTTCGCTACATCAGTGCGATGCGAAACCTCGGATTCGCCGGGGGAAACAACCTCGGGCTGATGTATTGCACACGAAAAAACATTCTCCTCCTAAACAACGACACGATCATTCACGAGGAGCCCTTCTCTTTCTTGATCAAATATCTGGAGGAACATCCAAAGGTTGGCATCGTACAAGGGACGATGAACCTTCCGCTTCTGGGAAACACATTGGATTCATGCGGATTTCTACTGACGGGCGCTGGAGGACTCCTCGGAAGATACTTCAGCCGTCCAACGCACGGTTGCACGACGGAGTCAGGACCCGTATACGCAGCAAAAGGCGCTTGCCTGCTCTTCAAGCGCGACATTCTCTCCACCATAACCGGCCCAATGTTTCATTCCCACTTTTTCAACAATGGAGAGGAAACGGACTTCTGCTACCGCACCTGGATGAGCGGCTACGAGGTTCATTACATAAACACGAAACCAATCGACCACCTCTACAGCCAAACCGTTCGGAAGCTCAACGCAACGGCCAATTCTGCCAAATCGCTTTCAAATGTCCTGTTTTCCTATTTCACAACCTTAAGTTGGTGGGGCATTTTCGCCATCATGCCCGGATTCTTCTGTTATCACGGGCTCCTGTTCATCCGATACCTTCTCGGCCGTCAATGGCAAAACGCAAACGTCTATGTTCAAGCAATCCGCCAGACATGTGGGAAGCGAAAGGCGATTCGGATCTGGCGCAAAAAGATTCAAGATGCCCGAAAAACATCCGACCGCGAGATTCTATCGAAGATTCTCGTCAGGCCAAGCATGAAGTACTACTACCTCGAAATGCGCGGCAAGATGATGGAATACATTGGCGCGAATTGGAAAACGCTCCCGACGGTCTTCTAACGAAATCACGACATGGTCTACGACTGTTTTACATTCTACAACGAACTTGACCTTCTGGAGATCCGGCTGGCCACGCTTGATGACGTGGTCGACAGGTTTGTGATCGTCGAGGCCACTAAAACGCATCGAGGAGTGCCCAAGAGACTGAACTTCAAGGAAAACGAAGCACGGTTTTCGAGGTTCAAGGAGAAGATCATCTACATTGCCGTTGACGATTTTCCATCTCCAGAGGAGCACTACATCAACAGTCGCAGCGATGACTGGACTCTTGAAAATTGGCAACGTCATTGCATCTGCCGGGGATTGACACAATGCAAACCCGACGACATCATCATCGTATCCGACCTTGACGAAATCCCAAAACCAAAGATCCTCTGCAAAACCATCTCGACAATCGATAGCGAAATCGTCGCACTCGAAATGGATCATTACAATTTCTACCTCAACTACCTGACAACACAACCAGCTGGAACTGCCATACGAATTGTCAAGTACAAGACATTCCGTTCACGCGTTAAAGATAGTCCCCTGCTCGCAGAACGGGAAATCAGCATCCTTCCCTGTTATCGACAAAAAGCCGATCCCAATCACCTGCGATCTTCTCATTTCGACAAGTTCGTCCCGCACGCAGCCTGGCACTTCAGTTATCTTGGCGATCTGAACACGATACTCCTTAAGACGAACTCAATAGTCGAGACCCCTGCGCAGAGAAAATTAATCGCGAAAGAAACCGCCGAACGAATCTACAACGGTCGCGACATCAACTTCCTCGGCTATGTCATGCGTCCCATCATCCGCATGAGCTCACTGCCCCCCGTCTGCCGAGAACCTTGCTATTCGCATCTCATTTATCGTGCACCGTCCCTGCATCGCATTATGCTCTTTGCCCAATTCTACATCTTCCAAATGGGCATGATTTCAGAGATACTGCTCAAGAAAATGCACCTTTCAACCGGAATCATCCATCTAATCAGAAGAATCCTGCCTATATAGCGTCTGCTCATTAAATAATTTTAGTTGATTTATGGCGAATACTATTGCAAAATGCCCTTCTCGTCCAGCTTGCCGTCTTTCGGGAAAGCACGCCGCCACATGCGCCGCTCGGCATGGACTTTCAACAGGGCGTACACGTCGATGTGCATCCACCGAAACACGCGCAGGACGAATTGGATGAGGGAATTCACGTTCACCGAGCACCTCCAGCCACAATCCGACTCCACTTCTTACCATCCCACTGAGCCGAATCAACAAAAGAAATACCGCTATGTCCCGCCATCTCAACGTAAGCCTTACTTGCCAATAATTCACGAGTTGACAATCCCGCACGCTCAAAGCGCCCAAAACGCCACTGACTGGCAAAGCCCGGATCGAGTGTCATGCCTTTTAGTAGAGGCGACTCGCATTCAGCCACCATGACATCAACTCCAAGTTCGGGAAACACTGCCGGCTCAAAGGCGGCATGATTCTTTTTGCCACGTCGCTCCCCTTTATAATGCGCCACCCTCACATTATTCAACCCCATTAAATCCACAATCTTGCCCTTATAAGCCATCCCGATTCCTCCAGCCGTAATCACTCCCACGGTTGGCATCCCCCCCCCCCCCGCGAAAACTGCGTTCAACGACTTGCCGTCAGCAATACCAGCAACCGCGATGACAAACTCCTGATCAATCTCATTAAACGACCGATAGGTGCGCCATGACGGCTGAAACGACAGGGCACCTCCGATTATTGCGCCTATCAAAACAGCCCCAAGCCACGCCCGCCGATTTATATTCCAGCAACCAAGCAGTGAGTCCTTCAAGGAGTGCCAAACAGACGCCATCGAGTATGCGACAAGCAGACCAATGAGCGGATAAACGGGCTGATAGAAGCGATAATAACCAAAGTGGTCACCACCGGTCAAAACGGGCGGAGCAAGTAGAATCAGAAACCATGCAACGAGCAAGAGCATCGGCGAACGCACATGAATCCATTTCGGCAGAAAGTGTCCCGTGAACACTATGAGCAACCCACATGCCGATGCGCCCAAGGAGATGAAAAGCGCCAGATAACCAAACCCAGCGGAAATATTGTAAAAAAGCGAAGGCGAAACCTTAGCATAGAACGTGTTAGGGAACGGATACCCGAAATACGCCATGCGAAAAACAGTCAAGGCACCGAGCGACAAGGCAAAGATAAAGAAATAGAGAAACACGCGAGTCCTGCGACATGACCATTCCTTCCATATAAATCCTGACACGAAATAAAGCGCAAGGGCGGCAGGACCTAACATCATCATTTCAGGACGAACGAGCGGGACGGCTGCAAAAAGCACAGATGCTGCCAATCTGTTTTCACGGGGCAAGAAAATAACGCGCGCCAACAATGCAACGGTCAGTGCATACAGACTCACATCCATACATGTGAAACTCATCCAACAGAGGTGTGCGGGGGACGAAAGCAAAAACACAGCAAGGACAACGACAGGCAACTCCTCCCCACAAGTGCGGTGCAACAACTTGAACCATGTCAAATGCGTCAGCAGCAAACAGACAAACGCAACCACTAACACACCGAACTGATTTAAATGCAACCACCAACTTGCCGCGCAAATAAGCGTCCAAAGAAAAGACGTGCATCCTTCTACGACTTCAGGGCAATTTCCATAGACAAACCCCTTCCCCGCAGCAAGGTTCTTTGCATAAGAGAAAAAAATGTAGGCATCATCAATCCCAATGGATGGCATACCCAAAAAATAATATGCCAACCACACGCAGAATGTCAAAGCACAAGCATAAGACAGTATGAAGAGTATTTTTTTCATAGCTAGTTTCCGAATCAAAGCCCTCATCATCAACTAAAATTCTCGCCATTTAATTTTGATTTCACCCAAACATACGACAGATCCGATTTATGCATGTGCTCGGCCAGCGTACGGCAACAGGGTGCCAAGCAAACGTTGTGCCGCCAGATTTCGTTGATGTTTCCAAGTTCGGAACCGTAATACCGCCGCAAACGCGACAGATTTTTGCGAACATCCGTCGCTGAAATGAAAAATGTGCAAGTCGTCGTCGGCACATGCGCGTAGAATTTGCCGTTGACGGACAACAGCCGCACGTTCGTCCCGCCGTTCACGAGGCCGGGATGAAAATGCGGCGTGAATCCTGCCATGGATGTTGCATTGAACAGCTCGAACGCTTCGCAGAACATGTCCGGATCAAGGATGTAGTCGTCCTCCAGAAAGCACACCAGCGTCTCGTCGTCCGCCTGACTGGCGACATCAACCTGACGCTGGAACGTCTCGCGATTGCCGGGTTCGGACCCGACTTCCTTCAACGGGCCTGCCGGCAAATACACCGCGCGTCCAATTTCGGAGAGACGGTCCTCGACCAAAACGATACGCAACGCATCCGCGCCAAATTGCCTGCGGAAACGCTCCGCCGCCACCACGAAACTCGCCCCGCAGCGCTTCACCACGTCCAACTTGTCCTTGATTCCGAATTCTTCCAATCCTCGGGACGAGCTGCAGTGTTGGACGAAATCGGACGTACGCAGCACAACCAACAGCTTTCTGAAAGGATTCGCCCGCGGCGCGAGCGCGTCGGGCCGCGGCCAGCGCCGCCGCGCGAAATCACGGCAAGCCCACTGCATGTAGCGAACCCCGTTCATGAAATACGACGGTTGACGCACGACACGCTGCACGAACCGAATCGCGCAACGGCAATAACCACATGTTCGAGACAAGCCCACCCAAGTTCCTTTTGAAAACATTTTGCGCATTATACCATTGTTCAACCGCCCGTGCTACAATATGCGACATGTCATCGATTCTTGAAAAGATCAAAACCTACGGCGTCAAAGGCATTCGCGACTTCCTGGCCGGGAAACTGGAAACGCGGCGGATGAAACGCATGTTTCTCGAGAACGCGCGCCGTTTCCCGATGACGCCCGCGCCCGGCATCACAGTCGTGGCGGCGCTTGGCGGACAGGGTTCCATTTCCAAAGTAGCACGTGATTTCTGCTTCCATCTGAAGAAGGCTGGCATTCCATTTCAGACTTTCGACCTGTCGTCCGAGCGCAAGGTCGCCGCCGAGGACGTCGCCCCCATTTTGACGCCGCGCGAGGATTTCCGGTCGCTCAAATACGATCACATTGTGGAGATGTTCCACAGCCCCTTCCCGGATCTGCCGGGCGTCAAACGCGCGCGCATCGTATTCTGGGAATTCGAGTCGGGACTGTTGGAATTCGATCCGCGATTGGACGACGGCGCGCAAATCGTCGCCATGAGCGACTTCAACCGCGATGTGTTCCGCAAGATTTTTTCGAGAGATGCAAAACGCGCAGCCCCACAAGAAAATAATGCGGCCATCCAAGGGGGCCACGCCGCTCCGCGGCGTGGCAGTCCCGATAATGTCTTGGCAATTGACGAGCATGGTGACGTCGCGGAGCGGCGTCACCCCCTTGGGCAGCCTTCTGCTCCGCACCAACCAACAACTAACAAAACCCCTCCTCCAACCGTCTCCAAAATCCTCTATCCGTTCCGATTTGAGGTGGACGGGTTGCCGCCCGCCGACGAGATGCGCGCGAAATACGGCATCGGCGCGGACGACTTTGTCGTCTTCTACAACTTCGATCTGGGATCGTCCTACTACCGCAAGAACCCCGAAGGCGCGCTACGCGCATTCGCGGCGGCGTTCGCGGGCGCGCCCCGCACCATGTTCGCGATGAAGGTCATGGGCGCGAAAAAGCACGCCGGCACATTCGCGAAGCTCATGGCACTTGCCCGGGAACTCGGCGTGCGCGACCAGGTCGTCGCCGTCACGGAGTATCTGCCGCAAAAAGAACTGTACGGTCTCACGAACGCGTGCGACGCGTATCTGTCGCTTCACCGCGGCGAAGGATTCGGGCTTGGCGTCGCGGAGGCGATGTCGCTCGGCAAGGCGGTCGTGGCCACGGACTATTCCGGCACTGGCGAATTCTGCACGCCGGAGACGGCGCTTCTGGTGCCGTACGTGATGGTGGACGTGAAGCCCGAGCAGATCGACAACCCGAACTACCGCTTCGTGAAGACCTGGGCGGAACCCGACGTTTCCGCCGCCGCGGAAGCGCTCAAGCGGCTGCACGGCGACATTGCGTTGCGGCAAAACCTCGGCAAACGCGCGCAGGCGTTCGTGGCAGAACACTTCGCCATGAGCCGCTTCGCGGAAAGCGTGCGCAACGCCTTGGACATCTGACATGGGGACACTTGCGGCGGGCGCGGCGCGCCCGCCCTACCTGTGCTGTCGCCCTTCAACCTTCAGACTTCAACCTTCCAAGAACTCGCGCACGCTTTGCGCGAAGGCGACGTCGCCGTAATGTTCCGCGAGGAAACGCTTGGCGGCTTGCGCTTTGACGGCGCCCGCTTGCGGGTTCTCGTGGAGGGCGCGCAAATGGCGCGCGGCGGCGGTTTCGTCCGGTTCGGACCAGCGTTCCATCGGCGCCTGAAACGCGTCGCCGTTCACGGGGACGAGTTTGTACGGCACGAGGAAGGACGTTTCGTCCGTGCAGAATTCCACGTTGGCGCTGTAGCCCGTGGCCACCACGGGCACGCCCAGCTGCATCGCCTCCGCCATGCCCAGACCGAACCCCTCCGCGCGGTGCAGGGAAAGATACGCGTCGCACGCCGCCGTGAGCGAATAGAGGTCGCACGAAGACAGATACTCCGTCACCAGCACGAGTTTTCCGGCGACGCCCAGCGCGGCCGCCTGGTTTTGAAGCGCCGCAAGCGCGTCCGGACGGGCCTTCGCGCCGTTCACCTTCAGGACAAGCCGCGCCGACGCGACGTCCTGGAACGCCGCCGCGAACGCGCGCAACGCGCCGGCGGCGTTCTTGCGTTCGCCCGCGCGCGCGTCGAAGTTGAAGAACACGCAAAACGCCGCCGCGTCCAAGCCGAAACGCCGCCGCGCTTCCGCGCGCGGAAGGAGATCGGACGGCACGGGCAACAACGGATAGACGACTTTGTCGATCTTCACGGACGGCGGGAATTCCCGGCGGTAATACGCCGCGTTGAAGTCGGACATCGCGACCACCACGTCCGAATCGACCAGATACGGAAATGTCTTGAGAATGCCCGCCTCCCCTTCCCAGAACGCGACGCGGCAACGCTTCACGGGCAAGCCGGCGGGAAGCGGACTCGTGAGCATCTCCACCACGTGGTCGTACTTGAGCAGATCGAATTCGGCGCGCGGCGTGACCAGATCGGCGTAGTCGGCCGAGGCGACCCGCCCGTCGCGCAGGCCCGTGTCGAACGTCTGGCACGGAACGCCCACGCCGCGCAACCGCACCACGAAATCGCGCATGGCCTTGGAAAGCGAATGGGACGAGGACAAAGGCGCCACCACGGTGATGCCGCGCGCCGGCGTTTCGCCCGCGTGCGCGGCGGCGTTCCGCGCGAGGAACCGCGCCACGGCGCGCTCGTGCGGCAACCGCCGCAGATACGCGACCACCCCGCGCAGCCCCCAGGTGCGCACCTGATCGACGCGATTCTTCAGGATGGCGTATGCCTCGACGTGCATCCGCCGAAGTGCGCGCAGGGTAATAGCGTTCACATATCCTCCAGGGACAGTGCCAAGACATCAGGATGCGCCGCACGCCATTTTCCCGTTGCAGCACAAAACGCTGTCAGTTTATCGTGAATACGTGAAAGATCAATCCGCGCCTTGTCTCGCTTCACCTCGCAAGCCGCATATGTCCCGGTCAGTTCGTTTTCCGCAAGGATGTCCAATTCGTTCTCACCCTTCCGATCCCACCAGGAACCGATCCGCGTCCACTTGCCGGACTCCGCCAGCTTCTGCCGGAAGTACTCCTCCAGGGCCAGTCCGCTCAGGACGGCATAGTCGCGACGGACGAATTCGCGCAACTGGTCGAACCCCTTGAGTTCCAGTACGTAACTGTAACGATAGAGGAATCTGAACCAGAAGATGAGAAAACGATCCGTCAATTCGTAGTGGGCCGTCTTTGCCGCAGGTTTGGCGAAGAGCGGCTGATGCTTGCGGATGAGCGCGTAGTCGTTTTCAAGTCGCGCAAGATAACCACCGACCTGACGCCCCACCGTCTGCTCGATCTCATTGCGCGTCGTCTTGCCTCGCGCCACAGCGCAGAGAATCGAGAAATAGACGCCATATTCCTTGTCGAACTCCTCGATCAGCACAGCCCGCCCCTCATCCAGAAATACGGAATTCGGCCGGATGATCTCCTTGAGCATCGCCTCGCGGGTGAAGCACTTGGCGTCCATCAGCAACTCGACGTACTTCGCAACGCCTCCGGTGAAAGTCCAAAGCGCCAGAAGCGCTTCATGATCGTATTTCGGGCAATACTCCGAGAGAATTTCCTTCAGCACCTCCGTGCGAAACGGATCCACGACCATGAACGATGTCTCGCGTCCGTACAAGGCGGCTTTGCGATTTCGGAAGATCTTGACCATCAGAGTATTGACACTGCCGGTGACGATGAGATTGACGTGTGCTTTCTCCTTCAGTCGATCCCATATCTTCTGGATGGATGAGAATATCGAGGGATTGACCTTTCGGAACTCCTGGAACTCATCGATGACGACATTCAGATGGCGCGCCTGCGAGAGCTTCATCAGCGCTTCGAAAACCTGCTCGAACCGATCCGGCACCCCGATGACCGCCCCCGGAAATTTCCCTTCGATCTCGCGCATGAAAGTTTCGCAGAGGTCCTTCTCACTCTTGCGTTCCACGAACAGATAGACATAGGTTTCCCGCTCCAGCGACTTGACAACAAGCGAGGTCTTCCCCACACGACGACGCCCTGTGACGACCGTGAACTGCGCGACGTCTTCACTCCGTCGGCGGATTTCCTGCAAATCTGCAAGCTCTTGCTTTCGATCAAAAAAACGCATATTCCGCTCCAATAGCAACCACGGTTACAACAACCGCAGTTGCTATTTATTATACCGCAACAATTTGAACGCATCAAACATTGTTTCTGTTTGTTAAGCAACTGCCGAGAAAGGCGTCGACGGTCTTTTTGAAGTTGGCGTTTGAGAAATGCTCTTCGATGAACGCCTTGCCGGCGGCGCCGATCTTCGCGCGGCAGGCGGGATCGTCGTGAAGCGCGCGCAACGCCTTCGCGGCGGCGTCCACGTCGGCTTCGGCCCACTCCTTCATCGCCGTGAAATATTCGTCCGCCTGCACGGGCACGAGCTTGTACGGCACGGGACAGGACGCGCCCGGCACGCAGAATTCCGTGTTGGCGCTCCAGTCCGTGGCCACCACGGGCTTGCCGAAGAGCATCGCCTCGGCCATGCCGATGCCGAACCCTTCGCCCTTGTGGAGCGACACGTACACGTCGCATGCCGCCGTGAGTCCGTACAGAAGCGCGTGCGGCAAAAATTCCGTGATCACCACCAGCCGGTCCGCCACGCCCAAAGCGGACGCCGTGGCGCGCACTTCGGCGAGCTGCGCCGCGTGGGTGGACGCCTCCTTCACCTTGAACACGAGCTTCGCGCGCGGTTCGTCGCGGAACGCCTGCGCGAACGCGCGCACCGTCGCGAGCACGTTCTTGCGCTTGTAGGAACCGAAATCGAAATTGAAGAAGACGACGAAATCGTCGGGGACGAGTCCGAACCGACGGCGCACCTCGTCCGCCGGCGGCACGGCGACGTCGATGCGGCGCAGCGGATAGAGGATCTTGTGCACGGGCACGCCGGGCGCGGCGCGCTTGAAATATTCGTAGTTGAAATCGCTCATGGCGATAAGCGCATCGTCGCCGCGCAGAAACGGCCACACGTCGAACATGCCGTGCTCGCCTTCCCAGAACGCAATGCGTGCGCGGTTCTTCACCAAATGGCGCGGCAGCGGGCTACGGAACATCTCGATCACGTGCGTGTATTTGTGCAGACGAAATTCGCTCTCGGGCGTGAGGATGTCGGCGTACTCGGATTCGGGCACGGTGCAGGCGCGGTCAACGGAAAAGGTCTGGAACGGGATGCCGGCGTCCTTGAGCGCATGCGCGAAATCGCGGTTGGTCTTGGTGTTGCTCGAGCCCGTCTTGAAATCGCCGATGAGCGTGATGCCGCGCACGGGCGTCGCGTCCGCGTCGAGTTTGGCGATGCGCTCGAGCTTGCGCGCAAGCCGCCACCAGCAGATGCGCTTGGTGACGAAATCGCGGATGCCCGCCACGCCCCAAACGCGCAATTTCGCGATGATTTCAAATACGTTCATGGATGCCGTTTCGCAAGAGATTTCAAAAGCGTTTTCGTGATGCCGAAAGATCTTCGTGACGCCGGGAGATCTTCGTGATGCCGGGAATTATACCACATGAATGCGAGGTTGAAAGTTGAAGGTTGAAAGGCCCGCAGAGGCGTCCACAAGGGGGTGGCGTCGCTCCGCCGACGCCACCATGTTCGTGAATTTCCCGACCCAGTTCCGACCTTGGTCACGCCGGCGGAGCGGCGTGACCCCCTGGTGGAGCCGCGCCCGTACGCCACTGCGCGGGGCGGGCGCGGCCCCTCGTTGCGCACCCGGGCGCGTCCCGCGCGCCGCAGAGGCGTCCACAAGGGGGTGGCGTCGCGCGATCGGCATCGCCGTCGCCTCCGGCGACCTGCCCTCCGCTTCGCTTCGGCGCATCCCGCCGACGCCACCAAGTTCGCACCAATAACGCTCTTTGTGACGCCGGCGGGATGCAGTTAGGACGCCTCTGAAGCGGCGAGATGCGCCGAAGAAACGCTTGCGTTTCGCAGGGAAGGTTGCCAAAGGCAACGGCGAAGCCGCCCGCCAAGGGCCCGCGCGCCGCTTCTCCTGATAGGACGCCTCTGCGCGGTGCGGGACGCACCGCTCTACTGTTCGGACGACGCAGGCTTTTCGGCGGTGACAAGCCAATGCGGCATGGGCGGCGGAACGGTTTTCGTCTCGCCCGGCACGAAACCGGCGGCGGACAAATACGCCTTCAGTTCGGCGTCGGAAAACACCCAGCCGTTGGCCGTCGTGAGGGCCATGTTCACGGCGAAGAGCGCGGAGAATTTCGGCGCCGTGTGCGACGCGTCCGTCATCATGTCCAAAACGAGGATTTTGCCGCCCAGTTTGAGCGCGCGATACGCCCGTTTAAGAACGTCCACGATCGCCTCGGGAGATTCCTGGTGGAGGGCGCCGAAGATGGTGACGACATCGTACGATTCGGGTTCGTATTCGTCCGAATGGTAGTCGCCCGCACGACATTCGACACGGTCCGAAAGTGCGAATTTCGCGACATAACCGCACGCTTCGGCGGATATGGCCGGCAAATCGACCGTCACGCAAGACAATTCCGGATTCGCCTGGCTCATGAGAATCGCATACGCGCCGGGACCGCCCGCAAGGTCGAGCAGCCGGCCCTTCAACGCGCCCAACATCGGCACCACCGTGCGGCCGATGCCCATCGCGCGACCGAACATCGCCGCCGCGAACGCCTTGGTCCGCGCCGCGTCTTCGCCCAGGTGGATTTCGGGGCGTTCCGTCGGCTTGCCCGTCTTGACGAAATCGACCAGCCGTCCCCACGCGGGATACACATCGCGGTTGTAGCGGATCGCCTTGGTGAGATCCGCGGGACCGCCCGGCACGAGCGCCATCTTGCCGGCCGCCGTGTTCGCATAGCGCCCTTCCCGCTTCTCGAGCAACTCCTCGGCCACGCACGCGTCCAAGAGCAGACGAAGTCCGCGCGCGTCCGAACCGGTCGCCGCCACGAGCGCGTCGAGCGAACCGTCCGTCGCCTCGACGGCGGCGAACACGCCCGCGTCGATGGCGGCGAAAAGGACGGCGCTCCCGTAAAACGCGCTCGCCAGATCCACGATGTCCTGAACGTTCTTCATGCCGTCTTCTCCTTGAACACGTCTTTGAACAGCGCCGCGCACGCGCCGCAATGGCTGCAGTCGTTGGCGTTCGGGCATTCCCGCACGCGCGGCCAATTTGGCGACGCGCCGAGCGCCGCGTTGTCGAACGATCCGGGGAACGCGTGCGCCGGATCCATGAGGTCCGCGAGGTTTCCGTCGTACGCGCACGTGGCGTACGCCCGGATGATTTTCGCGGGGTCGGGATGCCGCCGCGTGGCGAGTTTCACCACGTCCGCGAGCGGCTCGTAGAGCGGCAGGTCTTCGGGACGCAACCACGTCGCGCGGAGGAAATCCTCGTGGTTGCCGCGCGCGTAATGCGTCTTGCAGCGGAACACGGAGAAGTCGAACGCCTCGCCGACTTTCGATTGCGCGATGCGGTCGTGTCCGTGCAGGTTGTCATGGAACGTCTGGAACGGACACTGGCGCAGGCAGCCGGAATTCGCCTGGATGCCGACTTCCTTGCCGTGCGCGTGCGCCCAGTCGGAAAGCGTCTTGAGCCACCCGCGTTCGCGGTGGCGTTCGCGGGACGCGTAGAACGAATCGAAAAGCTCCATCACGCTCTCGAAACCGGTCGTGCCGTGGACGCGCAGATTGACGCTCCAGCGGATTTTCACGGACGGAAAGCGCTGCCGCAATACGCTTGCGATGAACGGCGAAGTCGTCGTCACCGTGTCGGGCATCAGNNGGGAAACGCCGCCGCAAGACGGTGGCGACGAACGGCGACGTGGTCGTGACCGTGTCGGGCATCAGGCCCGCGGCGTCCATGGCGCGGACGTTGTCCGTCACGAAATCGGCGAGTTCGGACGAAATCGCCCGGTCGCCATAGCAATTGCAGTTGAAGAGCGTGTCGAGTTCGCATCCCCGCGCACGCGCCCAACGGAGATCCGCAATCTGCCGCGCGCGGAGTTCTTCGGTGTAGTCGGGCGCCGGCCGGCACGACAGGACGCCCGGCCACGCGAAGAAGATTTCCTTGATGCGGTCGACGTGCGGCGCGCAGATTTCGCGGAACGGCGCGTTGTCGAACCAGCCGACGGCCAACTTTCTGTTTTCGCTGCTGCTCATGTCCGTGTAAACGAGGCCGCGTTCCGTTCCGTTCACGGCGTGGCGGCGATTTCGCAGGCGCGCCCGTGCGTGCCCTTCACCACGCCGCGTCCGAAGAAGAAAAGCTCCGTGGGGTCGTAGCCCGGCTTGTTGTGGATGTCCACATGGGCGGCGTAGTCCGGCGCTTCGCGGGCGTCCGTCCACCATTTGTACTCGCACCAGCTGCCGCGTTTCGCGAGCAACACGCCCGCGTCGACGAGTCCGAGCGCCGCGTCCGGCAATTCGTACGCGCCCGTCGCCCAGAGCACGTCCAGCGCGCGTTTCCGTTCGGGACCGTACACCACGCAGAATTCGTGGTCGCACATCGCGAACGCGCCCGATTCGTAGAAATCGGGATACGCGCGGCCGGCCACGTTCCGAACGCGGAACAAACCTTCCCGGCGCAACGTCACGTTCGGCCGCACGGGCACTTCCGCGACGGGCGTGATCTCGTAGTCGCCCTGCACGGACAGCGCGCAGCCGCGCCGCTGGCACCAATCCGCCAGCCGCTCGAGCTGGCGCGTGAATTCCGCGAACGCCGCGTTGTCCTTGGCGCTGCCGGGACCGTATTTCTGCGCGGCGTAGTCGAGCGTGGGCAGATAAAGGAACGCCTCGTCCACGTCCTGCGCGTCCGCCATCGCCTCGAACCAGTCCAGACACGCACGACCGACCTTGGGCGACGCGAGCGGTCCCCAATAGCGCCACAACGGGAACGTCCCGCATTTCGCCGCCACGACGGCCGCGAGATCGCCCGGCTTGGCGTAGCAGCTCATCGTCATGCCGCCGCCGTGCTTGTGGATGGGCGCGGGCGAAAGGATCGCGTCCGCCGCTTCCCCCAACGACTGCTGCCAGAAATAAAGACCCACGGTGCCGCCGGCCGCGCGGGCGTCGTCCCAGACGCGCTTGCCCTTCACGAGTTTCGCGGATTGTTCCCAAAAGAGCGGCTTGCGCAGCGTCTCGCTCCACCAGCCGTTGGAAATCATGCCATGTCCGGCGGGCGTCAATCCCGTCCGTGCGGAGGCCTGCGCGACGCACGTGACCGCGGGGAAGACGCTCGGCTTCGGCGCGAAATCAAGCCCCGCCAGACGCGTCGCGCCATGGCGCTCGAGCGTGCGCCACCCGAGACCGGCCGCCATGACGTTCAGCTTCTTCACGACGCCGAGACCTCCGGCAGCGAGCGCTTCAGAAGGCGCAGCACGAGCAGCATAGCCGCGCCGACCAAGAGCATGTTGCGCAACGCCTGGGACGGCTCCCACTGGTACGCCGCCACCAGCACGAGCAGTTGTCCGTACACGAGCGAACCGATGAGCCAGCCCACGCGCTTGCGTTTGGCGGGATCGGCGTTTTCGTCGCGTGCGCAAAGCGTGATCCACGTGACGTACGCCGTCCAAACGGCGACCGCGACGCCCACGCCCCACCACGTGGCGGCGGGAACGCCCCCCGTTCGGCCCGCGAACGCGGCCCCGGCGCCGCACGCGACGTTCAGGCCGCGGCAAAGCCCCATCAGAACGGGCCATTTCAGACGGTTGTAGAAGACGATCGAACAGCAAAGCGTCCCCGCCGCGAACCACCAGGCGGCGGGAAGTCCGGCGCCCAGCGCCAGGAATAAAGCCAGTCCCAGGCAGACGTTTCGCGCCGCCTTGCCCGCGAAAAGCGACAGCGCGCCGGCGGGTATGGGACGCTCGGGACCGTCGGACTTGGCGCCGACGACGTCGTTGTCGGCCATGCCGAAGAGGTACAGGAAACACGCCACGAGGCACGCGCCCGTCAGCGGCAAAGCCAATGCGACCACGCACGAATCTTCGGCGCCGGACGCGCACGCGACAGCCACCGCGGCGCCGGCGAGCACGTCGCCGGGAACCGTCGGCAGGTTCACGATCCGGAAGAATTTCAGCAGGGCCTTGAACATGGCGAAGCGTCAGCGGATGGTGAGACGGTCGGCGAAGAAGCCGAGCGCCGTCGCTTCGGGCAAATTGCGGTTGAAGCTGCGCGTGAGTTCCGCGACGAATTCGACGTTGCGAAACGCCAGGGCGCGGTCGAGTTTGGCGGCGCGCGCGCGCACCGGTTCGGCGAAGTCGGGATGCATGAGCGGCGCGTCCGCGCCGGCGGCGCAAACGGCCGCCACGTCGCGGAACCAGTTTTCGAGCGTCACGCAGAAATCGGCGCGGAACGCGCGGTAGCGTGCGGACACGAGCGCCTCCGTCTCCTCCTTCGTCGTCTCCGCGCCGGCTTCCGTGGCGGTGGACTCGATATCCTGTTTGACAAGCGCATCCACTTCACCCTTGATGCTCTCCAGCACGGCGGCGAGCCGTCCGGCCAGGGCCGCGCGCTCCAACACGCCGCCCGCGTTTGCGGGGTCCGCGAGCGCGCGCAAGACGCACGAACGGTAGGGCTCTTCGAGTCCGCGCTGGCGCGCATCCGGCAGGTCGATGCGCTGGCAGCGCGACACGATCGTCGGCAGGAGCTGCTCGGGCGAATCGGCCAACAGGAAGAAAAGCGTCTTGTTCGGCGGCTCTTCGAGCGTCTTGAGGAACGCGTTCGCGCTCTGCGGATTGAGACAGTCGGCGCCGACGATCACGCCGATCTTCCAACCGCCGGCGAACGCCGTGGTGGACACGGCGTCCACCATCTTCTGATGCATCGCCTCCACGGAGATGACGCGGCTTTTCTTTTCGGGATAAAGCCAATGGCAATCGGGATGCGCCTTGAGCTGCTCCATGTCCGCGGCGCCGAGCAGCTTGGCCGAAACGCGCTCGGCCAGCGCCAACGCCTGCCCGCGCACGCTGCCCACCACGAGATATCCGTGCGCGGGCCGTCCTGCGGCGATGGCCTTTTCGACCAGCTCAACGGCGGCGTCAAGTTCCATCGCTCAAGCGCCCTTTCCGGCGGACGGCGGGAAGACGCCGTCCGCGACGTCGGAGACGTATTGCGCAAACGCCGCTTTGGCCGTCTCGGCCAAACGGGCGTACGGTTTCACGAAAGACGGCACGGGGCCTTCGTTGAGTCCGAGGAGATCGTGCATCACGAGCCACTGCGCGTC
>DCIH01000062.1:17078-34402 GCA_002317575.1 Verrucomicrobia bacterium UBA1731 | reverse complement strand
CCGGCACGCACTCGAGCGTGACGGCGAACGCGCCGGCCGCCTGCACGGCGCGCGCGTCTTCGAAAATCGCGTCGGCCGCTTCGCGCGTCTTGCCCTGCTTCTTGAAGCCGCCATAGGAATTGACGCTCTGCGGCGTCATCCCGACGTGCGCCAACACGGGAATGCCCGCCTCCGTCATGCGCTTGATCAAACCGCACACGCGCGCGCCGCCCTCGAGTTTGACGGCGTCCGCGCCCGCCTGCAGGCACGCGACGGCGTTCGCCATCGCCGCGTCGTCCCCGCACTGGTAGCTGCCGAACGGCATGTCCGCCACCACCAGGGCGTTCTTCACCCCGCGGGCGACGGCGGCGGTGGCGCTGAGCGTTTCGGACATCTTGACGGGCAGCGTGGTCTCATGGCCGAGCACCACCATGCCCATTGAATCGCCCACGAGAACGCACGGCACGCCCGCTTCGTCGGCCAGGCGCGCGAAGCATGCGTCGTACGCCGTGCAGCAACCGAGCTTCTGTTTTCCTTTGGCGGCCTTGAACGCCGCCGTCGTCCACTTCTTCATGACACCAAACTTCAAACTTCGAACTTCAAACTTCAAACTCACCCATGGATGTTTCCGCGGGACGGATGGGATTTCTTCTTCGGCGGGTCCAGCTTGAGGAAGGACGCGAACTTCATCGCCTCGGCGGGGATTTCGTCGCCCGTCGTGTCCGGCATGTCCTTGATATCCGGCTTCTCCTCGTGCGGCGCCTTGGGATTGACGATCTTCCGAAGTTCCTGTTTGAACGCTTCGATGCCCATCGGACCGTCGTAGTCCTTCAGGTCGGCGTATTCGTGCAGCTCTTTCGCGCCGGATTCGCACGACAGGACGATGGGTTTGACGCCCGTTTCCTTGATGAAGCGCTTCAGGTTCTTGCGGGCGGCCGCCTTGTCCATCTTGTTCGCGACGACGAGCGCGGGCAGGTCGGGCAGCTGCATGTTGTAGTCCGCGATTTCCTTCGCGAGGATCTTGTAGTCGTCCCACGGATTGCGCGCGTCCGTGCCGGCCATGTCGATCACGTACACGAGCACGCGGCTGCGCTCCAAGTGCTTGAGGAACGCGAAGCCGAGCCCCACGCCCTTCGACGCGCCCTCGATGATGCCGGGCACGTCCGCCATGCGGATGGTGGCGAAATCGTGGTATTCGATGGTGCCCACGATGGGATTGAGCGTCGTGAACGGATAGGAGGCGATCTTCGGCGTCGCCGCCGAAACGGCGGTCAACAGGGAACTCTTGCCGGCGTTCGGAAAACCGAGGAGGCCCGCGTCTGCGATCGTCTTGAGTTCGAGATGGAGGCGCTTCTCTTCGGCGGGACCGCCGGGCGTGTGCTCCGTGGGCGCCTGGTTGACGCTGGACTTGAAATGCACGTTGCCGAAACCGCCGGCGCCGCCCTTGGCGATGATAACCTTTTCGCCGATTTCCGTGATGTCGGCGACCACGAGGCCCGTGGCCTTGTCCGTCACCAGCGTGCCCGGCGGCACATCCACGACGAGGTCCTTGCCGCGGCGGCCGAAGCAGCGGCAGCCGGATCCCGGCACGCCGTCTTCCGCGAAGAGATGGGGGTCGAAATACTGGGCGATCAGGGAATTCACGTGCGCGCTCGCGCGGAACACCACATCGCCGCCGCGTCCGCCGTCGCCGCCGTCGGGCCCGCCGAACATCACCAGCGCCTCGCGCCGGAACGTCGCGGCGCCGTCGCCGCCCTTGCCCGAACGGACGATCACGTCCACCTGGTCGATAAAAGTTCTTGTTTTCATGAATTGCGCGATTATACCACGTTTTAGCGGAGAAGCCCCTGGAACTTGTCGGCTTCGTAAAGCCAATCGCGCTTGAGCTGGAAGAAGGCGCTGCCGGCCGCGTTTTCCGTCTGGATGAAGAACGCGCGGGCATGGCCCGTCTTGAGGTTCGCCCGGAAGTCCGTGCGCATCGCGCCTTCGTGTCCCAGCCAGTCGCCGTCGAGCCATGCGCCGCAGGCATAGCGTTCGGCGACGCCGTCCGGCGTCTGCTTGACGGCGAAGATCTCGTCGAACGTCTTGCGCGAGATGATCGTCCTGCCGTTCCACGTGCCGTGGTGCGCGAGCATCTCGGCGAAGCGCAGGGCGTCGCGCGGCGTGGAGAAAAGCCCCGCGCCCGCGGCCGGAAAGAGCGGTTTCGCCTTCGGGAAGACGAGCTGGCGCGCCGCGTCGTCCGCCGCCGGACGGATCGTCGTGTCGTCCGAATTGTACGCGTGCGCCAGGCGCTTGAGCTGCGCTTCGGACGGCGTGAAGGTCGTGTCGACGAGCCCGAGCGGATCGAGGATCTTCTCCTTCAGGTAGCGCTCGTAGGGAACGCCCGTGGCGACTTCCAGACACGCCGCCGCCGCGTCGAAGGTGGCCGTGCCGTAGCAGAACGCCGCGCCCGGCTGCGTGTGAAGCGGCTCCTTCGCCAGCAGACGGGCCGCCTCGCGGACGGGCACGTCCCGGTTCACGAACGCGGGGCCGCCGCGGAAACCGCTCACGTGGCTCGTAAGGTCCCGGATGGTGACGGGGCGGTTCGGCTTCGAACCGTCCAGCATCTTCACGTCGGCGAATTCGGGCAGGTACTTGGACGCAGGATCGTCCAGCGAGAGCTTCCCCGCGTCGATCGCGCACATGAGCGCGGCGCCGGTGAACGTCTTCGTCATCGAGAAGATGGCGCATAGCGTGTCCGGCGCGAACTTGTCGCGCCGGCGCGCGCCGTAGAGCGTCCACCCTTCCGCGTCGAACGTCTCCTGGCCGGACGGGTCCGCGAGACCGCTCAACACGCCCGCGACGCGGCCGCCCACCACGTAGCTGCCGAACAGGTCGCGGACGCCGCCGGCGGGCACGTGGTCCCGCGCGTACCAGAAGCCGTCGGCATAACCGGGCGCGGACGGCGCCGTCTTCTTCGCGGGATCGGCCGCGCCCGTCTTCACGCGGCGCTTCCATGTGCGCGCCCCGCTCGACGCGTACAGGACGTCGCCCACGAGCGCGACGTTGTCGCACGGCGCGTCGCCGGGCAGCGGCAGCACCACGTCCATGATCCCGAACGGCACCACGCCCTGCACGCCGAGCTCCGTGGCGACGTAGAGCCGCCCGTCCGCGGCCTGCGCGAGCGCGCGTCCGCCCGGCAGGGACACGTTCCACGGCATCTCCAGCGGCGCCAAGCGGTAGGTCTGGTCGCGCGAGCCGTCCGCGTTCGCGCGCGACGAGAGGACGAACCGGTTCGTGGGCGACACGGCGTACGCGCGCCAGCCGTCCACGGAAACGACCTCCGTGCAGGGCGGCGGCATCGCGAAATCGCACGCTTCCCAGACGCTGCCCTTCACGAGCACGTCGCGGACGCGCAGCGGATGCGTGGCGACGGCGACGGGCTTCGTCTTCCAGTCCTCGAACAGCCAGGCGAGCACGCGCTCCGTGTACGCGCCGTCGCACCAGTGCGTGCCGTGGTCCTCGTGCGGAAAGAGATCGTAGCGGACCTCGTAGCCCGCGAAGCGCAGCGCGCCCGCGGCGTCCGCCGCCACGAAGTAGGAGTCGCCGAAATGGTAGTCCGGCTCGTCCGTGCCGGCGCTGAGCCACACGCGGATCGGACGCGTCTCGCACTTGCGCACGAGCGGCATCAGCTGCACGCCCTGGCGGATGTTCGAGAACGTGGGGCTGTTGCAGTAGCAGCGGCGGAAGAAGTCGTTGCGGTACCAGCACGCGTTCCACGCGGCGATGCCGCCCGACGACGCGCCGGTGATGAAATGGAGGTCGGGCGAACGGCTCGCCGTCACGCCCAGCGTCTTCTCGACGGCGGGAAGGACGTCCTCGATGAGCAGGGACGGAAACGCCGTGCCCGGCTGGTCGTATTCGGCGGCGCGCATCCAACGGTCCGCACCGCCGCTTCCCGCGGGCGCGGGCATCGTGCCGGGGTTGGTGAACACGGCGATGCCGGGCGGCACGGCGCCACGCCGCATCAGCGACTCGAGCGCCCGGACGCCCGTATCCGGATCGAATTCAAGGAAGAAATAAAGCGCGCCTTCGCCGTCCCTGAGGCCGTCGCTGGCCCAGCACGTGTACGCCATCACGGTGCCGGGGTCGTTGCGCACGGACGTCACGGCGCCCTTGCGCATTCCGCCGCCGGAAGCGGGAACGGAAGCGGCGAAGAAGTCGCAGACGACCTTCTGGACGTCGAGACTTTCGAAGGCCCAGGAATGGCCGCCGTTTTCGATTTCGTAGAGACGCGTCTCGAACGTGCCGGAGTACGTGTGCAGCGTCACGGGACGCTCGGCCGCCTTCGCCAGCGGCGCGGCGATCCTTTCCGAACGGAACGCGCCGTCGCCGCCGTTCGCGCGGACGATCCGCATCACGGCGTCCGTCACGGAAAGGTAGCCGCCCCAATAGACGTTCTTGTTCAGCACGTCCCCTTCCCACAGGGACGTCTTGTCCAGCGTACCGTGCACCTCCATGAACGCGACGCCGCCTTGCGGCTCGCCCGCGTCCGAAAGGCACGTGAGCGTCAGCCCCGCCATGGACGCGATCGCGTCGAACGTCTTCGGCGCGCGGTACGCCATCTGGTAGCACATTTCGCCGCCGTTGCTCATGCCCGTCAGATACGCGCGGGAGACGCCAAGATCCTTCTTGAGCTTGGCGACGAGCGCCGTCATGAAGGACGTCTCGTCGTTCGTCATCGTTTTCTGGCTCGGATAGCCCACGTTCCAGCTGCGCTTGCCGTTGCCGTCCGGGAGCGCTTCGGGGCGGCACGTCGCCCACCCGCGCGCGCGAAACGCCTCCACCATCTGCGGACAGTACCCTTCCGCCCGGCTGCCGTACCCGTAGAGGAGCACCACGACGGCCGTGGGCTTCGCGTCGGGAAGATCGAGCAGATACTCGCGGGTGACGCCGCCGTGTTCGAGCGCGTGGCGCGGGCTCGCGGCGAGGGACGAAAGGACGGCCAACGCCAGGCACGAAAAGGAAATCAACGACTTTTTCACCGGGCCGCCTTTCAACATTCAAACTTCAAACATCAAACTTCAAACTTCAAACGTCAAACATCAAACTTCAAACTTCAAACTTCAAACATCAAACTTCAAACTATTTCCCGAACATCTGCAGATACCAGTGCAGCAGTCCGGGGCCCCAGTACATCCACAGCCAGATGCCGAGCGCGATCATCGGCCCGTACGGAACCGCCGTGAAACCGCCCAGCTTCGCCTTGCCGCGCACGATGAGCGCGACGCCGATCGCCGCGCCGATGAACGAGGACGCGATGAGCACGAACAAGACGGGCACCGGGCCGAAGAACGCGCCCACCGCGCCCATCAACTTCACGTCGCCGAAGCCGAGCGCGTCCTTCTTGACGATCTTCGAGAAGACGAAACCGACGAGCCAGATGAAACCGAATCCGAACACGAGACCGCCCAAGCTCCAATAGAGCGCGGGCAACGAGCACGGTCCGCCGCGCAGCCCCTGCAATTCGGGAATGAGGAAGCTCGCCGGGACGCCCAGGATCATGCCGCCGATCGTCACGCGGTCCGGCAGCCAGTATTCGGCGAGATCGATGAACGAGCCGAGGATCAGTCCCGCGGACACGAGCCACAGCACCGGCACCAGCCAGAACGTGTGGATGGGCGTCATGCCGAACGGCGGCAGCGCGCCCATCAGCGCGGGGGACGCCCACTGCAGATACGTCGCGAGGAACAGAACGCCGCCCATCGCCTCCACGATCGTGTAGCGGACGGAGATGGGCTCGTGGCAGTTCGCGCAGCGTCCGCGCAGACAGCACCAGCTCACGATCGGCACGTTCTGGTACCATTTGATGCGCGCGTTGCACTTGGGACAGTGCGACGGCGGCGTCACGACGCTTTCGTTCCGCGGAATGCGCCAGATGCAGACGTTGAGGAAGCTCGCGATGCAGCAGCCGAACGCGAACGCGCCCAAGCCGAAAATCAGGAAATAGTAGAGGTACATGTTCTCTCCAACGGTCAATACGGACGCAGCGGCGCCGGCGGCAGACATGTCTCCACGCCCAAAAGCGCGATGCCGTGCGCGTTCGCGTAGCGGATCACTTCGTCGCGGTCCAGAAGCACAAGACGGCCGGCCTGGAACGCGAGCGCCGTCACGCCCGCCTTGTGCATCGTCTTGAGCGTCTTCAGCCCCACCACGGGTATGTCGAAGCGCATGTCGTGGCCGATGCGCGCGGCCTTGAACACCACCGCGCCCTTGCCGCCCAGTTTGCCGCCGCGGCGGATGGCCGCGTTCGTGCCCTCGAACGCCTCCACCGCGAGCACCATGCCGTCCTTCACCAGCACGGTCTGCCCCACGTCGTGGACGCCCACGTCCTGCGCCACGCGCGAGGCGTGTTCGACGTCTGCCGACTCGTGCTCGTCCGGCGCGCGTTCCGTGAGCAGCCCGACGCCGGGGAGCCGTCCGTCCATGTAGCACGACGCCGGCAGCACGGGCACGCCCGCCTTCTCGAATTCCTCGACGAGTTTGCCGAAAATGGTGTGCGCGTTTTTGGACGGCAGTTCGGAGAGCCACTGGCGCGTCTGCGCGTCGAAGCGCGAACGGAAGAGCGAGAGCGGATTGATCTGTCCGGCGAGGATCGCGCCGTCGTAGCCCTGACGGGACATCCAGTCGATGCCGGAGGCGATTTCGCCGATGCCGATTTCGTGGACGAAGTCGGCGGCGTTCCGCGTGGCGCGCGCCGTGGAGCCGCGCACGGCCAGCACGTCCACGCGCTTCACGCCGGCCGCGCGCGCACCCTCCACGATGTAGCGCGGATACGACCCCGCGCCGGACACGACGATGATCTTCTCGGGCGTCCGGGGCGCGCCATCCGACGCCTCGGGCTCACGCGGACGAAGTGCCGCCGCGTCACGCGCGGCGATGGCGTTCCAATCGTATTTGGCGGCGATTTCCGCGCCGGCCTTGCGCAAGCGCCCGGCCTCCGCCGCGTCGTCCAGCGCCTTGACGACCGCCTTGGCGAACGCCTGGAAGTCGTACAGCGGAATCGGCGCATAGCAGCCCTTGTAGATCTTCTGGTAGGCGGGCAGATCGTACGCCACCACGGGAAGACCCGCCGCCATCGCCTCGCACACCGCGATGCCCCAGCCCTCCTCGTGGCTCGGCGCGAACAGAACGCGCGCCTCCTTGATTTTCGCGTAGTATTCCGCCGCCGGCAAAAAGCCGCCCGGCGCCTTGAAGACGGTGATCGGCAGTTTTTCGTCCGCGATCTGCTTCACCACCTCGGCCTCGCCGCTCATGCCGCCCATGAGCGTGAGCGTCGTCCCCGGACGGAGCTTGAGGACCTCGCGCCAGATGGGGATGATGTCATGGAGGCCCTTGTTCGGCCGCACGCCGATCATCACGCAGTCCGTCGTCTTTTCGGCGGGCGCGGGCGCGGCCACGACGGCGCCGTGGTCGATGCCGTCCCACATCCGGCGGATGCGCTCCGCCGGCATGCCCATGGACAAAAGACGCTTTTCGATTTCGTCTCCCGCGAGCGTGTCGCTGATCCACGCGGCGTCCGCATGGCGCGCGATGCGCTTGAAGCTCCAGCGCTGCAGACGGTAGGTGAGCTCGTTCACGAGCCGGTTTCCGGGGCGGACCTTGGGATCCGTCTCGCAGTGGTGTATCCAGGCGATCCACTTCGCGCCCGTCCTGCGCTTGAGCGCACGGGCGGGAACCACGTCGCAGAAGTAGTCGCTCGCCGTGAAAATCACGTCCGACTCGGGCACGCGCCGGACGAAGAACCGCCAGAAGAACGCCGTGACGAAATAGCTCCACAACCGGAACGGACGGCACGGCTCCTTTTTCAGGAAGAACGACGCAGGCACGATCGTGCGGGGAAGCGTGCAGCCCATGCCGCCGAGCATCGCGTCGCCGCCGCGCGTCGTCATGAGGTGCTGTTCGAAGCCCATCCCGCCGAAGCGGCGCGACACCTCGTTGAATCGGACCGGTCCGCCGGTGATGACGCGGCCTTCAAGGCCGCAGCCGTTGAGAACCCAAAGAATGCGCATCGGACTCATGGCGAAAGATCAAAGCGATTTGACGACGTCCGTCGAACGGCGGCCGCGGCGCGCCACGAACGCGGCGAAGCAGCAGGCCACCACCGCGCCGATCGCGACGGACCACGCGAGCGGCAGACCGCCGGGCACGAGCCCCCACGGTTGCCCGCCCGTCCCGGGCGTCCAGAGGATGAACGTGACGATCACGGTGGTCATGAACATGCCGGGAAGAATTGCCACGAGCGCCTTCGCGCCCTTGCCTTCGCGCAGCAGCCAGACGGCGCCCGTCATCAGCGCGGTGACGGCGATCATCTGGTTGCCCCAGGCGAAGTAGTTCCACAGGTTGTTGAAGGACTTGGGGCTCTGGTTCGACCACGCCAGCAGCGCCACGACGACGGCGGCAAGCGGCAGACACGTCAGCACGCGCTTCACGATCGGCACCTGGTCGATGCGGCACATCTCGGCAAGCGACAAGCGCGCGGAACGAAGCGCCGTGTCGCCGGACGTGATGGCGAGCACGATCACGGCGCACACGGTGACGCCGCCGATCCAAGGCCCGAGGAAGTGCGAGGCGATGTTGCCGAGCACCGTCGCGCCGCCCAGCTTCAGGTTCTCGGGCGCGAGGTTGTAGATCGCGAGCGCGGACGCCGCCCAGATCATCGCGATCACGCCCTCGAGGATCATCATGCCGTAGAAAGTGCTGCGGCCCTCGCGTTCGTGGCGCATCGTGCGCGACACGATGGGGCTTTGCGTCGCGTGGAAACCGGAGATGATGCCGCAGGCGATCGTCACGAACAGGCACGGGAAGAGCGGCTGCCCCTTCTGGAAATCGGCGAACCCGGCGCAGTCGTTCAGGATTTCGGGCTTGGCGAAGCCCGCCGCGACGAGCGCGAGGGCGATGGCCGCGGAGCCGAGGATGAGGAGCGCGCCGAATATCGGATAGACCTTGCCGATGATCTTGTCCACGGGAAAGAGCGTCGCCGCCACGTAATAGACGAAGATGATCGCCACGGCCGGCCAGAAACACGGGACGCCCGTGAACCACGTCTTGTCGATGATGTTCGCGGGCACGTTGATGAACACGGCCACCACCAGCAGCAGCAGCACCACCATGAACCAGGAGAAGACGCGCGAATACGCGAGCCCGAGCGATTCGCGGACGAGTTTCGGCAGATTGGCGCCGTTGCGGCGGGCGGACATCATGCCCGCGAGGTAGTCGTGCACCGCGCCCATCAGCACGCACCCGACGGGAATGATCGCCAAGGCGATCTTGCCGAACTTGATGCCGAGGATGACGCCGATCACGGGGCCGACGCCGGCGATGTTGAGAAGCTGGATGAGCATGTTCTTCCACCGCGGCAACGGCACGAAATCGACGCCGTCGGGATTCGCGATGCAGGGCGTCGCCCGCTCGTCCGGTCCGACGATCCTCTCGATGACGCGCCCGTACAGAACGTAGCCGATGACCAGAAACAGAATGCCGCCCAGAAACAAACTCATCCGTAGATCCCCCTCGTGTGGAATGCCCGCCATTATACCACGCGCGCGACACCCCCGCAACCGACGCGGCGGCGCCATGGCGGTCAGAACTTGAATGTCACTTCCCAGCGGACGAACCAGGCGGGCTTGTCGGTATCGAAATAATCGCCGGGATTGAACAGTTCCGCAAGCACATGGCCGAACACTTCGAAACAGTCAACGCCCTTCGCGCCCTCGGGCGCGAGCCACAGCGGAAAATCGTAGCGTACGGCGGACAAAAGACCGCGGTACAGAGAACCGCCCGATCCGTCGGCGTGGCCCAGATGGTCCTGCACCGCCGCGAACATCGGGCCCGTGCTGACGGACACGGCGTGGTGCGGGCCAAACCCCGCGCCCGCCGTCCATTTCGGATGGAACATGTTGCTCCAGTAGCCGAGGCCGTACAGCGTGCCGTACTGCATCATCTCGGAATCGCACGGCGCGCGCGCCCACATGGGATCCCACGCGGCATCTCCGTCGTCCGCGCCCGTGCGGTCCTTGTCGCCGGAAAGATAGTACGCCGAAAGCCGCGTGAACGGCTTCCACGCCCGCACGGCGGGATGGAAATCGACCGCGCCGTAGCCCATGTAGCCGCCCGCCTGTCCGCCGCCATTCTTGCGGCCGACCTGCTTGGCGACGTCGAAATCGAGCGACCACTGGTCGGTGATCTGCGGCTCGATTTCCGCGCCGAAGGTCGTGATCTGCTTGTCGCCCATGCGCCCCAGCGTCGGATGCGTGTAGGCCTCGTTGTGCTTATGCACGGCGTAGAGCTTGTACGGCAGGAATTCGTGTAGCCGCGAATGCCACACCGCGCCGCCGCCCCATTCGTCCATCTCGCAGGAATCGCCGGGATGGATCGCGTTCATCGGACGGTTCCGGGAACGGTCCGTGCCGACGCGGAACACATTGCGTGCCTTGTCGTACAGCGCGAAAATGTCGAGCTTCGACGCCTCCGTGACATGGAACATGGTGCGGATCATGTCCGCGTAGCACGAGCGCGACCCCACATACGGCGCGCCGTCGAGCATCACCCGATCGAGACCGAACACGGAATGCCTGCCGTCGAAGAGATCCTGCCGGCCGATGCGGAAATCCATCAGCCCGCCGAAGCATTCGCATCCCTCGAACCACAGGTTGTCCAGCACGACTTCGTCCGGCCAGGCATATGACCGGCTGTGCTTCGGCGTCGCGTACCAGCGCACTTCGTCCGCAACGCGCGCGTAAAGCCGGAACGACTCGTCGAGATCAAGTTTTCCCCACACGCGCGAACGGAACCGCATCTGGTTCTTGCTGGCGCCGGCTTTCGCGCGGCTCATCGCGCCGGGCGCGCCGGGGAGACCCGGCACGTTGTCCATGACTTCCTCGCGAACGCGCAGATCGGCGCCGACGTCGAAGGCCGTTTCCGCGAACCCGGCCAGCGCGCACGCGCCGACCGCCGCCATCAGAATCTTATGCATGTGCGCGCGCCCCTTCCGCGTGCGCCGCCGCCGCCAGCGCCGACAACCCGAAAATCGCCGCCGTCTCGGCGCGCAGGATCGTGGGACCGAAATTGACCGCCTCGGCGACTTCCAGCAGGGAGGCAAGTTCCGCGGGCGTGAAATCGCCCTCTGGCCCCGTGAAGACGCCCAGCGTCTGCCCGGGCGCGACGGGGCGCTTCGCGAGCACGGACAGAATCGGCTCGCTCGGCGGATCCGTGAGCGCCCCCACGAACACGCGACCATGAAGCGGCGAGGGCGCCGCTTCTCCTGCAAGGGACCGCACGAGCGCGAGCGCTTCGGAAAAATCGACCGCCGCCGCCACGTCGGGCAGCCACGCCGCGTCCGACTGGCGCGCCGCGTCCTCGGCGATGCGCAGCCAACGCTCGCGCTTGGCGACGCGCTCTTTGGCGTCCAGCCGCACGATGCAGCGTTCGGAAAGGACGGGAACGATCCGCGACACGCCGAGCTCCACCGCCTTCTCGATCGTCCAGTCCCAGCGCGAACCCTTGGTGACGCAGGCGAACAGCACGAGATCGAAGGCGGGCGGCGGCACGGAAACGACGTCGCCGGCGGCCTCGAGCGATCCGTCCGCGAACCGGTAGCGGCGCAGTTTTCCGCGGCCGTCGAACAATTCGATCTCCTCGCCCGGTTTCGGGCGCAGAACCTTCAGATGGCGCGCGGCGTCGCCCGTCAGGACGACGCGGTCGAGCTGCAGCTGTTCCGTGGATGATGGCAATCGGTGCATGGACGGGAGGAAATGTTGAAAGTTGAAAGTTGAAAATCAGGATCGGTATTGTACCACAACGGAACCTTCGGGCGTGGCGCGCAATTGCCATTGCGTACGAACGAGCGCGGCCGTGAAGCGTGCGTCGTGCGACACCATCACGAGCGCGCACGGCACGTCCTTGAGCGCATTCTCGAGGCACTCGATGCTCGGCAGGTCGAGATGGTTCGTGGGCTCGTCCAGCACGATCAGGTGCGGACCGCGGTCCACGCCGCGCGCAAGCAGCAGTTTGCGCACTTCGCCCGGACTCGGCACCTCGGACGCCAGGAGCCGCGCGGGACGCGACCCGAGCCGGCTCACGAGCGTCATGAGCCGCCCGAGCGGCTCGTCCTCGAGCTTCGCGATTTCCGACTTGATGGCGCGGCAGCCCGCTTCGTCGATTTCCTGCGGCACATACAGGACGCGCTCCTCCGGCAGATTCACATGCGCGAGCAGATGCTTCAGGAGCGTCGTCTTCCCGAGACCGTTCGCGCCGACAATGGCAATACGGTCGTCCGGCAGGACGCGCAAGTCGGGATGCGACAACACGCGGCCGTCGCCGAGCGGCAGTTCGCCGGCGGGCAGGTCCGCGAGCAGGTCGCGCTTGGAGCGTCCCGCGCCGTCCAGCCAGAAACCCGTCTTGTATTCGACGCGCACGGCCGGCCCGGACGCGGCGAGCTTCGACGCGCGGGACTTGAGCGCGGAGGCACGCGAAAGTCCCCAGCCGTCCTTGTTCGTGAGCTGCGCGAGCCGGCGCTTGAACCGTCCGTCGGGATCGTTCATGGGCTGCAGCCTCTTCAGCTTGTTCGACCGGGCGGCGGACTGCTCCGCCTCTTCGCGGCGGTTCTGCGCGGCGACGCGCAACTGGCGCGCCTTGGCGCAGTTCGTCTCGTGGACGGCCTGGGCGGACGACTGTTCGCGGCGGTCGGCCTCCATGCCCTGCGAAACGCCGCCCGGGCGCATCGAAACGCACGGCGGAAACAGGAACAGGCACTGCGCGCACAACGCGTCCAGGAATTCGCGGTCGTGCGACACGACCAATCCCGCGCCGCGAAATGCCTTGAGCGTATCCAGGAGGACGCGTTTGGTGTCGGCATCGAGATGGTTGGTGGGTTCGTCCAGCGCGAGCACGTCGGGACGGTGCCACAGCGCGATGGCGATCTGCACGCGCTTGCGCTCGCCGTGGCTGAGCGTGTCCCAGCGCTCGTACCAGTCGTCGGAAACGCCCAGGAGCTTGCGCGCGTCCATTGCCACGCCGTCCCAGGCGTTCATGAAATCGTCCCATTCCGCGGGCGGTTCGTCCGTGCGCTGCACCACGTACTGCGCGCCGCCGATGCTCCGCACGACGCCTTCGGATGGCGAAAGTTCGCCGGCGGCGAGCTTGAGGAGCGTCGTCTTGCCCGCGCCGTTCGCGCCCACGACGCCCGTCCAGCCGCCCTGCGGAATCATCGCGGTGACATGCGCCAGCAACGGCGCCTGCATGCCGGGATAGGCATACGACACGTCTTCAAACTGGAGAAAGCGGCTCACGGCGCGTAGCGATAACCCACGCCGAACTTGGCGACGATTTTCCGGCCGTCCGCGCCCAGTTTTTCGCGCAACCGCTTGACGGTCTGGTCGATGGCGCGCGGATTGCCGGGCCGCTCGACGCCCCAAAGCGCCGAGAAAAGCTCGTCGCGCGTCACGTTTTCGTCCGGACGCGACGCCAAAACCTTCAACAAACGCATTTCCGACGCGGAAAGCGCCGTTTCCGCCCCGGAATCGGACACGACCACGTGCCGCCGGACATCCACGCGCGAAGCGCCGAAGGAAAAGACGTCGGACACGACGGGCGGCGTCATCATCCGCGCGCGGCGCAGCGCGCCGCGGATGCGCGCGACGAGCTCGTGGCCGCCATCCGCGTAGATGGCCTTATCCACGTAATCGTCCGCACCGAGGTCCAGCCCGCGCACCTTGTCCACGGCTTCCGTTTTTCCCGACAAGATCAACACGGGCAGAACGGGATCCTGCCGACGGATCTCCGCCAGAACCGCGAATCCGTTCATCTTGGGCATCATGACGTCGAGCAGCACGAGATCGGGGCGCTTTTGGGCGATGGCCTCGAGGGCGGATTCGCCGTTGCGGGCCGTCCGGACGACGAATCCTTCGCCCGACAGCAAAAGCGCCACGCCGTCGCGCAACGCCTTTTCGTCGTCCACAACCAACACCTCAGATGTTTCCCCGCAGGCCATTGGGCGCCATTATACAAAAATCCGCCCTTGCGCGGAAGAGGGGAAAGTGAGATAATGGGCAACCATGGAAACGAAACCCGACTTTTCGAACAAGGCGTACCTCCTCCCCCATGTCAACAAGGAGGGCATCCGATTCGGTGTGATCGCGCTCGTCCTGGCTTCGCTCTACGCGGCCGGCGTCATGGCCGTCGCCCATGTGGTGAACGCCTGCCTCGGCGGCATCCTGGGGTTCATGATCGTACCCTTCTACCTGCTCGCCTACGGCGTTTTCCTGTTTTTCCGGGATCCCGAGCGCTACCCGCCCGAGGACGAAAAGGCGATTCTCTCGCCCGCCGACGGCCGCATCTGCCTCATCCAGAAGGTGCCGCTGCCCGAAGAGCTGCTCAACGGCCTGCCGGCCGGTTGCGTGGACCCTGCCGCGGAATATGTGCGCGTGAGCGTGTTCATGAGCGTGTTCAACGTGCACGTCAACCGTATGCCCACCGCCGCCAGGATCCTGAAAAAGGCCTATGTGCCCGGCAAGTTCCTGAACGCGTCGCTCGACAAGGCGTCCAAGGACAACGAGCGTTGTGCCTATCTGATGGAAGCGCCCTGCGGCACGAAATACGGCGTCGTCCAGATTGCCGGACTCGTCGCCAAGCGCATCGTTCCGTTCGTGAAGGACGGCGACCGGCTCGCGCGCGCCGAACGTTTCGGCCTCATCCGCTTCGGTTCCCGGCTCGATGTGTACCTCCCCGCGGGCGTGGCGCCCGAGGTGCGCGTGGGCCAGATCATGACGGCCGGTGAAACCGTGTTGGGGCATCTGAAATGAGCAAATTCCGTTTGAGGGGCCGCGCCCGCGGCTGGAAACGTCAGCACGAAAAGCGGCAGGACCGGATTCCGCTGCGCGCCATCGTCCCGAACCTGATCACATCGATGGCGGCCTGCGCCGGCATCACGTCCATTTCCTTCGCGAGCGAAGGCCGTTGGATTCCAGCCCTCTGGGCCCTGTTGGTGGCCTGCATCTGCGACGGCATGGATGGTCGGGTGGCGCGACTGCTCAAGGCGAGTTCCAAGCTGGGTGCCGAACTCGATTCGCTCGCCGACTTCGTGAACTTCGGCGTCGCCCCCGCGATGTTCATGTACTTCTGGCTCACCGGCAAGTACTTCGGCGCGGCCTCGGCCCAAGTGGAAGATCCGCGCCTCGTCCGGTTCGTGCTGGCGGCGGCCCTCTTCTACGCCATGTGTGACTGCTTCCGATTAGCGCGTTTCAACACGATGCTCGAACAGCCGACGCTCCCTTACTGGAAACATTTCTTCATGGGCGTTCCCGCCCCCGGCGGCTGCTGGATGGTGCTTTCCCCGGCGATGCTTTCACTCGCCTTCGCGCAGAAGGAAACGCACCCCGCGTGTGCCGAATTCTTCCAGAATCCGTATTTCGGCATTGCCATGCTACTCTTCGTCGGCCTTTTGATGGCGTCGCGGCTGCCCACGATTTCGCTGAAGGCGGTTCACCTGAGCCGGAAGGCGTTGCCCGGCGCGATGGCATTTCTGCTCCTGCTGATCGCCCTTCTGTGCACGAATTTCTGGATCACGCTTGGCGTGATGGGCGTGCTTTACGTGTTCACCGTGCCCCTCACGGGCTGGCTTTTCGTCCGCGCCCGCGCCAAACATGAACGCCTGCAGCCTGTGTCCGCGTAAATGCGGCGCCGACCGCACGCACGGCGCGCACGGATACTGCGGAGCCGGGGCGACGCCTCGGCTTTTCCGTTGGGGACCCCACTTCGGCGAAGAGCCGCCTCTCGTCGAGAACGGCGGTTCCGGCTGCGTGTTCTTCTCGCGTTGCACGATGAAGTGCCTCTACTGCCAGAATTCCCCCTGGAGCTGGCGCGGCGAAGGCGTGGACAAGGCGGTTCCCGAACTCGCGGAAATCCTGCGTGAACTGGCGGTGAAGGACGGATGCGCGAACTGGAACCTCGTCTCGCCGACGCCCTATCTGCCCTTCATCCGCGAAGCGGCGGCCACGCTTCGGAAAGACGGCGTCAAATTGCCGTTCGTGTGGAACTCATCGGGCTACGAGCGCGTCGAGACGCTGGAGGAATACCGCGAGCTCTGCGACTGGGCGCTGTTCGATCTGCGCTATGCGAACGACGCGTCCGCGGTCCGCGCCTCCGGCGCCCCCGGCTACGTGGCGGCCGCCCGCGCCGCCGTCAAATGGGCCGCCGAAAACGCGAAGCCGATCGTGCGCATTCTCGTGTTGCCGGGCTTGGCCGACGAAGCGATCGAGAATCTCGCCTGGCTCGCCACGGAAGTGTCGAACGAGATTCCCGTCTCGGTGATGGCGCAGTACACGCCCGCTTACAAGGCGCTGGAGACGCCGCCCTTCAACCGCACCGTCTCGCGCGAGGAATATGAATCGGTGACCGAAGCCGCCGCCGACTTCGGATTCGAAAACGGCTGGATCCAGGACTACGCCGCCGCGGACCCCAAGCTCGCCTTCCTGGGCGAGAACATGACCGACGGCCACGGCAGCGTGTCGTGATCACTTGAGTTCGATCGTGCCGTCACCGAGACCGGTGACGGTCGCGAGCGACTCCACGCGCAGATCGGGGAACGCGGACGCGATCTTCTCGCGGCCGCCCTGGAAGGATTTCTCCACGAGGAAGCCCATGCCCACCAGGTCGGCGCCGGCCTGCCGGCAAAGATCGGCCATGCCCAAGGCGGCGTTTCCGCACGCGAGGAAGTCGTCGATGAAGAGGACGCGGTCGCCCGCGTTCAGATATTCCTTCGAGACGAGCACGTCGTAGTCACGGCCCTTCGTGAAGGAATGAACCGTCGTGACATAGTGCTTGTCCATCGTCTTCGGCGTCGCCTTCTTCGCGAACACGACGGGCGCCTTCGCAAGATACCCGACGAGCACGGCGGGCGCGATGCCGGAGGCCTCCACCGTGAGGATCTTGGTGATCTTCTTGTCCGCAAAAAGCCGCATGAGCTCTTCCGCGCATTGGTACATGAGCACGGAGTCCATCTGGTGGTTGATGAAGTTGTCCACCTTCAGGATGCCGCCGGGAAGCGACTTTCCGTCCTTGAGAATGCGCTGTTTGAGAATGTCCATTGTTCAGATCCTTTCGTTTGCGGCGGACGCAGTGCGCCCGCCCTGCCGGTTCCTGCGGACGATGAAAAACGCCACCACGGACCATGCCGCAAGCATGACCGATGAAATCAGGAACACCTTGAGCCAGCCGATCTGGCAGACGAGCGTGAACGCGAGCGCCGTCCAGATGCCGCCACCCATGAACGGCTCGTGCAGCAGCTGCTTGTAGCCGAAGCTCATCGC
>DCIH01000062.1:0-16976 GCA_002317575.1 Verrucomicrobia bacterium UBA1731 | reverse complement strand
GGCGATGGCGCGCTCGAACCAGGCCCCGCGGAACAGCTTCGGCGCAAGCGCCAGCACCACCCAGACGCTCCAGATCGTACCCGCGACGATGAGCAGCGAAAGCGGAATCCAGTTCGCCATCACGACTTTCAACTTGATTGTGGCGAGCGCCGACACCAAAAGGAAGTCGAGCGACGCGCCGGAGATGCGCTCCATCTGCCCTCTGTCGACAAGCAGATCCTTGCGCAGCATCCGCGCGCCCACCTGCAGCAACACGCCGCCGATCATGCACAACGGGAAAAGCGGAAAACCCTGCATCGGGATGAGCTTCCGCAATCCGTAGCCGATCAGCATGGCCACGCCCACAACGGCCACATGCCACGCGAGCGAATCGATGGAATCGCAGGAAACGGTCTGTTTGCCGGCGTCTGGACGGCAACATCGCAACAGCAGTCCCTTCCGCTCGTGCGCGCGCCGTTCGTCAAAGGACACGACCTGCTTGACGAATCCCCTGCGATAGGCCCATTGGACCATCGCCATGCCCAAGACGATGCCGATCACCATGCCGGTCGTGGACATCGTGTAACCGAGCGCGATGCCGTCCTCCCAGCCGAACGCCACGAAACTTTCCGCCATGCCGCCCACGGTGCCGGGACCGCCCTCGAAGCCAATCTCCAGCAGGTTGCCGAAGGCAGCCGGAACGCCGAAAAGCTTCATGAACACGAAACCCGAAAGGCCCAGCCCCACCACATATTGGCCCCACGCCAGAATCTGACCGAGACACAGCTGCGGGAACGCCAGTTTCAAAACCGTTTTGACGGGCGGCGTCGCGGCGCCCAGAAAGAGCGTCGCGAACACCACGTTGATGAGGAATCCGGGCAGTTTGCCCGTCGCCTCGACATATCGGGCGGGAATGACGTCGCCCAGCGCGGACACCGCCGCCAGACCGACGAGTCCACCCACAAGCGAACTGGGCAGGTACAGCCGCTGCAGGATCGGCACATTCATGCGCAACACCTTGCCCGTCACGAGGAGCAGGCAAAGCGCACAGAATATAACGACGGCGTCCACCCGCGATCACTCCTTGATCCGGATCACGGCGTTCGCGAAAATCGCCGCCACGCCGCCGGTGACGAGACCCGACGAGAAGATGTTGCGCACCAGGTCCGGCGCGAACTTCAGGATCCACGGCACGCCGTTTCCGTTGACCGTCACCTGCGGACAGAGCTCCACGCCGAGGCCGAGGCCGAACGCAATCGCGAGCACGAGCGTCTCCTTGCGGCCGATCGGCTGCGAGGCGATGATGCGGATGCCGGCCGCGGCGACCATGCCGAACATCAGCAGCGTCGCGCCGCCCAGGACGGGATCGGGCATCGTGCCGAAGAGATCGCCAACCACCGGGAAGAGTCCCAAGAGCACCAGCAGCGCCGCGATGTAGTAGCCGACATGGCGCGACGCGACGCCCGTAAGCTGGATGACGCCGTTGTTCTGCGCGAAGATCGAATTCGGGAAGGAGTTGAACACGCCCGCCACAGCCGAATTGAAGCCGTCCGCCAGCACGCCTCCGCGCACGCGCGCGTGGTACGATTCGTCCGTGATCGAGAGACCCGAGATCATCGAGTTCGCCGTGATGTCGCCGTTCGCCTCGATCGAGGTGATGAAATAGACGATCGCGAGTCCGATGATGGAACCGAGGTCGAAGTGGAGACCCCACTTGAACGGAACGGGCACGTTGATCGCGTTCGAACTGAACGCGAAATGGAGCATGCCGAACTGCCAGGCGATCGCGTAGCCCACGATCAACCCGAACACCACGGACCCCATGCGCACATACTTGTTGCGGAACGAGTTGAAGAAGACGATCGTGAGCAGGACGGACGCCGCGACCGTGAGGTTTCGCCAGCCCGCGAACACGAGCGGATCCGTGTCCGGACGCCCCATCGCGCCGAAACCGCCGCAGCAGCTGATGATGCCGACCTTCACGAGACCGAGACCGATCAGCGTCACCACGATGCCCGACACGAGCGGCGTGATCACCTTGCGCAGCTTCTTGAAGAGAAACGCGGCAATCATTTCGGCGGGCGCGGCCGCGATGCAGCAGCCGAAGATGAGCGGTAGTCCCCACATCGCCTGCTCGGGGTGTCCGTTCGTCTGCGACTGGGCGAAGAACCCGACCGCGATGAGCGGCCCGATGAACTGGAAGCTCGTACCCTGCACGCAGAGGAGCTTCGAGCCGATCGGCCCCAGGCGCTTGCACTGGATGAACGTGCAGATGCCCGACGCAAAGAGCGCCATCGAAATCATGAACGCCTTCACTTCGTCCGAAGTGCCGAGCGCGCCGCAGACGATGATCGGCGGCGTGATGATGCCCACGAAGATGGCCAGGAGATGCTGGAGCGCCGCGAAGAGCGACTCGAAGAACGGCGGCTTGTCCTCGATCTCGTACACGAGGCCCGTGTGCCGTCCGCAAAGGCGGTCGATGAGCAGAAGCAGCGTCCTGCTCTCCTCGTCCGTGACCACGTTGTCCTTGAGCACGGTCTCCAGCACGCGCGCGAGATCGGCGCAATCGTGGTCGATCGCCGCCAGCGGTCTGACGAGACCGAGCATGGCCTCCGCTTCGCGCAGGTCGACTTTTCCGTCGTCCGCGACAAGATTCCGCAAACCCTGCACCAATTGCAGGAACGCCTTCTTTTCATTGACTGTCATTTTTCGTGCTCCTTGACTTTTCCAAACCGACCAAACCCTTTGCGGCGGGCGCGGCGCGCCCGCCCTACCTGCGCCACTCTCCCAGGTAGGGTTCGCGCGCCGCGCGAACCGCTACACCCCGTACGTCAACGCCCCTTTGTGGCACGCGCCCAAACAATTGAAACACCGCACGCACCGCGCGTCGTCCACGCGGCGCTCCTTGAAATCGATGCAGTTCGCCTTGCACGCCCGCGCGCACAGCCCGCAGCCGACGCACGTCGCGGCGTCGATCTTCACGCGCACGAGCGGCTTCTTCGCGAGCGCCGCCAGAAGCGTTCCCGTGGGACACAGCGTGTTGCAGAAGATGCGCCCGACCTTCCACGCCAAGACCACGACGAACACAAGGCCGAGCGCCGCCACCACAAGTCCGCACATGCCGCGCACGAGCACCTCTTCCTGGAACACGTACGGATGGCCCGCCTCCACGCAAATCCACGCGACGAAATTGTTGATCCACGACGCGACCGGCTTGAACAGCTGCGCGGCGAAGCGTCCGTAGAGACTGTAGCCGTCCAGCAGTCCCGCGAAGGACGACGCGCCGATCGCCACCGCAACGGCGGCCGCGCCGAAGACGCCCCACCGGAGCGCGTTGCGCGGCGGCTGGTAGCCGGCGTGCTTGCGACCGCACCATTTCGCGACGCGGATGACGACATCCTGGAAAACGCCCATCGGGCACACGACGGAACAGTAGACGCGCCCGAACAAAACGGTCGCCACCACCACCGCGACGATCGCCACGGCATTCAGTCCCAACAGCGCGGGCAACAGCTGCGCCTTGGCAAGGAAACCGCATCCGGCGAGCACGCCGAAAAAGACCAGGTTGAGCGCCACGAACCACGCGAACGCAAACAGGACGCGCAACGCTTTCAACGATTTCTTCACAGCCAACCTCCTTGGGCCACGTAGGTTTCGCGCACATGCGCGACGAATTTGTCGATCTTCGCCATTTCCGTTGGAATCCGGAACGTCCACTGCGGACACGCCACCAGGCACTTCTGGCAGCCGATGCAGTTTTCCGCGCGCGTCCCCTGCGGGAAGCGGCGCGCGTAGTCCGCGAGGAAACGCTTGCGCAGTTCCTGCGTCGCGTTCGGACCTTCGTCCGCGGGCAGCAAACCGTCGCCTGCGTAGCCGTTGTACCACGCGAACACGTCGGGGATATTCACGCCGTAGGGACACGGCATGCAGTAGCGGCAGCCCGTGCACGGGACGGTGGCGAATTCGCGGAACGCGGCGATCGCTTTCTTGTAGGTTTCCTTCTCGTCTTCCGAAAGCGGCTTGAACGCCTCCTGCGACAAAGTCGCCACATTTTCCTTCACATGCGCGAATTTGCCCATGCCGCTCAGGATGAGGGCCACGTCCGGATGCGACGCAACGAAACGGAAACCCCAGGACGCCAACGACTTGTCGGGCGCCGCCGCCTTGAGGATGCGGCGCGCCTTCGCGTTGAGCGTCGCGACGCGGCCGCCCGCGAGCGGCTCCATCACGGCGACGGGCACCTTGTGCGCCGAAAGCACATCGTACAGCTTCTTGCTCTGGAACCACGCGGAGTCGTAGTCGATCGCGTTGAACTGGATGAGCACCAACGACCACGGATAGTCGCCGACGATTTCCTTGAGGAGGTCTTCCTTGCCGTGAAAGGACATCCCGATGTGGCGGATGCGGCCCTTCTCCTTCTGCTCCTTGAGCCAGTCCATCACGCCGAACTTCTTGTACACGCGGTCGTACTCTTCGCGGCTGTGGATCGAGTGGAGCAGATAGTTGTCGAAATACTCGACCTGGCAACGCTTGAGCTGCTCTTCGAAAAATTTCTTCGCGTCGTCCAGCGATTTGACGAGCCACGTGGGCATCTTGTCCGCGATGAAGATCTTCTCGCGCGGATACTTCTTGAGCTGGTGGCCGAAGAACTTCTCGCCTTCGCCGTCGTGGTACACCCAGCCGGTGTCGAAGTAGTTGACGCCGTGGCGGTACGCGAAATCGAAAAGCTTGCCGCCGACTTCGTAGTCGAGCTGCGTCTTCTGCCGTCCCTTAATCGGCAGCCGGATGCCGCCGTAGCCCAGAAGCGAAACCTCGCGGGACGGATCGGCGGGGAACGGCTTTCGGATCACGTGGAACGGATACGGATTCTTCTCGTCCTCGTCCAGGAAATCCACCAGCTCCGTGCGGCTCCGGAACCCGCACCAGGCGCTTCCCGCCGCGCCCAACCCCAACAACGCCAGCACGCGGCGGCGTGTCATCTCGCAGTCGCCGCAGCTCACTTCTTCATCTCCGCACGCAAACCCTGCAGTTCCTCTTCCGCGAACGCGGCGCGCTTGGCGGCGTGCCAATCGAAGATCTTGCGTTCGTCCTCCGTGAGGATCGTCCGCTCCGCGTAACCGCCCACGAACGGCACGCCGAGATCGATCCAGCAGCGCACGAGGCGCTTCTCCTCGTCCGTCACCTGCACCTTGGCGTGGGTGGGCTCGAAGTACCGCATGAGTTTGCTCTGCGACGAACCTTGCGCATACGGCGGCAACGGTTCGGAGCAGCCCGTGGGCGAATACCAGTTGAGGAAGTCCGTCTGGCGGCCGCCCTTCGTGAGGTTCACATAGGACTTCGTCCAAGCACGGCCGGCCTGCGGCTTGTAGTTCTTGTCGTGCTCGCCCGTCAGGTCCATGCGCTTCGGCCGCTGCGGATTGTGGCAGCGCACGCAGCTGCGGTCCAGAATCGGCTGGATCTGCTTGGGGAAGCTGAAGCCCTCCACGGGTGCGTCCGGATCGGAGGAACGGGCGGCGCACACGCCGAGCCAGTTCGCGGCGTTCGCCGTGATGCCCTCTTTTTCGAGACGCGCCAGCAGCGGATGCCGCGGGCAGCCCGAGGACGCCTTGAGCTTCTGCACGCGCGTGTTCCTGAGCGCACCCGTGGGCGGACCGGCCTGGAGCTTGTTCTCGTGGCAGCCGATGCAGCTCTGCGTTTCGCCCGGCATCAGCGTCGCCCAGCTGCGCATCGTCTGCACGCACTGACCCTTGTCGTCCAGGAGCTGGAAGTAAACGCCGTTGTTCGCGGGGCACTCGAACGCGCAGCTGCCGTCCTCGGCGACGTCCGCCTCGCCCAGCACGTGCTTCACGTCCCAAACGCCGCCCGCGGAGATCGCCTCGCCCGACCAGTCGCCGCCGTAAATCACGAAGCGTTTCCACTTCGCGTCGCAGGGCGTATGCATGTCGCACTTCTTCAGGAACGCGCTGCGGCACTCCACGGCCACCACGCGCAGCTTCTTCACCGTGCCGCGCCTGACGCCGCGCATCGCCTCGCCGGCATACACGTCGCGCACGTCGAAGACGCCGAAGCTCTTCGTGAGGTTCACGCCGTTCGAACGCGCGTGCGCCCTGGCGCGCGGCGCGGCCACGACGGGCTGCAGACACTCCACCGTGGGATCCCAGGCGAGGAGCTCGCGGTCGCCGGCGGCGTTCTGCCAGTAGATGCCGAACGGCGGATTCGCGCCGTCCTTGTCCACGAGCGACCCCTCGGGCTGGAACGCGACGAGCCATTCGTCTTCGGAAAGCGGATACGGATGCTGCCACTGGGGGCCAATCTGCCCGAACCAGTCGGCGGCGCGCTCGCGGACCGGCCCGAAGAGATTGTAACGCGCGTCGTTCTCGTAGTGCGACGCGACGACGCCCGGTTCGTCGTCCGGCGAAGAGCCCGCCACGAACGTGATGCCGGCGTCGCCCTGGCAGCCGCGCGTGCGGTCGACGATGGCGAGCTTGCCCTTCTGGTGCACGTGGTGGCCGGAGACGACGCCGATCACCTTGTCGGAGCCGGGAATCGCGCGGAAGTGGAACAGCGATGTCGGGTAGACCGCGCCGTTGCCGTAGTATTCCTGCTGCGCCGTGCCGTCCGGATTCATCGTGAAGAGCGCCTGGTTGAAGCGCGCGCTGCGGTCGTTGTATTCGTAGCGCGTGTAGAGGATGCGGCCGTCGTGCAGTTCCTGCGGATAGAGCGTGGCGCCGCCATCGAAGCCGAGACGCCGCATGCCCGAGCCATCCGCGTTCATCACGTAGAGGTTCGCGTCCACCGTCTGGTGGCACGGCACGATCTGCTCGCAACGCGTGGACTGGAAGACGATTCGCCCGTCCGCCGTGAAGCACGGTTCGTAGTCCGCGCAACGCGCGGGCCTGGAGAACGTGAGCTGCTTGAGCGCGCGCGTTTCGAGGTCGAGCGAGTAGAGGTGGAAATCGTCCGCCTTCACGTGCGCGTACGCCGCCCACGGCGTGTGCGTCGGAAACGACGGCTGCCAGTTCTTCGGATCGTGCCATTCGTCCGCGGGCCAATTCTCGCGCATGGCGAACACCACGGTCTTGCCGTCCGGCGACACGGCGGGATCGCGCACGCAGCCCTCGGGACGGTCCACCAGCACCTCGTGTTTCAGTTCGCCCTCGGGCGTGATCGTAATGAGGCACAATTGCCCGCCCTTGCGCCAGTTGCGCGGACGCGCGTCCGTGAGGTCGTCCGAAAGGCCCGAGGTGCCGGAGTGTTCGGCGTTGCCGCCGAACGTGTAGTGCTTGGCGTAAACGATGCGCGGCGCCTTTTTCGCGAGCGCCTGGAGGCGCGCCTTGCGTTGTGCGTCCGTCCCGCCGGTGCGTGCGTGGTCGAACGCCACGCGGTACGTGGGCACGGCGACGTCGGCCGCGTTCGGCACGGGGAAATCGACGGGACGTTTTTCGCCGAACACGACGATGGACGCGATCTGGCAGCCGTTCGTGGAGCCGAACCCGTCGAACGGGATGCCGAGATGCTGGCGGACCGGCCAGTCGAGCCAATCCGTGTACGTACCGCGGGAGAGGATGGATTTCCAGCCGGGTTCGGAAACCTGAAACTTGTACCAGCGCGCCGCCGCGGCCTGCGGCCACGTGGCGAACGCGGCGTTGCCGGCGAACGCGGGCGGCAGATCGTCGACATCGGCGATCTTCACGGCGCCGCCGCCCTGCGCGTCCGCGCACGCCCACACGGAGAACGCGTGCGGCAAACGCGCATGCCAAAGGTCCTTCACGGACTCAAATCGGACGCCGCAGGACGCGACCGGCGCACCCGCGTCAAAGAGTATCTCGCCCGGCACGGGGCAGGAAAACTCCGCGCGCGCGCACGCGCACGCGACGAAAACGGCCAGGAGCGGCAAACTTCTTTTCATGGTCGGAAATCCACGTTTCCGCGCTTAAGGCGAAAACGCCCGTATTTTACCACATCGCCCGACCGCCGAACAACAGGAAGTTTTCCTGTCAACGCGTCTGCAGGTGGTCCAGAACGGCGCGGAAAAACGACTCCGGCGTGGAGGCGCCGCTGGTGACGCCGAGCGTTCCGACGCCCGAGAAATCGATCGCCTTCACGTCGTCGAGCGTGCCGGCGCGCCACGCGCGCAAGCCGCGGGCGGACGCGATTTCGGCGAGTCGTTTCGTATTCGACGAATTGGGGGACCCCAACACGAGCACGGCGTCGCCCTGAAACGCCTTCACGGCGTCCTGGCGCTCCTTGGTGGCGTGGCACACCTCCGCCGCCGTTTCGACGGCGTAGTCCTCCTTCAGCTTCGCCACCGTCTCGGCCACGTCGTCCGCGTTCATCGTCGTCTGCGACACGACGCCGACGCGTGCGCCCTTCGGCGGCATTTCGCCACCGACGAAATGCGGCGCGGGGACTTCGCCTGCGAGACCGATTGCCTCCGCGTGCGCGGGGTTCCCCACGATCACCACGGGGAGGCCCTTGGCCACGAACGCCCGCGCTTCGCGATGCACGCGCGCCACCACGGGGCATGTCGCGTCCACGACGCGCAGACGCCGCTTCTCGGCTTCCGCGCGCACCGTCGGGGAGACGCCATGCGCGGAGAAAAGCACCGTCGACTCCTCGGGCACCTCCGAAAGATCGTTCACGAAGCGCATGCCGCGCAATTCAAGATCGGAAACGACGAGCGCGTTGTGGACGAGCTCGTGCAGACAATACAGCGGCGACTCCGCGTCGCGGCGCTCGTCCAGCGCGTCCAGCGCCAGCCGCAGCGCATGCGTCACGCCCGCGCAGAAACCATGCGGCTCGAGCGCGACGACGTTCATGCGGCCGACTCCGGATCCGCGGACGAAGCGACGGTCCCGTCGCTTTGACGATGGGGCGCGACGGCGACAAGAACCGCTGCAAGGAACAGCGCCAGCATGGGCCAATCGCCGAAACGCGCGTACGGCGTGGGCGCGGACGGGCGCGCCAGGACGGTGCCGGTCGTCCATCCGCGCGCGTCCACCAGCGGGCGCCTGCCGTCCGCCGCCATGAGCCAATCGGCGCGGCCGAGCCCCGTCACGAATCCCGTGACGCCGGAGTTTCCGACGCGCACCACGGGCAGCCCCGTTTCGCACGCGCGGAGAACGGTATGCGCCGCATGCTGCTCCGCTTCACAGGAGTCGGAAAACCAGCTGTCGTTCGTGATGAGCACGATCATCTGCGCGCCCATGCGCGCCGCGCGGCACGCCAGCGTCGGATCGGTGTCTTCGAAACAGATGAGCGGGGCGATCTTGACGATGGCAGAGGAACCGTCTTCGCGCACGACGGGCAGATCGAGCAGTTTGGGTTCGCCGGGATGAAGCGACACGCCCACGGGCGACAATCGCTGCAGCGGCGTGATCCACTTGTCCAGCGGAATGAACTCGCCGAACGGCACGAGGTGCTGCTTGGCGTAGACCTGCGGCGGCGCCGCGTTCGTGGTGAACAGCGCGGCCGCGTTGTACGTCTTCCCGGCGTCCGTCCAATCGCCGCCCGCGACGAGCGCGCCGGCGTTCGCCTTGCCGAGCATCCACGCGGCGGCGTCGAGCGCGCGGGGACGCGCCACGTCGCCGCCGAATTCGGCGAATGCGCTTTCCGCCAGGACGACGAGATCGGGTTTGGCCGCGGCGACCATGTCCAACAACGAACCGAACGCCTCACGCGGATCCTCCCGGACCATGCCGGCCCGGAAACAGCACGGCGCATTGCGCTGAACGAGCGCCACGCGCACGGGAACGCCCGCCGCGCCGGCCCGGTCGTGCGCGCGCCAATCCGGCACGGACAGTTCCATGACGCCCCAGATCGCCAGCAGCGGCAGCACCGTTTCGGCCGGACGGCTCCAGCGGTTCTTCGGAAACGACAGCCGCCACATGGGGCCGAACACGCGCAACAGCAGAGACGCGAACGTCCCCGAACAGAGCACCACCAACGCACCCAGCAGATACACGCCGCCCAGACGGGCCGGCAACGCGAACGACCGGAGAAGATCGGGCGCCATCAGCCCCAAACCGTTCCAGCCGAACCCGGTGAACGCCGTACCGCGCAGCCATTCGCAGCCGGCCCACAAGGCGGCCTCAGCGAACAGTGCGAGCAGACGCGGCACGGCACGGTCCCCGGCGCGGCGCCAGAGACGCGCGTCCAGCCAGCCGAACAGCGCGAAATACGCGGAACACCAGACGGCGAGACCGGTCCATCCCATCGCCACGAGCGGCCACGGGCCGTTGTTCTTCACGATGGCCGGCATCCAGGAAATGGTGAGAAACCAGAAGAGGAAACCGCCCAGGAAGAACCAGAGCGCCGCGCGTTTCGGCCGCGCCACGCGCGCGATCACGAGCAACGGCGTAAGCGCCACCAGCAGGTTCATCGTCTCGTGCCGCGGCGCGTACGCGGACCACAGCAGCAGCGCGGACACGGCCGAAAGTACGGCGCAGACGACGGCGTTTTTGCGTGCGGACGTCATGCGGTCACCCCACCACGACTTCTTCTTTGGGATAGCGGATCGACTCGGGTTCTTCCTTGCCGGCCATCAGCAGCACGACCGACAACGCGCCCAAACGCCCCAGGAACATCGCCGTCATGATGGCGATCCGGCCGGACGGCGAAAGGAGTTTCGTGGTGTTGCCGCAGCTGAGGCCCGTGGTCGTCGTCGCCGAAACCGCCTCGTACAGGAGATTTTCGAACGAAAGTCCCGCGCGGCCGGACTCCGTCACGAGCAGCGCGGTCATGACGGCGGCGACGACGGCCCCGTAGAACACGACGATGATGAGGGATTCACGTACGATTTCCTCGGAAACCGTACGATTGAAAAGCACGGTCGTCTTCCGCCCGTGGTAGATGGCCGCCAGCGTCGCCAACGTGACCACGAGGGTCGTCACCTTGATGCCGCCGCCCGCGCCGCCCGGCGCCGCACCGATGAACATGAGCACGCCCGACAGGAAGCGCGTCACGTCGTGCCAGCTCTCGACGGGCACCACGGTGAAACCGCATGTGCGCGGCGTGACCGCCTGGAAGAACCCCACGGCGAGCCGCTCGGACCAGCCGAACGGCGCGAGAGCGGTCCGCCACTCGCACGCCATGAAAAGGACGAACGCGAGCACGACGAAAAGGAGCGAACTCGACAGCACGATGCGCGAATGGAGCGTGAGCCGACCGCGCGTGACGCGGTTGCGCTGCCAGAAACGGATGGTGCAGAGGTTGTACAGCACGAGAAAGCCAAAGCCGCCCAAGACGACCTGAAGCCCCAGTACGTAAAGCACGACCGGCTGCGAACGGAACGGCGCCAGGGATTCCGGGCTCAAGGAAAAGCCGGCGTTGCAGAACGCCATCACGCTGTAGAATACGGACCGATACCAGTCACCCTCGAGTTGCGACGAAAGCGCCCACGCGCCCAGGGCCTCCACGACGAGCATCGAAAGTACGACCCAGACGACCAGACCCTTCAGACCCTTCACGCCGGAACCGCCGAACGCCGATGAAACGCTGAACTCGCTCGCCAACGACAGTCTACGCCCCGTACACACGAGGAAGAACGTGCCGAGCGTCATGATGCCCACGCAGCCGGCTTCCACGAGCGCCATGAGCGCGATCTGCCCCGCGCGCGTGAGCTGCGTGCCGGGATCGATCACCGACAAGCCGGTGATGCATGTCGCGGAACAGGCGGTGAACAGGGCGTCGCCCCAACCCAGACCGCCCGCCACGGGCAATGTGAAGAAAGCGGCTCCCGCGGCGATGAGGCCGAGAAAGCCGAACACGATCAGGTAGCGGATCTTCATTTGAACCGCTCTTTGAGCCAGACGCCCCAGATGCACGCTTCGTACAGCAGGCAAAGCGGCACCGCCATCAGGATCTGGCTCATCGGATCGGGCGGCGTGAGCACCATGCCGAGCGTGAAGGCGATGACGATCGCGAAACGGCGGAATTTGCGCAGCGAATCGGAGGAGATGATTCCAAGCCATCCCAGCACGAACAGCACGAGCGGAATCTGAAACACCATGCCGAAGGCGATGATGAGCTTCAGAACGACGGAAATGTACCCTTCGATGCGCACCACGGACACGGGCAGGTGCACCCACTGGTTCACGAAATCGAAGAACGCCACGGCGCGCGGCGTGATGCGCGTGTAGGAAAACCACACGCCGACGGCAAAGCACGCGGCACCGGCGAAAAGATAGAACAGGATGGCCACCTTCTCGCGCTTGGTGAGCGCGGGGAAGATGAACCGCAGCGCGAAGTACATCACGAACGGGAACGCGAGCGCCGTGCCGCCCCACAACGCGATGGATATGATCGCCGTGAAGCCACTCATCAGATCGAGGCCCTGAATCTGGAGACGACCGGCCTCCTCCAGCGCGGACGCCGGCGATTTGAGCCAGTCGAGGACCTGCGGCGAGAACACGCCGGCGAGCGTGCAGCACACGATCCACGACAACGCGGCGTGCACGAGGCACGTGCGAAGCGCCACGATGTGCTCGAAGAACGGCCGCGGAGGGTCGTTCACTTCGTCAGGATTGTTCAGCTGGAGGGGAAACTTGCTCATGGGTGCCGCCATTCGCGGCGACGACGTCGCCGGGAACATCCGACGACGGCGCGGCCGGAGAATCCTCGCGCCGCACATAGTCGGGATCGCCGCCGTATTCGGGCGGCATCTGGGGGTACTGGTAATCCGCCGACTCGCCCGCGGACGACGACGCGAGATCCTGGCCGGGATATGCGGCGGCGCCTTCGGGAGGCGGCGTCTGCTCACCCGAGGAGACCTCGGCCGCCGACGCTGGCGCAGACGCGTCGCCGTCCATGTCGGGGATCTGCACGTACTCCTTCTTGATGTCGTCGGCCGCCTTGCGCATTTCTTCGTCCATCGACATCAGCTGACGCTTGAACTCGTCCGCCGCGCGGCGAAGCTGCGACATCACCTGACCGACCTTGCGGGCCGCGCCCGGCAAGTTCTTGGGGCCGACAACGATGAGAATGACGGCGAGCAGCACAAGCCACTCGCCGCCTCCCACGGACTCGAAGAAGAATGCGAAGAAAGGCATCGCCGAATCCGGCCGTCAACTCACTTGTGACGGAAGATCGCGAACTCGCCGCGGCGGTTCTTCGACCAGGCCTCCTCGCCCGATCCGGAGACCGCGGGCTTCTCCTCGCCGTAGCTCTTCGTCTGCACGCGCTTGGCGTCGATGCCGAGCGTCACGAGGTAGTCGCGGATCGAAATCGCGCGGAGATCGCCGAGCGACATGTTGTATTCGTTGGAGCCGCGCTCGTCGCAGTTGCCTTCCACGATCACGACGCGATCGGAGTGGCTCTGGAGATGCGACGCGACGGCCTCGATCTTGGCGGATTCGCCCGCGGCGAGATTGGACGCGTCGAACCCGAAGTAGACGGGCGCGAAATCGACGTCGGTGCAGCGGGCGTAGTTGGGGTTCTGGTCGAACGGGACTTCCGTCGCGGGCGTGCCGTCGCCGCCGACGACGCTGCCGAGATCGGACTCGACGCCCGCCCCCTTCACGACATCGCTGCCGTTCTTGCCGGCGGAGTCGTCATCCGCGTACTTGCAGCCCGTCATCGCGAGCGCCAGAACCGCCGCCACCGCGGCAACCGTCATCTTCGTGCACTTCATGTTGAATACTCCTTGGAAAGCTTGTTAGAACTGGTTGGATATGATACATCATCCGGACGTGGAAATCAAGACTGTTTCTCGAAATAAGGCAACCGCATGAGCGGCGTCTCGACCGTGATTTTCTTCGGACCGACGACCGTCGTGCCGTCGTCCGCCTTCCAGGTCCCCGGAGGAACGAGCACGTCGCGCGTTTTGGCGCCCTTTTTCGTCTGCGGCGCCACGAGCAGCTTCTCGCCCATCAGGAACTGGTCGGTGACCGCCTCGAAACCGCAGCCGGGGTATGCGTACTCGAGCGCGCGGAGCATCGGCTCGCCCGTCTTCGCGGACTCCTTCGCCACGGCAAGGATGTAATCGGCATACTTCATGCGCGTCCAGGCGGCCTGCTTCACGGCCTCGAACGCCTCGCCCTTGAGCATGCGCCACGGCGCCGCCGAGAACTGCATCATCGGCGAGAGCGCGTGTATCTGCGCGCTGCGCACGAAGATCTCGGGTTCGTACGGATGCGGCGCCGCCGGCAGGAACGCCGTCCAGCTCCCCGAACCGATCATGTCCGGACAAACGAAGGGATGGCCGAGAAGTCCGCAGTTCATCATGTCCGGGATGAGCTGATGGATGGCCTCCCAGTCGTGGCCTTTGTCGCACAAGCGCTGCACGATCGGCTGACCGCCCATCTTGTAGCAGGCGCGGTATTCGTTGAGCGGGAACTGCAGGCCGATTCTGGCGTACGCTTCGCTCAGGTCGTATCCGGTCGTGGGCTTGTAGGTGATGAAATGGTCGCTCGTGCCCATGTCCGAACCGTAGTCGCCCGAGTCGAACTTGAAGCCGTCCACGCCGTAGTCGTCGCACAGGCGCTTGAGTTCGCGCGCGAACCACGCGCAGCCGCGCGGATGCGTGTAGTCGACATACGCGGACTTGCCGTTCCACCAGGCGAAGGGACGCGCGTCGAGGTACTGGTCGTAGAGCTTCGTTTCGCTCTGGAGGACGAGACCGCCCTTCTCGCACTTGACGCCCGCGTCGAGCATGCCGTGGCACATCTCGCGATAGCCGGGCGAGTCCATCGACACGAACGGCACGACCCACACCATGACCTTGTAGCCCATCTTGTGGAGCTCGTCCGTCATCGCCTTGGGGTTCGTGAACTTGCGCGGATCGAACTGCCAGATGCCGTAGCCGTACTGCCACGTGTCGTCGATCATGATCACGCCGCCCTCGGGGAAGCCGTGCTCCTTGATGCCCTTCGCGTAGGCGAGGATGTCCTTCTGGTTCTGGTTGTAGGTGAGCTCCACCCACGTGTTCCACTGCGGCTTGGCCACGAGCTGGAGATCGGGCGTCTTGCCGGACGCCGGGAAGTGCGCCTTCGCCGCGGCGAGAAACGCCTCGCGGAGCGTCTTGCCGGCCGAGACGAGCGCGATGGGCGCGTCGCCCTCGAACGTCATCTCGCCGTTTTCGAGCGACATGGAAAACGCCCTGTCGCTCCACACGTAGCGGCCCTTCGTCGACACGAGGAACGGCACGGCCTGGTTGCCGTAGTTGCCCTCGCGGATGTCGAATTTGACCGACTTGGCGTTGAGCGCGTAGGGCGCCGACGTTCCGAAGGTCGTCGCGCCGCCCCACCAGCCCTCGCCCGGCAGGACCTTCACGGAGAGTTTCTCCGGAGCGGCAAAAAGAGACCCTCCGCACCCGAACAGGATGCAGAGGGCGGCGGCACACGTGCGAACCGTCATGTCGTCTTTCCCTTACTTCGCGGCCGGCGTTTCCGCGGGCTTCGCTTCCGCGGGCTTGGCCGCCTCCTTCTTGGGCGGCAGCAGCTGCGGGAACTCGGGGGCCTCGATCTTGGCGGCGCCGATCATGCCCTCGAAGAACGCGCTCATCGCCTGCTGACGCTCGTTGCGCGTGAGCATCTTCTCGACCTCTTCCTTGCTGGGAACGGGCCGCGGCGCGCGCGCGTTGATCAGGATGTGCGAGGCCTGGACCTTTTCGCCTTCCTTCTTCGTGGTCATGATGAGATGCCAGCCGAACGACGTCTTGACCGGCTCGGAAACCTTGCCGACCTCGAGCGCATAGGCGGCCTTCTCGAATTCGGGAACCATCTGGCCCTTGCCGAAGAGACCGAGATCGCCGCCCTTCTCCTTGGACGGGCAGTCGGAATTCGCCTTGGCGAGTTCCGCGAACTTGGCCGCGAGCTCGGCCGCGGGAACCTTGTCCAGCTGCGCCTTGAGCGCCTTGATCTTATCCTCGGCGCCGGCGGCGGACTTGGCCTGCTCGGCGTTGTTGCTCGTGATGTTCGCGATCGTCTCGGCGACCTTCTTCGGATCGGCCTTGATCTTGGAATCGACTTCCAGCTTCACGACGCGATCAAAGACGATGCTGCTCACGAGAAACGCCTCCGCGCGCTCCTTGCCGAGCGGGAACTTTTCTGCGAGTTCTTCGAATGTCTTGGGCGCGTTCGGCATGTTGGCCTGCTGCTTGACGGCTTCGTCCTTCTTCGCCTGGATTTCTTCGGGCGAGACCTTGTCGAGTCCGAGCTTCTTCGCCTTTTCGTCAAGCAGCGTCTCGATGAGGAACTGCTGCGCGAGCTGCCCGGCGAAATACTTCTTGGCGGCACCGAGCTGCTCGGCCGGAATCTGCTCCTTCTGCTTCTCGACCATCACATCCAGATCCTTGTTGAGCTTCTCCCAAGAAAGAATCTTGCCGTTCACGGTGACGGCGTTGCCCGTCTTCGGGAAGTTGACCTCTTCGGCCTTCGGTGCCGCGGACTCCTCGGACCTCGCGCAGCTGGCGTCCGTGCACGCTGCGTCCGTGCACGCCTCATTCTTCGCCGCCTCATCCTTATTGCATCCCGCAACCACCACCGCGGCCAGAACAACCGCCGCAATCATCTTAACGCTCATTTTTACTCCCGTTGTTGTTTTTTGAAATCAAAAAGCGGGAGCATTGTACCACAAAAAGGACGCTCGCACAACCTCGGCCAATTTTCGCGAGAACTGTAATAGGCCGATTTTCGCGATTTCCATCTCGCCGGGTTGAGAACGAGAAGCCAACCCCACGCTTTGGACGAACCTACGACTCACGACCGCAGATTACCGCAGATTGCTAAACATAAACCGTTGCGATATCCTTCATTTATATTTCATCGGCATTAAATCAAATTTCTTCTTGCCATGCGTTTCGGGGCGTGGTATCTTATGCGGCGTGGGAACGGAAAACGGCAAATACGGCGCGGGAAAAGCGCGAAAACCGACTGTGAAGGCGGTCGCCAAGCGCAAGTCGACAGCTGGGTTGGCGGCAAAATCGGCGGCGAAAGCGTCCGTCAAGCCGACGAAAGCGACGAGGCCCAAGGCCGCGCGGCCGAAGGCGGTGATCGAGG
>DCIH01000072.1:10558-10737 GCA_002317575.1 Verrucomicrobia bacterium UBA1731 | reverse complement strand
ATCACCTTGTCAAGCGACCGCAGGGCTGGACCCATTTTTCACCATCCTCATCTGTACGACGGCCCGCAAAAACGCTCCACTAACGTTGCGCGCCAGCTTTGCGCATCTCGGCCACCTTCGTGTTCGATTCTTCATATGGTTTTGAACTGGGGCCTTTGCGCGGCCTCTTGCGACCGCCT
>DCIH01000072.1:0-10427 GCA_002317575.1 Verrucomicrobia bacterium UBA1731 | reverse complement strand
TTCAAAACAGGACAGCTGAACAGCGGCATGATCACGCGAAGCCAAGCCGAAACGTTAGTGTAGGCTCTTTGTCTGCCATCGGAGTTTCTTCAAACAAAAGAGCGAAACGTCCATTCCACTTATGAAAACACACTTCACCCTTTATTCATCGGTGCGAGATGCGTTTTTACCCGCCGCAGGGACATGAAGCGGCGAGGCGCCGCTTCTCCTGTCAGGGACCTCCCTTCGGACCACCCCTAACCCCTAACCCCTAACTCCTAACCCCTAACTCCTAACCCCTATCCTACTCCACCCCACGCGCCTGCGTCACTTCCCTTGCCGGATCGTTCCGGACCGCAGCGTGACGACGGTGATCTCGCTCGGATTGAAGAGACGGATCGGAAAGCCCGCCCACTGACCGCTGCCCGGCGAGACATAGACCATGCGGCGCCCGGCATCCGGCGCGTACACGCCTCGGACAAGACCGCCGTTATGACGAGCCACCAATCTGTCCATCAGTGGCATCACGCCGCCATGCGTGTGCCCGGAAAGCTGAAGGTTGAACACACCGTCCAACTTGCCCGCCTCGCAGGGTCGATGCTTCATCAGCACGCGGAACTCGCCGTTGGTCGCCGCCTGAAACGCCTTCTGGACGTCCGGCATGGTTCCGCCGTACTTTCCCGCAACACAATCACCGACGCCGCCAAGCGCCAGTTCCGGCCTTGGAAACACGCACGCGTTCTCAAGGAACCTGATCCCCCACGCCCCGTACTGCCGCATCCACTCGACATGACCGTGATAATACTCGTGATTGCCGCACACCGCATAGACCCCGTCCTTCGCCCGCAGATTGCGGAGCGGCTCCACATTGCAGGCCTGAACGGCGCATTGTCCGTCCGCGTAGTCGCCGGTCAGGCACACGAGGTCCGCGTCGAGCGCATTGACCGTCGCAACGACCTTTTCCGTTCGCCAACGCCGCGCCGCCGCACTGGCGTGCAGGTCGGACACCTGCACGATGCGATAGCCGTCGAGCGCGGCCGGAAGACCGTCGAATGTCAGCGACCGTTCGCGCACCGCCGGCGGACGGATTCCGTTGTAGCTCCCGACGGCCGAAACCGCCCAGGCGATCGCCGCCAGCGGCGCCAGCGCCCGGCCGCGCAGGCCGGCGACGCGCGCCAGCACCGAAAGCGGCAGCAGGATCATGAATCCGGAATAGGCGAAGCCCATCGCCCAGATCAGCTTCTCCGGCAGGTCCGGCGCGAAGGCGTCGCCGCCGAACACATGGTAGAAGACGAACTTCGACGCGAAAAGCAGCAGCAACGCGGCCAGGACCAGTCGCACCTTACGGACGGCGGATGCGCGGCAGACGAAGAGCGGCAGCTCCAGCAGCCACACCAGATACGGAAAGTACTCAAGGGCCGTTTTGATCATTCGGTCAGGGAAGGCTGTCGAGGAATGCGGCAATGCGGTCGACGGCCGTCTTGAGCTGTGCCATCGAGGTGGCGTAGCTCATGCGGATGAAACCCGCGCCGCAGGGGCCGAAGGCGCTCCCCGGCACGCAGGCGACCCCGTGCTCGTCCAACAGGCGCAGACAGAATTCGTCATCCCTGAGGCCCGTGCCGGCGATGGACGAAAAGAGGTAGAACGCGCCCTTCGGCATCACCGTCTTCAGGCCCAGCGCGTTCAGCGCGGGCACCAGGTAGTCGCGGCGCCGTTTGTACTCGTCGCGCATGGCGACGACATCCGCGTCGCCGTGGTCCATCGCCTCCACGCCGGCGGCCTGCGACAGCGTGGGCGCGCTCATGATGCCGTACTGGTGGATCTTCATCATGGCGTCGACCACGTCCCTGGGACCGCACGCGTAGCCGAGCCGGAAGCCCGTCATCGCCCAGCTCTTGGAAAAGCCGTTCAACAGCACCACGCGGTCCCTGATCTCCGGCAGGGACGAGAAACTCGGAATCGTCTTCACGCCGTATGTGAGCTCGGAGTAGACCTCGTCCGCGAGAATCAGCAGATCGTGCTTTTTCGCGAACGCGCCGATCGCCGCCACATCCGCGCGCGACAGCGTCGCGCCCGTGGGGTTGCACGGGAAGTTCAGGAGAATCGCCTTCGTCCGCTTCGTGACCTTCTTCTCGAGCGCCGCCACCGTGAGGCGGAACGCGTCATCCACGGACGTCTCCACGGCCACGGGCACGCCATGCGCCAGGCGGATCGTGGGCGCGTACGAAACGAAACACGGCTCGTGATAGAGCACTTCGTCGCCGGGCGACAGGATCGCCCTGAGCGCGAGGTCGATCGCCTCGGAGACGCCCACCGTCACCAGGATCTCGCCGTTCGGATCGAAGTCCGCACGGAAGCGCCGCTTCAGGTAGCGCGCGATCGCGCCGCGCAACGCCGGCGTGCCGAGGTTCGATGTGTAGTGCGTGCCGCCGTCTTCGAGACACGTCACCGCGGCGCGCGAAACGTGCCACGGCGTGTCGAAATCGGGTTCGCCCACGCCAAGGGACACGACGTCCTTGCGCTGGGCGACGATGTCGAAGAACTTGCGGATGCCGCTCTTGGGGAGCGCCGCCACATGGGGCGCGACGAAACTCAAAGTGCCGCCTCCTTCATCGCCGCGACCGTGGTGCGCCCGTCGTAGAGCGCCTTGCCGACGATCGCCGCGCGCAGGTTCTCGCGCCCGAGCGCCTTGAGATGCCGCACGTCGTCCGGCGACGAAACGCCGCCCGACGCCGTGATGAACACGTGCGGCGCCGCGTCGCAGATGGCCGCCATCTGACCGAGGTTCGGCCCGCCGAGCATGCCGTCCGTCGCCGTGTCGGTGTAGATGATCGTGGCGACGCCGAGCGCGTCGCATCGGGCGGCGAAATCCGTCGCCTTCACGGACGAGGTCTCCACCCAGCCGCGCGTCTGCACAAGACCGTCCTTGGCGTCGATCCCCACGGCGATGCGGTTGCCCCACTGCTTCACCATCGCCTCGAGGAACGCGGGATCTTCCAGCGCCGCGGATCCAAGAATCGCCCGCGTCGCGCCGGCCTCGAGCACGCGCTTCACCGCGTCGGGCGTGCGCAAACCGCCGCCCACTTCCACGGGACCGCCGAACGCCCTGATGATTTCCGCGATCACCTCCGCGTGGCGCGGCGTGCCCGCGAAGGCGCCGTCCAGATCCACCACGTGCAGCTCTTCGCCGCCGGCGTCGCGCCAGGCGCGCGCCTGGGCCGCGGGATCGGCATTGTACTGGGTCATGTCATCCGCACGGCCCTGGCGAAGGCGGACGCACACGCCGCCCTTCAGATCGATGGCGGGGAGAATGACCATCTCACACCACCGGCAGACGCTGATCGTCCGCCAACACGCCGTCCGCGAAAACGCCCTGCGCCTTGTAGGTCTTGAGCATGAAGTGCGTGGCCGTCGAGAGAACGCCGTCCAGCGTCGAGAGCTGCGCGGAGACGAAGTGCGCCACGTCCTGCAAACTCTTGCCGCCCACGAACACCAGGAGGTCGTACGCGCCGCTCATCAGAAAGCACGCCTCGACCTGCGGAAATTTCGCGATCTTCTGCGCGAGCTTGCCGAAGCCCGTTTTGCGGCACGGCGTGATCTTCAGCTCGATGACCGCGCGCACCATTTCTTCTTTCTCTTTCTTCATGCCCTTTTCCTCCAAATGGAATGGCGCGCATTATACCACGTTCACGTGACGCGCGCGCCACGATCACCACACCGATTCGTCGACCTTGTCGAGTCCGGGCTTGCCGCGCATCACGCGCGAATAGATCGGCGCGGACGCCCTGCCGAAACAGTTACGCGCGCGCACCGCCACCACATAATCCTCGTCCTGCGGCAGATCGCGCGCATCGAACCAGAAGCGCTGCCGCGCCGGCTCGTATTTCGCGAGGCGCGCATAGGACGTCGCAGCGAACCGGCGCACCACCGGCAGACCGCCGCCGCAGGGGACGGCCTGGATTTCGTAGTCGCGCACGCGATGTCCCGCGGGAACCACGGCGGAGGGGAAACGGCAGTCGAGCACGATCGCCCAGTCGCCCAAGCGGTTTTCCGCGTTGCTCGTGCCGAGCGCCACCGTCGCGCCCGCGGGAAACGCGGGAACGGGCTCCTTGTCCGCGCGCGCCGCGTACGTGTACGGACGCGCCGCCGAAAGCGGCACGACCCAGTCGGGCAGATCGCACGCGTCCTCCTCGAGATCGCGGCGTTCGATCACGACCCGGTCGCCCCACACGGACACGACGAACCCCTGGCCGCCGCGCAACTCGCGGCGATACGGCATCTTCTCCATCACGGGCGGCGCGCCCTCGGCGCGGTTGCATTCACCGTTTTCGCACCCGCCGGGCGTGCAGGAATAGGACAACGACGGCACATTCACGATCGTGTAGGCGCCCTGCCAGATGGAACGCTCGTCGTTGAACGGCACATGCGTGTGCCCCGTGAACGCGATGCAGTTCGGATGGTCGTTCAGCACGGGTCCGACCCGACCGCCATCCGCCCAGCCGAAACTGTCGTGCGTAGTGCCGCGGATCGGAAGATGCTGGAAATAGAAGAACGGCCGGCCGCCGCGGAAACGGTCGCCGTGACGCTTCATGAACGCGGACAGTCCGTCCGCACCGTGGTATTCGCCGGCGATGAAATCGTACCCCTTCACCGTCCACAGGCGCACGCCCGCGAAGTCTTCGCCGAAGACCTCTTTCCACGCGGCGGCCATGGACGACTCGTCCTTGCGCCTGTAGAGACGGTCGTGTTCGTCGTAGCCGTTGGCGTGCATCTCCATCGTCATGTCGCCGTAGGCCCAGCCGTCGTAGTCGTGGTTGCCGGTGCAGAAGAGCGGCACCACGCCCGTGCCCGCGAACACGCGGTCCCAGGTCTCTTTCACGTACATGAGCGACGCCTTGAGCCCCCAGTCCGTCAAATCGCCGGGCACCATCACGGCGTCCACGCCGCGCGCCTTAAAGATGCGCAGCGCGCGTTCGAACATCGCGCACGATTCGGGCGTCGTGACGTGGATGTCGCTCACCACGCCGAAACGCAGATCGGGACCGCCGAGCATGTCCAAAGACCGGCACCCCGACGCCAGCGCACAGGCGCCGATCGAACCCAGAAAACCTCTTCTGTCAATCTTCATCGTTTCACCTCACCTTTCAACATTCAACCTTCAACTTCTTCGCCAACGCCTCGACCTCGGGATGGTGCCACGCATCGAGTTTGAAAACCCGGCCGTCGGCCATCGTCACCACGAGAATGCCCTTCTCGCGCCATTTCCGGCCGTCCACGGACTTCACGTCCGCGAACGCGGCCGGCTTGCCGCCCGTGAGCGACCCCGTCATCGCGATGTCGTCCCACGCGAGCGTCTCGCGGCGCACTTTCAGCAGACACCCGCCGAGAACGAACGCCGCCAGAAACGAGATGCCGGCGAACTGCCATTGCCGCGCGATCTTGTCCGCCGGCTCCCGCTTCGCCGGATACGCCACGGCCGCGTCATACGAAAACCAGCACCCGAGTGCGGCCATCAGCAGAACCACGCCCAGACGCCGCCGGAAGAACTCTTTGTTCAATGTCAATTTCATGTGGTTACCAATTCTGGCGCCCATGCCGCTTCGCGGGACGCGGAAGAATTCCGCGTCTACGTTAAGCGCCAACTTTCAACATTCAACATTCAACTTTCAACCTTCAACGTTCAGATAGCACGCCGGATCCATGCCCCACATGTCGCCGGTGACGGCTTCGCCGCGCGCGCGGAAATTGCCGTTGCAGACGGACAGCCATTTGCACGCCCGGCATTTCCCGGGCAACAGCGCCTTGCGGTCGCGCAGCAGCGCCAGCAGCGAACCCGCCGGCGGATTTCCCCAGATTTCCGAAAACGGCTTCTCCCGCACGTTCCCAACGGAACGATTCCGCCAGAACTGGTCCGGATACACCGTGCCGTCCCACGCGATGGACGCAATGCCCGATCCGGACGCGTTGCCGCCGTTGAGCTTCAGCAACTCGAGAATCTTCCCCGGGGAACGCGGTTCGAAAGCACCGCAAGACGGTGCGGATTTTGGCAAAGACGAACACATGGTAGGGCGGCCTCGATGAGGCCGCCGCGGAGGCTCCGCAAGACGCGGATTGCGGGATACGCATTCGTACAGATACGGGCCGTCGCAGTGGTTGTCCACCGTGAGCACCTCCACGGGACGCCCCATCTCGAACGACTTGCGCGTTTCCGCCACGATCGCGTCGAGCGCGGCGCGGCGCTCTTCCGCGGACAGATCGCTCGCGGCGATTTCCGCGCCGCGGCCCGTGTAGACGAGGTGGTACAGGCAGATGCGCGGGATCCCCTCCGCGCGCAACAGCTCGAAAAGCGCGGGTATGCACGCGGCGTTGTGGCGCGTCAGGGTGACGCGCAGCCCCACCTTGACGCCGCGCGCGAGCAGCCGGCGGATCGCCGCCAGGGACGCGCGGTACGCGCCCGGCTGGCGGCGGAACGCGTCGTGCACGGCTTCCGTGCCGTCGATCGAAATACCCACGTAGCCGACGCCGAGCGCGGCGAGTTTGTCCGCCTTCGCATCGTCGATCAGCGTGCCGTTCGTGGAAAAGGTGACGCGCAACCCCGCGTTCTTGGCGTATTCCGCGAGCGCGAAAACGTCGGGCCGCAGAAACGGTTCGCCGCCGGAAAAGAGGAGCACGGGAACCTTGAACGCGGCCAGATCGTCGATCACGCGAAACGCTTCGGCGGTCGACAGTTCTTTGCCCGCGTCGCCGTTCGCCGCCGCGTAGCAGTGCGCGCAGGCGAGATTGCACGCGTGCGTGACGTTCCACACCACGACGGGACGCCTGTGCACATCCGGCGCGTAACGCAACCGGTCGTTGGGTTCGTCGTTGCCGAACAGCAGTTTCGAAACGCTCGTCACCTGAACGCCCCCTCGGGACGTTCCACGGCAAGCCCCATCTTCTCGGCCGTCTCCTGGACGACGCGCAGGAACTCGGCGGCGGCGCCGTAGTAGACGAGATCGTCTGCGGAAATCTCCACCGTGAGGATCATGCCCGGTCCGAGGTTCTTGTTCTTGAGCGCGGTCTCCAGCATCGTGCGCGCCTTTTTCGACGCCTCGGCGATGTCCGTCTTGTATTTGGCAGGATCGGCGTTGAGCTTCAGCTGCTCGACCTTGGCTCCTTCCATGCGGAAGTCGGCCGTGATGTGCGCGTCCGCGCGCTTGAGTTCCACGGTGCACGTGAACTTGCCCATCACACCGCCGCCGCCCTTCGAATGCCCCGCGAGCTTGACGGCGTCAAGAATCGCCTTCGCCTTCTCCTTGATGCGCTCCTTGACGGGCGGAAACACGTCCGTGTACAGTTCCGCGATGGCGACGGGGCGTTCATCCTCCTTCACGCCGGGGAAGAGCGTCGCATCACGCGACTCTTCCCAGCCCGCCGTCACCATCTTCGCGAGATCCTTCTCGAGCGTCGCCACATCGGGCAGCGGTTCGCCTTTCGGAATCGTCCGTTTCATTTCGCCCGAAATGCGGTTGCCGCAGTCGTCCACGAGCTTGAACTCGCGCGCGTACGCGGCGCGGACGCGCTCGATCACTGGCGTCAAATCGCGATCCGTACGCTCCTGTACGGCCTTCTTGATGACGCCGTGGCCCAAACGCGCGGCGGCGAACGCACGAAACGCCTCGCGTTCCGCTTCGGGCGCCTCGCCGGCGGCGTCCGCGAGGGCGGATGTCTTGAGCTCGTCCTCGAACTGCGGGCGGACCGTCTTCGCGGCGTCTTCGTTGCGCGCCGCCTTGTCTGGCGCGGCGCCGACGGCGCGGATCACGAGCTGCTCGTCGATCGCCACGGGGACGCCCGCGACGGACTCCGCGACATGCGCGAGCACATTTTTCGCCACGGCCGCTTCGAGCACCTTGTTCGTGACGGACGGAAACACATCGTACGTCCATTCGCCGGCCTTCGTCTTCGCCTTGTCGTCCGCCACGCGCGCGAGCAGATGCTTCGTGAGATTCGCCGCCACCACGTCCGGCGCCCAGCCCTCGGGATGCGCGCGCTTGACGATCTCCGTCTGGTGCTTGCGCTGGTTCTCCGCATCCGCGATGAGCGGCTCGGCGAGACGTTCCGAAACGTAGGCGACATTTTCCTCGAACACGGGCGTCTTCTGGTTCGCGACGAGACGTTCGGTGAGAACCCGCTTCAATTCGGCGCCGTCGAGCGCGTCCACTTCCGCCTCGGTGGGACGCACCTGCGCGACAAGCCCCTTCGCCTGCAGCGCGCAGGCGTTCGTGCGCGCAAAAGCATACACCGCGGGATAGGCGGTGTCGGCCGACTCGGCGAGCGCCGCGCCGTCGAGCACCACCGACTCGGCGGCGAACTCGGCCGAAAACGCCTCCTCGGTCTTATGCGGCTTCGCGAGGCGCGCCAACACCTGTCGCGCCTTGTCGGCGTAGTTCGTCATGAGCTCGAGCTTGTAGTCCGCCCGGAGGGATGCTTCGGCCTCGGCGGACACGCGGTACTTGCCGGGGTCGAGCAGCATCTTCGCGAAAAGCGCGGAATCGACGCCCTTGCCCGTGAGCGTGTCGGCGGCGAGTTCGGCGAGCACGATGCGCGCAGCCCCTTCGGCGGCCGTGCGATCGAACGCGCTTTCCTGCGCGAACAGGGGAAACGCCAGAAGCAGGATGCCGGACGCGATGCGGTTCCTCATGGCAGCACCTCCGCGCCCGTGAGTTCTTCCAGGCGCTTCAAACTGCGCTCCTTGAGTGCTGCGGAGATCTCCGTGGCGAGCATGAGGCGCGTCTGGTCGTCCGCCCCTTTTAGGCGGCCGACGAGTCCGGCAAGTTCGACATCGCCGATGGTCTTGGGATTCGCGAGCCACGCGACCTGAAAGGCCGTCGCGCAGCCGCGCTGCAGTTTCACGACGTCCGCGCGGGCGGACGCGACGTCCTTCCCGACGCGCTTCGCGAGCCAGTCGAGCTCTTCGGCGCCCAGCGCGTCCGCGCCCAGTTCCGCGGCCGCCAACACGCCCGCACGCCATTCGTCCGCCAGCTTCGCGGTGTCCGCGTAGTCCGCGCGCGCCGCCTTCGCGCCCGACACGAACGCTTCGCGCACCGTGGGCGCGGCGGTGAGCTTGCCGTTCTGGACGACATCCGCCGGCTTCATGCCGAGGCCGTAGCGCGTGCGGCGCTCCGCCTCGATGCGATCCGCCGCCAGTGCGAGCTTCTGGAGGTTGAGCTTCATCACCTCTTCCTGGCGCGACTGCTCAGCGCTTTGCGCGTCGCGCGTGGCCTTTTCGCGGAAGATGAAGAACGCGATGATGAAGATGATCATGATCGCGAGCGTGATCTGTAGGAGAAGGCCCTGAAGATCGTCCACGGACGATTCCGCCCGCGATCTTCCGCCCATCAGACGGGCCAGCACGGCTTTGTCGGACGCGGTCATGGCTCAGGCCTTGAGGATGTCGCGGATTTTTTCGAACTTCTCGTTGAGCTCGCGGATGTCGTCGCCCATCCGCTTCGTTTCGGCGGCCGCCTGGACGAGATTGTGCGTAAGCTTGTCCACCGCAGCCAGCACATCGGAATCCACGGGCTCGTCGAGATTGTTTTTGACGAGCAGCCTCTGCATCAGCGGACGCACGATCGGATGATCCACGATAAACACCCAGACGACCGCCACGAGCGTGGAGAAGAGCGCGGTGTGCAGACAGTGCATCAGGTCGTACATGGTGACCTTGTCGAGCTGGAAGTAGCCGATCACAATGATGCCCCACAGCGTCCCCACGAGGCCGAGCGCGACGTTGAGCTGATCCGCCGCCGCGAAGAACGGGAAGTGCGTGGGGTCGGCCTTGCGCTCGAAGAGAATGCCCAGAAGGCCCTTCACCACGCACAGGCAGCCCAGAAACGGAATGAACGTGGAGACGGCGGAGTAGTCCACGGCCGACCAGTCGATCCACGCGCCCCAACCGGCGATCGTCTTGGGCATCTGCGCCGAATCGCCGCCGCACGCCGCGAACGCGGTCCACCACTTGGCGATGACCACCAGATTGTTGAGAAACGCCAGGCCGCACAGGAAAGCCAACGAACCCCAAATCGCCAGCATCGCCGTCGTAACCGTTTTCGCCTTGAGTCTCATTCGCCGCCCCTTTCGCGTGATGTTGACGGCGATTATACCATTGTTCGCCCGAAACGTGTAGAGCCGTGGCGCCTGGAAACAAAAAACGCGGCGCGCCCTCATCCGGGCGATAGCCGCTTGCCGTTTTCATCCGAGATGGTGGAGAAGAAGAGATTCGAACTCTCGACCCCCACGTTGCGAACGTGATGCTCTACCAACTGAGCTACTTCCCCAAGTGGTGAAAACGGGGCGTAGTATAGCACAACGCGAAAACGGACGCAAGCCCTTTTTTCATTTTCAGGTAGTCGGTCACTCTACACCGCTGCGCGGCGCTTAGTGACCGACTACAGCATTTGAGCCATTGG
>DCIH01000012.1:5153-5294 GCA_002317575.1 Verrucomicrobia bacterium UBA1731 | reverse complement strand
TCTTCGCGCTCTTCGGCGCGCTCGGTCTCGCCGCGATCTTCGGCAACGACTTCTTCGGCGTCGAGCCCCTGAAGGCGGCCGCTTCGATCGGCATCATCGGCGGCGCCGACGGCCCCACGGCCATCTGGCTCACCTCGCGTC
>DCIH01000012.1:0-5121 GCA_002317575.1 Verrucomicrobia bacterium UBA1731 | reverse complement strand
CCCCGGACCTCCTCGGCGCGATCGCTGTCGCCGCGTATTCGTACATGGCGCTCGTGCCGATCATCCAGCCGCCGATCATGAACGCGCTCACCACGAAGAACGAGCGCCTCATCAAGATGCCGCCGCTCCGCCAGGTCAAGAAGATCGAGCTCATCTGCTTCCCGCTCATCGTGCTGCTCCTCTGCGCGGTCCTCCTGCCGTCCGCCGTGCCGCTCATCGGCGCGCTCATGCTCGGCAACCTCGCGAAGGAAGTCGGTCCCTCCGTGAGCCGCATCGCGGACACGATGTCCAACGCGCTCATCAACATCGTCACCATCATGCTCGGCCTCTCCGTGGGTTCCAAGCTCGCGTGCGAGAAGTTCCTCTCGGGTACGACGCTCGGCATTCTCGCGCTCGGCCTCTGCGCGTTCTGCGTGGGCACCGCGGGCGGCGTGATCATGGCGAAGATCATGAACCTCTTCTCGAAGGAGAAGATCAACCCGCTGATCGGTTCCGCCGGCGTCTCGGCCGTGCCGATGGCGGCGCGCGTCTCCAACAAGGTGTCGCTCGGCAACGATCCCACGAACTTCATCCTCATGCAGGCGATGGGTCCGAACGTGTCGGGCGTGATCGGTTCCGCGGTCGTCGCGGGCGTTCTCTACACCCTCTGCCGCTGATGCGATGAAAACGAAACAGTTCTGGTACCCGCTCCCGGCGCGGCTCATTGCGCAGCACCCGTCCGAGCAGCGGGGCACCGAACGGATGATGGTGCTCCACCGCGCGACCGGCGTGTTGGAGCATCGTCACATTTCGGACATCGTCGAGTATCTCGACGAGAAGGACCTGCTCGTCGTCAACGACACGAAGGTCTTTCCCGCGCGTCTCCTGGGCAGCTGGAGCGATTCGCCCGGCGCCGTGGAGGTGCTGATGGTGAACCCCGCCCCCGAGAACGAAGGCCCGCCGCCGATGGAGGATCTTCTCGAGCGCGTGACATGGAACGTCCTCATCGGAAGCGGCCGTCCGAGTCGCGTCGGCCAGGTGGCGGTGTTCGGTCCGAACCGCGAACTCGAGGTGGAGCTTCTGGAGAAGCTGGACGGCGGGATGTGGAAGTGCGCCTTCCGCAGCGAGCAGCCGCTTGCGGAGCTCCTGGACGCGTTCGGCCACACCCCGGTGCCGCCGTACGTGCACCGCGAGGGCACCGCGGAGGAAGAGGCCGCGGACCGCGACCGCTACCAGACGATTTACGCGAAGCACGTGGGATCCGTGGCCGCGCCCACCGCGGGCCTTCATTTCACGCCGGAGATTTTCGCGGCGCTCGAGAAGAAGGGCGTCAAGCGCGTGTCGGTGACGCTACACGTGGGGCCGGGCACGTTCCGTCCCGTGAAGGCGGATGAGATCGAAGACCACCACATGGACTTCGAGGCGTTCACGGTGCCGCCGGAAACGGCGGAAGCGATCAACGCGTGCAAGGCGCGCGGCGGCCGCGTCGTGTGCGTGGGCTCCACCACGGTGCGCACGCTCGAGACGGTGGCGAGCCGCGAGCGACAGGACGGCGATCCGCTGATCGCCGCCGGTTCGGGCGCGAGCAACATCTTCATCTATCCGCCGTATGCGTTCAAGGTGTGCGACGTGATGCTCACGAATTTCCATCTGCCGCAATCGACGCTGCTGATGATGATTTCCGCATTGGCGGGACGCGAACGCGTCCTCTGTGCTTACGCCATGGCCGTACGGGCGGAGTACCGGTTCTTCTCCTACGGCGACTGCATGCTGATCGTATGAAAAAGAAAAACGCTGGCTCCAAGTTCAACAACGTCGTCGTCGCCCAGTCGGGCGGTCCTTCGATGGTGATCAACGGCTCTTTGATGGGCGTCGTCTGCGGCTGCCGCGACGCCGGCAAGAAGCACTTCGGCAAGATCCTCGGCGCGCGCCACGGCATCGCCGGAATCCTCGGGCGCGACTACCACGAGTTCGGCAAGGTCACCGACGACGAAGCGATCGCGATCGCGCGCACGCCCTCGTCCGCGCTCGGCAGCTGCCGCCTGAAACCCACGGCCGAGGACTGCCGCAAGATCTTCGAGGAGTTCAAGCGCCTGGAAGTCGGCTACTTCTTCTACATCGGCGGCAACGACTCCGCGGACGCCGCGCGCATCGTCGCGGAAGAGGCCGAAAAGGACGGTTATCCGCTCGTCGTCTACCACGTGCCGAAGACGATCGACTGCGACCTGCGCAGCTGCGACCACACGCCCGGCTATGGTTCTGCGGCGAACTTCGTGGCGCGCGCGTTCATGGGCGACGATCTCGACAACCGCGCGCTCGGCGGCTGCAAGATCGACGTGGTGATGGGCCGCGACGCGGGCTTCCTCACGGCCGCGAGCGCGCTGGCGCGCACGTACAAGGGCGCGGGTCCGCACCTCATCTATCTGCCGGAAGTGCCGTTCTCCGTCGAGGGCTTCGTCAAGGACGTGCAGGCCGCGATGAAAAAGCACGGCCGCTGCGTCGTCGCCGTTTCCGAAGGCATCCGCGACAAGAAGGGCGTCTCCATCGGCGCGCAGTTCGCCGGCGGCGAAAAGGATTCGCACGGCAACGTGCAGATGAGCGGCACGGGCGCGCTGGGCGACCATCTCGCGAAGATCGTGAAGGCCCGGGCGGGCGTGAAGCGCGTGCGCGCCGACACGTTCGGCTATCTGCAGCGCAGCTTCCCGGGCGTGCAGAGCGCGTCCGACCTGCAGGAGGCGCTCACCGCGGGCGGCATGGCCGTCGCGTGCGCGCTCGGCGCGGCGAGCGGCAACGCCGAGTGCCCCACCAAGGGCACGATCGGCATCCAGCGCAAGAAGGCCGCGAAGGGCGCGTACGAGGCCGAGTTCCTCCCGCTGCCGATTCAGGACGCGGCGAAGTACACGCGTTCCCTGCCGAAGAACTTCATCGCGAAAAACGGCCACGACGTGACGTCCGCGTTCGTCGAATGGGCGAAGCCCCTCGTGGGCGAACTCCCCCCCATCGCGGTGCTGTGAGGATGAGCGACAGAACGAAACTCTTCTGCGGCTTCGCCGTTTTCCTCCTGGCGTATCTCGCGCTGCGCGTGTTCTGGCTCACGGGCGACCCCGGGATTCCCTCCGTGTGGGAATACGGGTACAACGCCACGGACGAGGGCTACTATCTCGGCGGCGGCAAGGAGAAATTCCTGTGGGGATGTTTCGTCGACCTGCCGCGCACGGAAGTGTTCACCTACGGCTTTTCGCCGTTGACGCATTGGCTGAGTTATCTCGCGCATCTCGCGTTCGGGCTCTCCACATGGACCTGGCGGATTCCGTTCGTGCTCATCTACGCGCTGGCGTGGGCGGCCGTATATTTCCACGTGGCCAGGCGCGCGGGCGCGGGCAACGCGTTGGGACTCTGCCTGGCCACGTCGTGCATGCCGATGCTGATCGCCTACGAGCGCACCGCGTCGAACGACGTGCTGATCGGCTCGTTGCTGGTGCTCGCGTACGTGATTGGCGCCGGGGCCGCGAAATGGCGGCTGTTCGCGGCGGCGGTCGTGGCGGGCGCCATCGTGCTCGTGAAGCCCTCCGTGTGGGCGCTGCTGCCGATCGCGCTGGCGGGCGTCCTCGAAACGCCCAAGTTCAGGAAGCCGTGGCAGGACGTCGCCGCGTTTCTGGCGGCGGCCGTCGCGTCCGTGTTCTGCTGGAAGGCGCTGGGCGCGTATGCGGCGCTGCCGGATGCGCAGAAGGCCGGCGTCACGGTGTGGGAGATCGTGCGCCGGACCACCACGCACTATCCGTTGCCGCCGCTTTTTGATTTCGCGTCGCACTTCAAGGGGCTTTCGGCGTTTCCGCGCGACCCGTCGTATGCGCTCATGGGCGTGGCCACTGCGTTCGTTTTCGCGCTGCCCGCGGTGATGGCCATGCGGGGTTTGTATCTGCGTCGCTGGAACGCGCGCACGCTTCTTTTCTTCGCGGTGCCGGCGTACGTGGCGGCCGTCAACGTCATGAACACGCAGTACACGCACTATTTCATCCCGGCGCTGATGACGTTGCCGTTCCTGCTCGCGGCGACCATGGAGGAGCTTTCCGCCGACTCCACGGACGGCGCGTTCCGCTGGAAGCGGCTTGCGTGCGTGGCGGGCGGCGTCGCGCTCGTGTGCGCCTTGATCGTGGCGTGCTTGCTGAACGCGCAAACGCCGGCCAAGGAAGCGCAGCAGTTCTATTCGCGCGTGTACAATTTCCCGGCGAAGAACGTGTGGGGGCTCACGGGCGGCGCGATGGCCGGATTCGTGGCGCTCGTGGTGGCGTTCGCCGCCGCGCTGCGCGGTCTCAAGGCGGCGCGCGTGCAGGCCGTCTTTTGGGCGCTGGCCGCGTTTGCGGCGGCGTCTTCCGTGTTCGCGGCGTGGCCGGCCGTGCAGCTGGCGCCGTACATGCGCGGGTACGTGGATCTGAGCTTCGCGCCGATGTGCCTGTGCCTGGTGGTGTCCGCGGTGCTGGCGGTGGTCGCGTTCGGCTGCGCCGAAGCGGTGCCGTGGCGCAAGGCGCTGGCGCCGTTCTTCGTCGCGTGCATGGCGCTGTGCTGCGTGGTCGCGCCGTCGTGGCGCCGGTCGGCGTGCGAACTCGTGAAGCCCCCCGCGCACCGGCACGCCGAGGTGGCCAAGGAGCTGAAGGCGCTGCTGCCGCCGGACGCCGTCGTGATCGGCGAGCGTTCCAATCAGATGCTGATGTCGCTGCCCATCCGCACGGCCACCACCTTCGCCGCCAACAGCGATCCGATTCCGGTGATCAAATCCGTTTTGGCGGCGGAGCCGCAGGCGAAGCTGTACGCGCTGGCCGATACGCAGCACGCCTACAATCTGCAGCATTACCGCGAGCACGCCAGGGAATACGCGCTGCAGCTCGTGAAAACCTTCAAGATGCCGTCCTTCGCCACCGGCGCCGATTCCGACGTGCACCTGTGCCGCATCGTGCCGCTGCCGCCCGCGCCCGCGAAGTGACGCGCGCGGCGAGCGGCATGTGTCCTTTATGGGCTTCGCTGTCGCGAAGCTGAAGCGGCGAGGGCGCCGCTTCATGTCCCTGACGTCTGCCTCCACCTTGAAAAGGCCATGTGCCTTTTCTCTGCGGCAGGCCGAGAAACGTCCAGATGATGGCCCGGGCT
>DCIH01000020.1:5478-10030 GCA_002317575.1 Verrucomicrobia bacterium UBA1731 | reverse complement strand
TTGGACTTGCCGCCTGTTCGGTGCAGGCCGATGACGGCAAGGCGTTTCGCCTGTGCGGGTACGAAGACGGGAAGATCCTGCTGCGCGAATACCGCAAGCCCGTCGTGCGTCCTGTCGTCGCCTTGCCGGTCGAGGAGGATCCTCCGGCAATGGTTTCGTACAAGGTCGGCGAGGAGCTCGATGCCTTTGACCTCGAGGCGCTGGAAAATCTTCGCAACACGGTCCGTGTCGATGTCGGCGCGGACGGTGTGGCCCGCGAGGTCTTTGTCGACGGACTCGCCTTCAAGGACTTCCTGGCGCGCGAGCGTTCGTTCCGGCCGCCGGTCGCGCCGAACGGCTTCGGCAGCTGGGACGATGCGGAGTGTTTTGCGTCGTATGTCGCGACGAACGGTGCGAACCGCACATATGCGTTGATCCTCGATGTGTTGAGGGAACTCGTCGACGAGGAGATGGTCCGTCCCGTTGCCGAGAGCGCGGACGGCAAGAAGCTGGCGTTCCGTGCCTTCGTCGAAGGCGGCATCACGAACCGGGTGCTGAAGAACCTGACGAACAAGGCCAAGGTCGACGTCGGCGCCATTGACCTTGACCAGCTCAAGTATGGCGTGATGCTGCATGTCGGCGGCTTCGGCAAGGCCGAGAGCGATCTCGTCAAGCTCATGCAGATCTATTCGCGCGTCAAGATCAAGGCCGAACTGAACGGGGATGTCTGCCGCGAACTCGAGGCCCTGCAGAAGGAGATGGATGCGCGGCCAGGGACCGCGTTCGTCCAGCTCTTCGCCGCCGAGGCGCTGGCCAAGGCGCATCACCGCAGCCCGAGCGACAACACCTTCCATCCGACGGACGCGACGAACTACTCGCAGCGCGTGGCGGCGCTGGCGGCGCGCTACGCCGATTCGCCCGAACGCACCCGCGCCGTATTCGAGCAGATTCGTACGCTCATCTCCCGGCTTGCGGACGCAGACACGACGACCTACGGCTATGCGCTCAATGACCGCCGCCACCTCGTCACCTGCGTGCGCGCGTCCAAGGCGGATCCGTGGCTTGCGGACGTTCTCGAGGGCTTCCTCGAGCTGGACATGGCCTGGTACGGGAAGGGCGACATGTACTCCTACTGCTCCAAGCCAAGTTGGAAGGACCGCGTGTATCCACATCTCATCGTCGCCCGCAAGGCGTTTCATCGCGCGTGGAAGCGTCATCCGCAGCTTCCCGAGGGCGCGTTCGGCATGCTGGCCGTCGAGTGGGAACTCTACCATTCCGACAACGCCGCGCGTTGGCTCGGCTGGCTCTGGGCGGCGGAAATCGACACGCCTTGGATGTACAGGCCGATCCGTCATCGCCTGTTGCAGTGGTTTGACGAGGAGCCGAAGGCGTTCGACGTCGCCTACAAGGGGATCGCGGACTTCACGAAGCGCGATCTCGGTGCGCCGTACCGCGCCGCTCAGAAGGCGCCAGTGCAGAGGGAGACGGTGTTTGACCTCTCGCTGACGAACGAGTGGCGCGAGGCGTCTTTTGCCGCGGATGAAAAGGATCTCGGCCTCAAGCCCTACAGGGACGCCGGAAAGTTCCTCAACATGCAATACGATCCCGAGCGCCGTGCGTCGGTCTGGCCGATCTGGTGGCGGCGCCACCGCCTGCCGCTCGACCACGAGGGAGAGATCGACATCGAGGTCGTCGAACCGCTTTCCGTCACAAACCGCGTGGCGCTCGGACTCTGTGTGGACGGCACGACGCTCTACGTGTTCTCGCAGGTCGGTCTCTATCCGGACGGAAAGTGGGGCTTCATCAGCTATCACTGCTGCTTCGGTTCGGACAGCCGGTGCTATCCGTATGCGACCGGCGAGAAGGCCTATCCCTGTGCCGCGCCTCCGACGTCGAACCGTTTTCGCCTGCGCTACCGCATCAAGGATCGTCTCCTTTGCTCTTGGATTGACGGCAAGCTCACGCAGAAGCTCTGGTGCGTGAATGGCATCAACCACAACGTGAGGTTCTATGAGCCGGCGATCCTCGGCACGGGCGTCAAGGTCCATTCGGTGCGCTATCGCCAGATTCCCGCAAATGCCGGGCTGGAGGAGTACGTGCCGTAAGGACGCGCAAATGTGATACTATGTCCGTGTCGGGCGGAAGGGCGCGGCAGATGAAGGGATAACTGTCATGAAACTAAACTGCGCGGATCATACATCGGACCATCCGACGGAGGAGATGATCTTCGAGCTCGTGCGGGACAATGCGAAGCGCGGCGAGTTCATGATTCTCGAGGCGGACGATATCTGAATTCACGAACCTGAAGCATAGGAAGGAGTAGTCTTATGAAGGCATCTGGAGTTGGCATTGTCGCAACCATTTTGGCGGGGGTGTGCTTCGGCGCGGGCGGAACATCCACGCCCACGGGCTTCACCGACGACTTCGATGCGGCGCTCAAGGCGTCCGCGACGTCCTCGCGTCCCGTCGTCGTCGTCTTCAGCGGAAGCGACTGGTGCGGCTGGTGCAAGAAGCTCGAGAAGGAGGTCTTCGCGCAGAAGGACTTCCTCAAGGACGCCACCAACCGCTACACGCTTGTTTACGTTGACTCGCCGCAGAACGAATCCCTGCTGAGCGCAACGGCCGCGAAGCGCAATCCCGAGCTTGTGAAGAAGTATGCGATTCAGGGCTTTCCGACGGTGTTTGTCCTGGATGCGAAAGGGTGCGTGCTCGGCAAGACGGGCTATCGGCGCGGCGGCGGCGCGGCGTACTTGAAGCATCTCGACGGAATCGTCGCGAACGGTCCGCTTGTCGCGAAGCACCTGAAGCCGCATCGCGACGCATTCGAAACGCTCACGGCGGAATTCCAACGCGAAGCCGAGAAACTGTTCAAGGAAGACGAGGATCAGGGCAAGGCGTCAAAGGCGGCGGCGAAGGAGAAGGTCAAGGCGCTCGCGTCCGAATACCGCAAGAAGGCGAAGGCCATCCGCAAGCGCTTCCGCGCCGAGACGATCCCAGATCAGATCAAGGCCGAGAAGGATGAACTCCTGTCGGACATGAAGTCGTTCATCCGCGGGATGCGGCTGCTGGCGGAAGAGAAGGAAAAAACGTAGGATGCTGACGAAGACGACGCTTCCGCTGTGTCGCCTACGCCACCAAGTTCGCGAAAAGCTTGATTTCAGGTATGACCTGTAGTTGAATCAAATTCGACCGAAAATGAGATTTCTGCACGTGGTATAATTTTGGCATTGAAAGGAAATTCCATGAACGTCGCGAAAACGCTGTTTTTGTCCGCTTTGGTTTTGGTTGCCGGTTGCGGTCAGGTCGATTCCGGCCACACGGGGCTTAAGCTGTCCTGGGGAAAAATCGTGTCGGAGCCGCTCGGCCCAGGGCTTTGGTTCTACAATCCCGTTGGCGGGTCGCTGGTGACGTACGATTGCCGCGAACAGCGCGTCGACTTCCGCATGAACGCCTACACGAAGGACGTGCAGAGCGCGGAGTTCCAGATTGTCGTGACCTTCTCGCTCGACCAGTCGCAGATTGTGGCGCTCCATAACGAAATCGGACCGCAGTACGCCGACAAGGTGCTCGCACCGGCGGTGATCGGCGTCACCAAGGATGTGGTGGGCGGCTGGGAGGCCGACAAGCTCATCAACGGCCGCGAACAGGCCACGAAGGAAATCTACACGCAGGTGACGGCGCGGCTCAAGGACAAGCCCGTGCGCGTGAGTTCCGTGGTGCTGGCGAACATCGACTATTCCGACGTGTTCGAGAAGTCGATCGAGGACAAGCAGGTCGCCATGCAGAACGCGATCCGGGCCAAGAACAAGACGCTCCAGATCGAGGAGGAGGCGCGCCAGAAGGTGATCGCCGCCGAGGCCGAGGCGAAGTCGATGCAGATCCGCGGCGACGCGCTCAAGTCCAATCCCGGGCTCGTCTCGCTCGAGGCCATCCAGAAATGGGACGGCAAGGCGCCGCAGACGCTGGTGGTCGGCGACGCGTTGAAGCCCATGCTCAATGTCAAACCCTGACGCGTTCGGGCGCCTCTGCGCGGTGCGGGACGCACCGCTCTACAGGTAGGGGCCGATTCGAAAAACGACTTAACACGCTTATCCCGATTTTTTGACTGGCTGATCGCGGGAGGGTAGTCGGCTCCCGCCGACGATACACGAAAACGGCTGCGGCAACATCGCGCATACGCGCGATTGACGGGGTGTAAACGCCATCGGGTTTGAAGCTGCGCTTCACCCGCTGTCGTTTACACCCCGTCAACCCTTCGGGTCATGTTGCCGAAGCCGACACGAAACAGTCACGAAAAGACACGAAACAATGGTAAAATATTCGTTGCGGAATTTGGACAAGGAAAGGAAAGTGCATCATGGCGGATTTGATGTTCAAGGACGAGGTCTATGCCGTACAGGGCGCAATCTTCGAGGTGTACAAGGCCATGGGGAACATGTGGGCCGAAGAGGTTTATCAGCAATGCCTTGAATTGGAACTTGAGGCCCGCAACATTCCATTTTCGGCCAAGGCCGAGTTGCCGATTTTCTACAAGGGCAAGAAGATCGTCAAGACCTACATTCCTGATGTCATC
>DCIH01000020.1:0-5391 GCA_002317575.1 Verrucomicrobia bacterium UBA1731 | reverse complement strand
ACTATCTCAGAATCACAGGTCATCATCTGGGTCTGCTTGTCAATTTTGGCGCCTATCCCAAAGTGGCCATTGAGCGCTTTGCTCTCTGATTCCTTTCGTGTCTTTTCGTGACGGTTTCGTGTCGCGACGGTTTGAGCCGAACCCCGTAGGATCGGTTGGCGGGCCCGGTCGGCGGGACGCGCGTGCGCGTCTTCAAGCCGACCGGACCCGCCAACCGAATCGGCGATAGCCGATTGGCTCAAACAGCCGCGTTTTCGTGTATCGTCGACGGGAGTCGACCCTCGAATAAAGGGTGCTTCCTGTTCGAAAGAAAGTCCGTGACGCTTTTCAACGCGCCCGAAGATAAATCTTCGCCAATGTTTTCAAGGGTCTGGTGAAAATCCGGGATAAATTATCCCGAGAAAACCGGGACTTAAATGGGTTGTTGGATTCGCCCTGAAAATGGTACACTTGCGGGACCATGAATTCATTTCGCGTTGCTTTTGTTTTGTCTTGTGCGCCGACGCTGCTTTTCGGCGCGGGAAACGTCGATTGGTCCGGCCGCGCGCCGCATCCCGCGGTGGTCGATCCCGTGTGCGGCTATGCGCCGGGAACGGTGCTCGATCTGGGCGGCGAATGGACGTTCGCCAAGAACGGATATTCGGCCGACCGGTCGCAGTTCTTCCGCCAACACCAGAACGAACCGAACTGGACGGATGTGCGCAAGATCCGCGTTCCCGGGAACTGGGAGACGCAGGGCGTTGGCGAAGCCGTTCCCCGGCAGGAGCGCCGCACGTACGACGGCTACCGGCACCTGCCGCTCACGCACTACTTCAACGGCGACGGTTGGTACCGCCGCACGGTGAAGATTCCGTCCGACTGGAAGGGCAAGCGCGTCTGGCTCAAGGTCGGCGGCGTCGGCAGCCAGGGCTGGTTCTGGGTGAACGGGCAGCCCGTGGCGCACGTGTTCGACTACTGCGCGACGCGCAAGTTCGAAATCACCGATCTCGTCAAGCCGGGCGACGAAGCGAAGTTCGTCGCCGAAGTCACGAACGCGGGGCCGTCCAAGCACGGTTACCGCGACAGTTGCTGCATCTGGGGCGGCATCACGCGCGCGCTCGAGCTCGAGGCGACGCCGAAGGTCTTCATCGACGACGCCTGGGGCCGCGGCGATTTCGACAAGCGCCTCGCCGAGGTGCATGTCGAAATCGCTGGGAACAGTGAACAGGGAATAGTGAACAGGTTGCGGGTGACGATCGAAGGCGAAACGGCTGAAGCGCCGGTCGCGGCGGGCGGCGACAACATTCTGCGCGTGCCGCTCAAGAACTTCCGGCCCTGGTCGCCCGAATCGCCGAACCTCTACACGGCCAAGGTCGAGCTCGTGTCGCAGGGCGTCGTGGTGCAGGAGCGCACGGAGCGCTTCGGCGTGCGCAAGCTCGAGGTGCGCGGCGAGGACGTGTACCTCAACAACCGTCCGTTTTTCTGGCGCGGCGTGGGGTTCCACGAAATCGACCCGATCAACGGACTCCATCCCGCGGACCGCGCGTACTACCGCGACCGGATCGGCCGCATCCGCGCGTGCGGCTTTAATGCGGTGCGTCTGCACACGCGCTGCGAGTGGCCGGAGTTCTTCGAGGTGGCGGACGAACTGGGCCTTCTGATTCAGCCCGAGCTGCCGTACTACGGCGACCATCCCGTCGCCTGGGCGCCGTTCGAACCGCTTGTGGACGCGAAAGAACTGTGGGAGAACTACCGGCGTCATCCGTCCTTCGCCGTCTATTCGGGCGGCAACGAAGGCACCTTCGGTCCGGTGCTCGGCAAGCGGTTTTACGACGAGATCAAGAAGCGCGATCCGGACCGTCTCGTGCTCGAGCAGTCGACGGAAGGGTACGCGCAGTGGAAGGGCAAGGGGCACGTGGGGACGATCGATTTCCTTTCCCAGCCCGTGCAGCCGTGGCCGCGCGGCAGCATCCATCCCGACATCCCGCTCTTCGCGCACGAATACATGAACCTCGCCGTCAAAATCGACACGCGCCTGGAGAAGCGCTACGTCGGCGCGTGGGGCGCGCCGATGACGCATGCGCAGCGCGACGCGTGGCTTGCGCGTTTCGGCGTTTCGTCCAAGCTGGGCGACCGTCTGCAGGACGCGCAGCATGCGCTGCAGGCGACGTGGCAGAAGATCGGCGTCGAATCGGCGCGCAAGGATCCGTATTGCGACGGCTACTATTTCTGGTCCATGCTCGACGCGACGTGCGCGAACGAAATCGGCTGGACGGGCAAGCTCGACGAGGAAAACCTCACGTTCATGGCGCAGGGCGTTCTCAATCCGTTCTTCGAGGAGAAGCCCAACGGACAGACCATGGCCGGCTTCGCGCGGTTCAATTCGCCCGTGGGCGTGTTCGTGGACGCGGCGCCGGAGCATCTGCAGGCGATGTCCGGCGAGCGCGTGACGGCGACCGTCTGGGTGGCGAATTACGGCGAGGGACCGCTCACGGGTGCGCCGGTCGTCTGGCGCGTCGCGGACGGTGGCGGCAGGACGCTCGCCGAGGGTAGGGCGACGGCGGGCGAGCTGCCGCTCGGGCCGGTGCGCAAGGCTGCGGAAATCGCGTTCGACGCGCCGTCGGTGGCGGCGCCGACCGCAGGACGCCTGTGCGTGTCCGTGGGGGCGTTTTCGAACGAATGGCCGTGCTGGCTCTTTCCGAAACGCGCACGGCGGGACGGACGCGACCTGGCGGTGCTCGGCCGCTGCCGGGACGCGGTGTGCGCCGCGTACGACGGCGTGTTGCCGCCCGAAAAGGTCGCCGAGGCGAAAGTCGTGGTGGCGGACTGGGGATCGCCCGAAGCGGCGGCGGCGCTGACGCGCGGACAGAGCGTGATCGAGGTCGGCGGGTGCGAAGGCCCCACGCGCGTCGCGCTCGGCTGGTGGTTCCTCAACGGGATCGTGGGCGCGACGTTCGACATGGCCAATCCCGTGCTCAGGCACCTGCCGCCGTCCCGCGATTTGTCGACGCTGCATTTCCGGATTTTCAAGCAGGGATTGCGCATGCCGGTTCCCGGTTTCGCCGAGGACGATCTCGCGATCGTGAGCGAGGAGGGCGGCGGGTGCTACGCGAACCTGGGCGAAAGCGTCGACGCGCACGGCGGGCGGCGGCTCTTCGCGTACGGGTTGGCGCTCCAGGAGAAGCTACCCGAAGCGACGGCGATCCTCGACGGATTGGTGGACCGCGCACGGGCGCCGGTGACGGCGGCGGAGCGCGCGAAGGCGGGGCGGAAGGGCGTCGGCGACGGCGGCGCGCACGGCATGCGCGCCCTGTCTGGGGAAGGGACGATGTTCGACGGGACGACCGGGGGCGCGGGACGCGATTGAGGTGCTGCATGGCGGACGTGGAACAAAAGCCGAAACTCGAAGTTCTAGACGCGCTGCGCGGCTTCTGCGCGCTTGCGGTGGTGCTGTTGCACCTCACGGAGATGCTGCCGACCAAGGTGATTCCGCACGGATATTTTCCGGTGGAGTATTTCTTCACGCTCACGGGTTTCACCTTCGTGTACGCGTACGACGCGCGGTGGAAGGAGATGTCCACGATTTCGTTCTTCAAGCGGCGCCTCCTGCGGATGCAGCCGCTCGTGGTGCTGGGGTCGTTGATCGCGCTGGTGGCGTTCTGTTTCGAGCCGGCGCGTTTCGCGCATTTCGGCGTGAACGGCGTGCCGCCCATGTGGGCGGTTCTGCTGTACAGCTTCACGCTGTTGCCGGCGCCCGCCGCGTGGGGATGCATTCACGTGCTGCAGGGGCCGATGTGGACGATGCAGTACATCTATCTGGCCAACGTCGTGTACGCGTTCGTCCTCCGGCATCTGAAGACGTGGATGCTGGGCGCGCTCGCGGCGGCCGCGGCGGCGCTTTCGTATTGGATGGCGATTTCGCACGGACAGCTCGAGGCAGGCTGGATGCTCGAGGCGCACCACGTCAAGATCGCGCTCACGCGCCTGGCGTATCCCGTTCTGATGGGCATGTTCATCGCGCGCATGGGCTGGCGCATCCGCATCGGACGCTTTGCGTTGCCAGTGACGCTGGCGGCGCTCGCGGCGCTTTTCTTCACGCCGCACATTCCGGATCGGCTTTGCGGCGGACTGTTCGACGCGTCCGTGGCCGTGGTGGCCATGCCGCTCGTGGTGATGACGGCGGCGGGCGGTCGCATCGGCAACGAGAAGGTGGCGGCGGTTTGCCGTTGGATGGGCAAGTTTTCGTTTCCGCTTTTCGCCACGCACTTCCAGTTCCGCGTGCTGATGTTCCATTGGCTCGGCGCGCACGGCAATCTGCCGGCGTCCGACCGGTTCCTCTTCGGCGTCGGCATCGCGGCGACGATGTTCGTCTTCGCGTACGCCGCGATGAAAGCCGTGGACGCGTTTCAGACAGCGGTCTCCCGTTGCGGGCGTCCGTGATTGGATCGTTCTTTTACGCCCATGGTCACGCCGGCGACCGCTCTACGGGTAGGGCCGGATCGGGTTTTGCTTTGCGGTATAATGCGGACATGAAGAATGTCGTTGCTTGTTTGACGGTGGGCGGGCGGCGGTTTTGCCGGCGGCGGATTTCAACGTCCGGAATTCGGCGAGGCCGCGGTTGCGCAGTTTGCAGGCCGGGCATTTCCCGCAGCCCTTGCCGGGAACGCCGTTGTAGCAGGTGACCGTTTCGTTTTCGATCACGTCAAGGATGCCGAGCCTGTCGGCGAGCGCCCATTCCTCCGCCTTCGTCATGCGCATGAAGGGCGTCACGATCCTGAAGGGCCATTCCATTGCCAGGCGCATCATGCGCTGCTGCGCGCGGATGAAGACAGCGCGGCAGTCGGGGTAGCCCGAGAAGTCGGCCTGCGACACGCCTGTGTGGATTTCGGTGGCGCCGAGTGATTTCGCCCACACGCCGGCCGCGAGCAGGAACGCCGCATTGCGGCCTTCGACGACGGTCGTGGGGCAGCTTGCGCCTTTTTTGCGCGCGATCGGCTGGTCGTTCATGAGCGCGTTGGTGGTGAGGTGCCGGTAGAAGTCCATCGTCACCACATTGTGCGTTTTGACGCCGAAGCGCTTGGCGAGCCGCTTCGCGTAGGCTGTTTCAATCTGATGGCGCTGCCCGTACTTGAAGGTGATGGCGGCCACATGATCTGCGCCGTGCTTCTTCACCGCGAGCGCGAGGCATGTCGCACTGTCCTGTCCGCCGCTCAGCACCACGACGGCGGCGATCTTGGCATGTTTTCCCATGCCCGCGATTATACCACATTCGCCCGGCCGGGGCGTTCGCATTGACGCAGTCCGCAAATATGCTGGAGTTTACCCATTTTCTGGTCGGGAAAGCGCATCTCACCCCGATGAATAAATGGTGGGGCGTGTTTTTGCATGTGAAATGGCCGTTTCTCCCGACGA
>DCIH01000083.1:5922-12386 GCA_002317575.1 Verrucomicrobia bacterium UBA1731 | reverse complement strand
CCGCGCGTGTCCCATGCGTTCTTGCAGCAGGAGAAGTAGGACGCGCCGGGATCGAACTGCCCGTCCACCAAATGCGGGTTGTAGGGCGTCGTGCCGGTGCTGACGCCTTCGCCAAGCAGAATGGACTTCTCTTCGTACGCGCCGGATCCGAGCAGCTTGTCCAAATTGTAGTCGCAGTTCGTGGGGCACACCAGGAGCTGGTACCAGTACTTGTTCCACGCGTCCGTGCCGGGCGTGATCGCGTCGGGGGTGCTCTTGTTGAACTGATGCGTGCCCCAGATGGACCACGTGTCGTCGTAACGCCAGCAGCGCATCGCGCCGGTCATGTATTCCTGCCAGTTCCTGAGGCCGTCCTTGTCGATGTCCTCGTTGGCGTCCGCGCGGGTGCCGTCGAGGCCGTTCGTGATGCCGCCCTGCGTCACCGTGATGGACGTGGTGGCGTTGGAGCTCACGCTGCCGTCGGCGTTGGTGGCGACGTTGGCCGTCTGGCTTACCGTGGTGGCGGCCGCGTCGTAGGTGCCGCCGAAGCCGTAGGTGGCCGTTTCGTACGGGTCGGGCAGACCGTCGCCGTCGGTGTCCCACGACAGCGGGTCGAGGCCGCCGCCGGGCACGAGCGCGCTGCCGCCAGGCACGTCGTCGTCCGTGAGCGTCGTGTAGGCGCATTCGTTCATTTCCTGCAGGTCGGGAATGCCGTCGCCGTCGGTGTCGCCGTTGTCCGCGTTGAGGTCGCAGGGCTTGAGCTTGTTGAACCACTTCCAGCCGTCCGGCGTCGTCACCGTGAGCTGCTGCACGCCGAGCGAGGCGTAGAGGCCCTTCACGGCCTGGCCCCAGAAGAGCAGACGGTCGTTGCCGGCTACGAGCGGACCGCCCGCCGAGGGAGCCGCCATCGTGAAGAAGTCCTGCGCGCCCTTCTTGCCGCCCATCATGTACAGTTCCCAGCCGTCCGGCACGCCGTCGGCGTCCGTGTCGATGCCGTTCACTTCCCACGTCAGGTTGGACGTCGACCCGCCGGCCGCGCTGTTCGTGTTCACGTTGGAGTTGTCCGCGTCGCCCTCGCCGCGCGGATTCGTGGTATAGAGGCCCCAGATGCGCGTCCAGTCGTAGGAGGACTCCAGCGGGTCGCGCGTAAGTTGCTGCGCGGTCACGACGCCGTTGTAGTACCAGAACGTCTGGAGCAGGAATTCGTCGTACGCGCAGTACGGCATCGTGTTGGGACCGCCGGGCTGCCACGCCGTGTCGGGATGGAAGCCGACTTCCTGGTAGGCGAGGTAGTGGAGGTGTCGGACGCTGGTGAGCTCCTGCGTGGCGACGATGGTCTGGAGGTTGGAGATCACCACTTCCTGGCCGATCGCCCAACCGCCCCACGAGGTGCCCGCGGAACCCTGGCCGTACTTCCACACCTTGTACGCGCGGCACGGCAGGTCGTACGGTTTCGGCGGCGGATCGCCCGCCGGGAACGGATCCCAGATCGTGACGGGGATCGCCGTGTCGTCGGCCGTGGCACCGTACTTGAAGAGGTTCTGGCGCTGGAACTTCCAGGTGGCGGCGACGGGTTCGCCGCCGATCGCCGTGCCGCGCGAAATGAACGCGGGCTGGCCGATCGTCTGGTATGTCGTGCCGTCGATCGTGACGTCGCGCGAGATCCAGCAGCAGTTGTTCGAGACGTCGTCGTACAGGACGCACGCGTCGAGCACCTTGTTCGTGCCCCAGCACTTGCTCACGTCCATCGTCGTGTAGTAGGTCGTGCCCGTGACGGTGAACGACCAGCCGCTGCCGCCGTCGGCGATGGCGTTTTCGTTGTAGAAGCCCTTCTTCACCGCCTCGTTGTTGATCGCGTAGTAGTCGACCTTGCACGTGCCCTCGTTCCACACGCCGAACACCCACATCGACTTGTCGTACGCGGCCATGAAGTCGTAGTCGTTGTTGCGCTCCGCGTCGAGGATGCCGGGCGTCGTGGAGGCCGAGCACGGATCCGTGCCGATGTACGCTTCGTACAAGTCGGGCAGGCCGTCGTTGTCCGTGTCCCAGTCGAAGGGATTCGTGCCCATCTGGTATTCGACGTAGTCCGGAATGCCGTCGTTGTCCGTGTCGAGCGTGTAGAGGTCCACCACGCTCGCGGGCTTGTTCGGGTTGAGCAGCGTGTAGATCTCTTCGGACGTGATCACCTCGCCGTCTTCGCCGGGACGGAGCGGATCGAACCGACGGCCCGTGAGGTACTTGTGCGTGACGACGTCGTTGCCGGCGGCGTCTTTCGTCGTTTCGTTCCAGCCGACGTACGCATAGTACCAGAAGTAGTACTCGTAGCCGTCGTCCATGCCGTCGTTGTCCGTGTCGGCCTTCGTCGGATCCGTCGGGTTCTCGGGCGTCCATTCCTTCTGGTCCGCCGCGGGCACGTTCCAGTACGCCACCGTTTCGTCGTTCGTGACGTCGATGCGACGGAAGATGATGTCGGGCTTGTACGCCGAAAGTTTCGGGAACCAGCTGATCGCGTCGTTCAGATCGTCATTGAAACCGCGGATTTCCTGCGGCGCCGAGAACGGCGCGCCCACGCTCGCGAAGTTGCTCGGAAGGCCGGGAATCATGCCGACCGCCTTGGGCGGACCCTGGAACGGCAGGAAGTCGCCGCGCACCGTCTGCCCGTCCTGGTCCAGGTCGTTGTTGAGACCGCTCAGGTCGGCCAGGTCGTCGGTCGCCGTGACCGTGCCGTCCGCCGCCTTCGTCGACGAAAGTCCGTAGTGCTTCACGAAAATGTCCGGCACGCCGTCGGCGTTGATGTCGCCCATGTTGTCCGTGATGTACTTCTCGCGCGCGAACACCGCCACGATGCTGCGCTCTTCGTACGCGTCCTTGTTCTGCTCGTACGTGTCGAGCGTCACCAGCACCTGCGAATCCTGGTTCGGCGCCGAAGCCGGGGTGGGCACGCCGGAGACCTTCGTCTGGTCGGAATCGATGCACGCCGTCTTGGACTGGTCGATCCAGCAGTAGAAATAGTTGTCGAACTGCCATTCGTACACCTTGGCCGTCGTCTTCGCATCGCGCCAGAACACCGGCTCCAAGCTGCGGTAGTCGTAGCCGTACTTGTATACCTTTTTGCCGGTTGACCACGGATAGTCGCCGTATTCGGTGATCTTGAGGTCGAACACGTCGCCCTTGGTGTTGACGATCGTGCCGTCGTCTTCATAGCCGGTCTCGTCGGCCGCCGCCTGGTAGCCGTAGGCCAGGATCTTGGCCTGGCGCGTGAAGTTCACGGGATACTGGAAGTCGAACGTGAAGTCCGTGCCGGCGACGGACACGCCGTCCGCGCCGAACACGCGGCCCTTGCCGAGGCCGTTCGCCGTGTCGTACTTCGTGGACACGTTTTCGCCGGGACCCTGCGGCGTGACGTTCAGATGCTTGGTGATCGGCACGTCCACCGTCACGATGTAGTTCGCCGCCGCGCCGTCGTCGTCGTCCGCCACCGTGACCGTGATCACGTGCGTGCCTTCCGCGAGCGGCACGTAGCTGTAGACGGCCTTCACCGTGTTGCTGCTGTACTCGTTGGCGCCCAGTCCGCTCACCCAGTTGTAGTACTCGAGCGTCTCGCCCGTGCCGGGCGTTTCGCCGCCCGTCGCCTCGCGGTAGTGCGTCTGCGTGTCGCCGGCCGGATTCATGAAGGAGATCTTCACGTTGCCGGAATAGGCCGGATTGACATCGCGGCAGAGGTCCCTGACCGAAATCTTGATTTCCGTCGCCGTGCCGATGGAGCCGTTGTAGTTCGTCGTGAACTGGCCGGCGATCACGGGCGCGACGTTGCGAACGCGGAAATCGGCTTCGGCGGACGCCACGTAGCCGTCCTTGTACGGCTGCTGGTACTGGTTGGGACGCTCGTCGATCACCTCGGCCCACAACGCCCAACTCGAGTCGGAGCCACCGTTCAACTCGCGGATCCACACCGAACCGTCGGTGTCGGCGCCGCGGATGCCGATGTCGACGTACTGCTCGATCTGATAGGTCGCATACGCCGAACTCGTCGAGTTCGAGCCGATCATGGCCTGGCCGTCGGAACCCGTCTGCGACAAGTGGACGCGCACTTTCAGGCGGTCGTTGTTGGCCATGCCCACCGTGTTCGCGGGCTGCGACAGGCGGATGATCACCCTGTGGTCCGTGCTGTTGCACTTGTCGACTTCGTCCCACGTGTTGCCGGCGGCTTTCATCTTGTCAGGCATCACGATACTCACGAACGGCTGCTCGGAGACCGTGACTTCGAACTTCCACTGCGGATCGATGGGGTACTTGTCCTTGGAGTCCTTGTCGCGGACGCGGACTTCCACCGTCTGCTTCACGTTCGGCGTGTTCCAGATGATGTCGCCCTTGAGTTCGACCGAACCCGACGCCGACGTGCTGTTCGTGAGGTACACGTAGCTCGGGAACGGATTGTTCGCCGGTCCGTCCGTGTACGTGATCTTCGCGACGAGGTTCGAGGAAAGGTCGATGTCGCTCGCGTCGGCCAGGGTCACGCGGATCGTCATCGGCGCGCCCGCCGTGACGAGCTTGCCCGAGGCGCCGTTGGCCTGCGGAACGCCGTTCAGTTCCACGGACTCGACCGTGGCGGCGATGTTCGTCACCACCGGGTAGAATTCGTCCTGCACCGTGTACACGTCGTAGAGGTGCTCGTCGGCGATGATCTTGGTGGGGTCGTAGTATTCGCTCGAGCAGAGGACGACCTTGTAGCTCAGCATCGCCGTGTCTTCGCAGCCGTCGAGGAACTTGATCTTCGCCGGTTCGGTCGAATAGCCCTTCGACATGGAAATCTTGACGCCCTTCGCGGCGGAGCCGAGCGTGGTGAAACAGGTGCTCTGGACGAGATTCGACGACGCGGCGCTCGTCGGCTCGAGGAAGCCGTACAGGTCGCCCGTGTGCGTCGCGGAAAGTTCGAAGCGCACGTAGCGCTCATCGCCTTCGCCGTAGGTCATCATCGGATCGGCCGTCAGGTGCGGCAGCGAATCGACGAGCGCCTGCGTGAAGTAGACGTGCGCTTCCTTCGGCTGCTGCACGCCCACGCTCACGGTGACCGAACCCGACGCGCCCGCCGGATCCGTCACCGTCACGGTGATCTGGTACGGCGTTTCGTAATCCTTGCCCGGGCACTTCAGGTTGTTGAACGTGATCGCACCGGAAATCGGGAGCGTCACTTTGTTCGTGGTGAAGTTGCAGTCGCCGCCCACGATCTCGAAGGTCCACCCTTCGTACGTGCGGATGTCGCGGTAACCGTCCGTCACCTTGAACGACGCCGTCCAGCCCGACGCCTGGTCGGCCGTCAGGTCCGACTTCGTCGCGGTGATGGACGGAGCTTCGTTTTCCACCATCAACGTGCCGGGCGTGAAATCGGTGTAAATGCCGTACCCGTTGTCGCCCGCTTTGATCGACGGCGTGAAGAGAATGCCGTTGCCCGACGTGTCGTCGTTGCCGCCCAAGGCGGACACGTAGAATTCCTTGCTGCGTTCGCCGGCCTTGATGACCACGGACGTGTACGCGTTCGGCGACGACGCGAACTTGGTGTTCACGGCGATGAAGTTGCCGTTGGTGATGAAGCCCTCGTCGTTCAAGCCCGATCCGTTGACGTTGTCGTAGATCGGGTTGATGGTCGTCATGTTGATGCGCGTGTTGATGTACACGGTTATGTCGGCATCGTACGTCTGCGTGAGGATCACGTAGCCCTTGCGGCTTTCGTCCTTGTACTGCGTGCCCGCGCTGATGGTCGCCGAGTCGGACACGTTCACGTCGTCTTCGCCCCACGCGATGCTGATGCCGGGCGTCGGCGGCGCGGAGCAGAGCACCTCGCTCGGAACGGCGTTCTGGATTTCCTGGTTGCCGCCCGCCGTGGTGCTGATGATGTTCGGCGACGAGCTCAGGAAGATCTTGGCCCGTTCGCCCTGCGTGACGCCCGTGACGTTGAACGTCACGTTCGACGCGCCCTTGTCGAGCGTGATCTTCAACACCTCGTTCGTCGTGTCGTAATAGCCCTGGAAGCTCGTGCCGGACTTGACGGGAATGAGCGTGATCGCGTTCGTGTTCATGTTGCGGATGTAGAGCGTGGCCGCTTCCGTCGCGTTGCCGCCGCCGTACACCGTCAGCTTCAGCTGTTCCGTCTGGCCGGCTGGCACGCTCATGCTCTTCGACGCGAAGTCGATCGTCTGAATGTAGAAATACGAATCGCTGAGATCGTAGTTTTGGTTGTAGCTGCCCTGGACTTGCAGCGTCTCGACGAAGGTGTTGTCGATCGAGCTGAAGAACGTGAAGCCGTTTTCGGGAATGGTGTACTCGTCCTTGCTGTCGTTGCTGGCGATGAGGCACCACGTGTCGGATTGGCCGGGCTGCGCGTTGAGAAGCGTGTAGCTGTAGCCCGCGGCGGCGCTCGTCACCGTGCCGGAGATGGGGTCGACGTCGCCCAGAATCATCGGCATCGCGAAGTCGCCCGCCTGAAC
>DCIH01000083.1:0-5820 GCA_002317575.1 Verrucomicrobia bacterium UBA1731 | reverse complement strand
GAGCTTGGCGTAGCGGATGGCGCCGTTCACCACCACGGCCATGGCGGGCCGGAACATGTCCCGCGCCAGATCGACGGAACCGATGCCCGTGTACTTGAAGTCCCAGTAGCCATTCTGGTCCGACCCGGCGCCCGCCCACTCGTCGTTCACGATGGCGGGGTTGATCATGCGCACGCGGAAGTAGATCTTGTCGCCGGCCGTTTTCGGCCGGTAGATGCGACCATTCGGATCATTTTCGGGCATGCCGCTCTTCGCGTTGTTGTCCGTCAGGATCTCCCATGTCGAGGACGGCTTGGAGACGGCGTGGATCGCGCGGATGGGAGCGCTGTACGTTTTGGCCTCGGCCGCGGCGTTGCGCGGCAGCGCCGCCAGCACCATGGCGGCAAGGAGCGTGACGAATCCGATTCTGGTTTTCGTATTCATATTACTTGTTTCCTCCCTGTTCGGCTCTCAGACGGCGGCCCAATTCGGCGAACGCCGCTGTGCGGGATTTCTTGTCGCGCGCGGCGAGTTCTTCGGCCTGCGCAAAGAGTTTCGACCACTCCGGATACTTCTCCGGGTTTCCGTCAAGCTCCGTCCGGATCTGCTCGTCGCTCGCGCCTTCGGGAAGCGCGGCGCGCGCCTGCGCGACGAGCGCCTCGAGCTTCACGCGGATCTCGTTGAAGGGGATCACGATCTGCTCCATCCGCTCCTGGCGCTTCTGGGCGAGCTCGTTCCGGAATTCCTGCTGCTGGAAGAGCGGGACCTTTTCCGCAGTATCCGTCTTCCCCGCTTCAGGCGCCTTCTTTTCGCCGCGGCAGCCGGGTAGGCCGGTCGTGCTCAGAACGGCCAGAAGGCCGGTCGTGCAGACCAGCAGACAGACGAGGTTTATCTTGTTGGCGAACGTCAGTTTCATTTTGCGTCGTACGGTTTGTCGTCGATGATGACTTTCCAGAAAATCGCACCGTCCAAGTCCGGCTTCACGGTGGTGAACGTCACCGGACCCACCTCGTCGTGCTTCTGGGAATTCTCCACGTAGGTGAAATCGCCGTCCGGCTTGTTGTTGTACCACAGCGTGTAGTAGCAGTGCTTCATCGCGTTCGTGGCCGTGATGGAGACCTCCTTCGTCACGCCGTTGTAGGTGAAGCTCTGGATCGACAGCGACGGCAGGCCTTCCAGAATCAGGCTCGACGGACCGCCCGCGTAGATCGCCGTCGCGAACGCGAACGGCACGTACGGGAACTCGCCCAGGTTTTCGACGCCGTTCGTGAACACCACGTAGGCCACACCCGCGAGGTTCGTCGCGAGAACGCCGCGCGCGCCGTCCGTGTCACGGCGGAAGCACGCGGCCGAATAGGCGACGTTCGTGCGCACGTCGTCGTCCTTCAGGTCGAGATCCGCGCCGATGGTCGCGACCCGGTTCGTCTCGTCCCCGGACGCGCGCGAATCGACCGGCGCCATCACGCCGATCGTGGACGTCGCCGCCGCGAGCGGCGCCGAAAGCTCGAACGTCGAATCGTCGGAAACCGTGAGGTTCGCTTCCGTGACGCCGTCGAGCAAATAGTTCAACGTCACCTTCGCGTCGCCGCGCACGCGCAGCGTCGATTCGTTGTTGATCGCGATGCCGCCCACGTCCTGGCCGAGGCAGCGCGTGATCGTGCCGCCGAAGAAATTGAACATGCCCGCGTCGCCCACGCGCACCGCGCCGCCGCCGGCCTGCTGCACGAGCATCTTCACCGTGTTGGAGCACGCGGAGATCTCGGAACCGGAAAGCATCGTCAAGGTGCCACCCGCGACGCCCACCGCACAGCTCGCCAGCGTCTCTTCGTTGCCCCACATGTTCCTGATCTTCGCGCCCTCGGCCAGCGTCAGTTCGCCGTAGTTCACATAGAAGAGGATCGGGCAGGTCTTGTAGTAGTACTGCCAGCCGGTCTGGGCGCTGCCCACCGCGCAGAGATTCTCGTCCCGCGAACAGTCCACCAGCAGGTTCGACAGCGTGAGCGACGCGCCCGGGCAGATCTCGATGGTGAAGAGTTCGAACTCGGTGTTTCTGGCGATGCCGGCGCTGCCGCGCGTCAGGCAGTACGAAGGATCCGCCGCCGTGAGCAGAACGGGATAGGTCACTTCCGCGTCGGCCGCCAGCGCGCACGTCTGGAGGAGCGTGATCGTCGCCGCGTTCGTGAGGCAGGAAAGCGCCGTTTCAAGCCGGGCGTAATATTCCGCGGCCGCGTCGTTGCCGCCGTAGACGACCTTGACGCCCGCCGCCGCCGGCGTGCACTGCTGGGACGCGGCCTTCGGTGCGCACCAGGAATATGTGCGCGTACCGACATCGTATTGGGCCTGCAGCGTTTCGCCCGCGTATTTCGCGTGCGAATTGAAGAAGCGGCCCGCCGCCGCCGCCGCATCGGCGTCGGACAGCGAACCGTCCGCCACCGCGAACGTTTCCCCGGCTTGGTTGAGATCGTTGTAGACGGACACGCCGACCGTACCGGTGAACGCGCCCTTCACCACCACCGCGTTGGTGTACAGAACGCCCAAATCGTTGTATTCGTGGTTGACGCCGTACTTGTCGCCGCAGAGGTTGTCGGACACGACGGCGGAACCGGACAGATGGATCTTGGACGTTTCGTCGGCGAAGACGCCGCCGCCGTGCGTGGGCGCGAAACAGCGAGTGATCGAACCGGCGGAAAGTTCGGCCGTGGAACCGTACAGCGTCATGCCGCCGCCCAGAACCTGTGCGCTCGTTTTCTTCCCCTGCAGATTCTCGCATCCGCGTATCTCGGCGCCCGTACCCGTCATCTTCACCGTGCCGCCGTTGCGCGCGCAGATGGCGCCGGAGACGCCGTTCGTGCCGTTGAAGGAACGGAGCTTGCCGTACAGGCCCAGCGTCAGCGTGCCGCCGTTCACCCTCACGAAGGAATCGCGGTTCCGGGCGCCGCCGTCGAACAGCGTGCGCTCGAATTCGAGCGCGCCGCCCGCGTTCACGACGAAGCCGGCTTCGGGCGCCACAAGCACGTTCCACGTTTTCGACGTGAACGATCCGATCTTGAGGTTGCGCGTCACCGTCACGTCGGGGACGGACATCGTGCAGTTCGTGTACAGCGAAATCGTCGTGTCGGCCGCGGTACTCAGATGACGCAGCGCGGAATCAAGCGAACGGCGGTTCTTGCCGTTCACGTTGACGGCGGCGTCCTTCTGGTCCACGTTGGCCATGTCGCTCCACACGATATGACGATTCCCGCCGACTTCCTCAACCTCACCGCCGAGTTCGTCGTCCGTCGGATGCAGCACGCGATTGACCGAGGCCAACGCCGCGTCCGCCACGCCGGGCAGCACCACGCCGACGCGATCGCCGACGTTCATGCCCGCATCGCAGGTCAGATACACCGCTTCCGTGAGCGCGGCCGCCATCGCGAAGCCGTTCGTCATGGCCGTATGGTAACCCTGGGGCACGCGCACGTCGGACCCGACCTGGACCACGCCGTTGGACGCCACCACGATCATCGCGGACGCATCCTCCTCGTCCGCCGAAACGAAATGCTGCTTTTCGAGCTGAAGCGTGACGCCGGACGCCACCTTTAGTTGTGCGTCACGTGCGCGCGTGACTTTATTATAAAGATTGGTGGAGACGATCTTCACGTTTTTGTCGACCACGGCGGAGCCGTTGAGCACCGTGGGGTGACACACGTAGAGAACATTGTCGCTCGCCGCCGCCGCCAGCGCGTCGTCGAGCGAAGCGAAGAACGCACCCGTTTCGGGATTGTTGATGCGCACCGTGTCCGCCCACTCAAGCTGGACGTCCACGCGGACGTTGCCCGAATTGGCGGACGACGCGATCAGGTTGTTCACGGTCATCATGCCCTGCTTACCGGTGGGATCGGTGTAGGTGATGTCCGACCGCGAGGAGGCGTTCGGACGATTGACCGCCACGTCCTCCAACGCCGCGGACTGCATGCCGCCGGCGAAGGAAATCTGCACGTCGTACACGGCGGGCGGCAGCGTGAACGCGAACGTGCCGCGTGCGTTGACGACGCCCTCCGCCACGAGGGTGGGCGAATTGTTGGCGTACACCTTGACAGCCGCGCCCGCGGCGAGAGCGCCGTTCACGTCCAGCACGCGCCCGGAGAAGATCGCCGCCGTCTTGTTCGTGGTCAGGCAGTTGTACACGATTTCGTCCACGGCGCTGAACATATGGCCCGTGCCGATGTTCGGCAGGTTGTACCACATGTCCGAACTCCCGGACCAGCCGAGGTTCAGATGCACGTAGGCGTTTCCGCCGTCGAACCCGTAGCCGTCGCCCACGATCGCGTGGCCGCCGGTGCCCGTGATGCCGAACAACACCGGGAGACCCGCGTCGAAGTTCGCGAACACCGCGTTGTTCAGCATGTTGGCGTCGCACATGCCGGCGGGGTGCTTGGAGCCGTCCCATGTGGCGTTGTAGTAGTACGCCTGGCCGAAATGGAACGTGTCGCGCAGCGCCTGGCAGGCGTCGCTGATGTACGAACCGGAATCGTTCAGCGTGTAGCGCATCTTCACGGCAATGCCGGCGTCGCTCGTGATCTTGCCGATGGCGCAGCGGTTGGATTCCGTGAGCGATCCGTCCGTTTTCGGATGCAGCGTCATCCCGTCCCAGTCGTAGACGCCGCCCTGCATCGTGAGCGAAATCTGCGTCGTGTCGAACCAGCACGAGCGCGTGAGGTTGTTCGTGACCGGGATCGTCGGGTACTTGTGATAGCGCATCAGCTGCGACATCGCCGTCGCGACGCAGCCGCACACCGCATTGTTCACGGCGTCGTTCGTGACCGTGTACGTGCCGTCCGCACGCGGCACGTTCGTCTGCGGCGTGCAGTAGTTGTACGTCGCCTGACCCGAGCGCGAATCGTCGTGCGTGGACTGGCTCCACGTGGACTGCACGAGCATCGGCACGCACACGTCGCCGATCGATTCCTTCGGCGCCGCCATCAGACGCTTGCCGGCGTTCGCGTCCGCCGCGAGCAGGTTACCCCAAGCCCGCTCGTTCGCGTTCGAGGACGCCTGCAGCTCGGCCGCCGCGGAAAGCGCCGCACTGGACGAAAGCGACAGCAGCTGCGCCTGCTTCGCGGGCGCGTTCTGCGCGCCAGCCTGAACGCGCACGCGCGTACGCGAAGACAGGTCGCGGTTGAGCAAAGCCCACAACGGGCTCTTGCGATCGAGCACGGAGAAATCTTCCGACGACGCCGTGAACGCGACGATCGGCGCAACCTCCGTGTCGCCCGCCGTGAACACCGTGCCGCCGCCAACCAGCTTCACCGCGAAGAACGGCGCGTCGTTGGTGGTGATCTGCTGCGCGACGGCTTCCACGTTCGCGCTCAAGTTCACGCCCATGTGCACACCTTCGCGTGCCCAGGCGCGCGCGACGGAAGCGGCTTCAGTGGACGACACAACGCGCCCCAGCACTGCCAAAGGCAACGCCAGCAACGCCATCAAAATGGCTTTACTCGTTGTTTTCATGTTATCCAAGTTGGAACTTTGCCTGTCCACCCTGTTTCAAATCGCCCGCATTGTACAATATTTCAATGTTTTTCGCAAGTCCGCAATGCTTTTTTTTTGCGTCCGTTCAAAATATTTTTTCCCTTTGTTTACACCTTGGAAACAGGTTGTGAACGCACTTCAGTCTGGTTGTCGACAACCCTTGCACAACCACCTGTTTCGATGTCAAATTTTGTGCATTGAAAATCAACAGGTTATGCCCCGACTTGTGCATACGTTGTACGATGACTTATGCGATGACTTGTGCCACGACTTATGCACGACTTGTACCACGAAATTGAGGTTAGGGTTTGGGGATGTTTGGGGGGGTGG
>DCIH01000028.1:17965-25925 GCA_002317575.1 Verrucomicrobia bacterium UBA1731 | reverse complement strand
TCTAACCAACTGAGCTAATCGTCCGGAAATGGGCGTAGTATATCACCGCGACGAACGTTTGCCAATGGTGGTATAATACGCGCCCATGGGCACGGACGCCAACGCGGAACACGGCTTCGGGATCTGGAAGGTCACGAGGTTCTACGCGCCGTTGCTGCTGCAGGCGTTCTCCCAGTCCCTCACCTATCCCCTCGTCGCCGGCATCGTCTCCCACGGCGTGCTCGGCGTGAACGCGCTCACGGCCTTCGCCCAAGGACAAATGATCATGTTCATGATCGGCGCCATCGGCGGCGGCCTGGTCATGACGGGCATGGTCTTCGCCAAAACGCGCAAGGGCTACGTGGAATTCAAGCGCCTGAACACGTTCATGATGGTCGCGCTCCTGGCGCTCCAGGCGCTCGTCGCGCTGCCGTGTTTCAGCGATCCCGTCTTCGGCAAGCTCTTCGCCTTGCCGCCCGAACTCGTGCTCGTCGCCCGGCGCACGCTCTTCTGGGGCGTGCTGATGAATGCGTTCTTCTTCCTGCGAAACGTGCCGATGGTGGTGCTCTTCAACCACCTGGAAAGCGGCAAGGCGAACACGGCCACGTTCGCGCGCATCGCCGTCACGCTCGCCTTCTCCGTCTGCTTCCCGAAATGCGGCCTCGTCGGACCGTACTGGGGACTCTTCGCGATCTCCTTCGGCTGCCTCGTGGAACTGGTGGTAACCTGGCTCTACGCGCGCCCGTTCGTGCGCGCGCTCCCGGGCTCGGCGAACGGCGAACACGTCTCGCTCGCCGAACAGCTGCGCTTCACCCTGCCGCTGTCGCTCGGCGGTTTTCTGCTGATGGTCTCGCCCCTGTTCGTGGCCGCCTTCGTCGGCCGCAGCGCGAACGCCGCCGACATGCTCTCGATCCATTACGTGACGCTCGGCGTCGCGAATCCCGTCTCCTACGCCGCATTGCGCATGCAGGCGGTCGCGATCGAATTCCCCGCGGAACGCGACGACGACCACCGGCTCCTCTGGTACGCGCTCGCCGCGGGCGCGCTCCTGGGCGTCATCCCCGCGCTCTTCGCGACGCCGTGCGTGGGCGACTGGTACTTCGGCGTCTACCAGAACGTGCCGGACCGCCTGCTCCCCACCGTGCGCCTCGCCATCGGCATCTATTCGTTCATCTGCATGATCCACGCCGTGCGCGGACGCATCGAAGGCATCGCCGCCGTCCGCAAGAATCCGCGCGCCGTGATGTGCGGTCAGATCGGCTACACCTCGGCGCTCTTCGCGACGCTCGCCGTCACGCTGCCCACGGGGATGCCCGGCTGGCTCATGGCCGTCACGGCCGTCTTCGTCGCGCCCGCCGTCGCCGGCGCGCTCGTCTACGCCGCGCTCGCCTACGCGAAGCGCTCGGCGACGGGTCTCACGCGCCGGTAGATCTTCTCCAGCGAATCCACGCACTTGCGCGTGCCGCGCCAGAACGGCACCGGACCGAGCCGCGTCACCAGCGGCGCCGGATCGTCGGACGCGAACGCGGACGACGAAAGCCGCAATCCCGAAAAGTCCTCGGGCGGCGCCACCGGCTCATCCGGCGGCAACACCGCCTCCCAGTCGATGCCCTTCAGATCCAAAAGCAAGGACGGCTTGCGCGTGATCTCTTCGCCCAGAATGAACAGCACGGCGGCGACGTGCTTGCACGGCTTGTGCCAGTCGGGACAGCTGCACCACGTCTTCCCGGGCGCGAACAAACTGCGACCTTCCCACGCACACGCCTCTTCGATCTCCAGCGGCAGATCGTCCGTCAAAAGCCGCGCCGGCACCAACGGATCCCTGAGCGTCTCTTCGACAGACCCCTCCGCCTCGGCGTTCGCGCACGACGCCGTGAAATCAAGTTTCACGAGATACGGTTCGGGACGCGCCCCGAGCACGTGCGCGACCACCTGCGACCCTTCGATGCACAAGTCGACGACCTGTCCCGAAATCGCGTACTGCCGCCCGCGTCCGAGCCGCGGACCCAAACGCATGCCCTCGAGCATCGCGATCCAGCGCCGCGCCCACCACGCCTTCTTCACGAGCGTGCGCAGATCCTGCGCGCGGATGCCGTGCGCGGAACGCGCGATGCGCAGCGGATATTTCTTCGAACTCATGGCGCAAGCTCCACGACCTTGCCGAATTCCTCTTCGTTCATCTTCAACAGGAACGACTCGCCCGCGGTGACCACCTCGCCCGCGACCTGCCGCTTCGACTCGAGAATGGCGTCCACGCGGTCCTCCAGCGTGCCGCCCGTGATGAAGAGATGAACGAACACGTCGCGCGCCTGGCCGATGCGGTGCGCGCGGTCCGTGGCCTGGTTCTCCACGGCCGGATTCCACCAGCGGTCGTAGTGTATCACGTGCGTCGCGCGCGTCAGGTTGAGGCCGAACCCGCCCGCCTTGAGCGACAGCACGAACGCCGTCGGCTCCGGCGACGCGTTGAACGCTTCGATTTCCGCCGTGCGCTCCGCAAGCGAAAGTCCGCCGTGCAGAAACGGCATCCGCCGTCCGAAGCGTTCCTCGAGATGCTCCCGGATCGCCACGCCCGCCTTCGCGTACTGCGTGAAGACGAGCGCCGATTCGCCGGCGTCGAAAATGCCTTCGAGCAGTTCGTCCAGCCGCGCCGCCTTGCCGGAATCCTCCCGCCATTCGCCGCCGTCCGAAAACCCGTCGCACGCGAGCTTCAGCTCCGTCAACAGCGCCAACGCGCGTCCGGACCGATTGCCGGTCTCCGCCGCGACATCGTTGCGGTAGCGCGCGAGCGCCGCCTCGTAGTCGCGCCGCTGCGCGGACGACAGCGCGCAGTATTCGCGGATCTCCCGCTTCGCGCCGAGCTCCGCCGCCACGCCGGGATCCGTCTTGAGCCGCCGCAGCATGAACGGCGCGAGAATGCGCCTCAGGCGCTGCGCGGCCGGACTCGCGACGTCCGTGCGGATCGGGTAGACGAAGTCGCGCGTGAAATCGGCACGCGCGCCCAGAAGCCCGGGATTGAGGAATTCCTGCAACGACCACAGGTCGAGCGCGCTGTTTTCGAACGGCGTGCCCGTGAGCGCGATGCGCGCCGTCACGGGCAGCGACCGGACCGCGCGCGCGGACTGCGTGTCCGGATTCTTCACGGCCTGCGCTTCGTCGAGGACGAGCGCGCCGAATCCCGCTTCCGAAACGAACCGGAAATCCTTCACCAGAAGCGCATACCCCGTCACCACCACATCGCATTTCGCCGCCGCGCGCTTGAACGATTCGCCGAACCGACGGTGCGGACCCTGATGCAGCATCACCTTGAGCGTCGGCGCGAACTTCCCGAATTCGCGCATCCAGTTCATCGTCACCGTCATCGGCGCCACCACGAGAACGGGCGTCTTCTCCGTCGCGCGCCGGTGCAGGATCCACGCGATCGTCTGCACCGTCTTGCCGAGACCCATGTCGTCCGCCAGACACGCGCCGAAACCCCACTTGACGAGAAACGCGAGATACGAATAGCCCGCGCGCTGGTATCCGCGCAGCTTCGCCTTCAATCCCGGCGGCGGCTTGAGCAGTTTGAACTTCTCGTCGCCGCGCAGTTCGTTCAGAAGGCCGCGCAACCACCCGTGCGCGGCGACTTCCTTCACGCGCATGCGCCCCGCCCGGCCGAGTCCCATCGCCCACGCGAGCGACTCGGAAAGCCCAAGCTTCTTCTCGCGTCCCTTCTCCAGCACCTTGAGCGCTTCGCGCAGCACGTTGCGGTCCACCTCGATCCAGCGGTCGCGAAAGAACACGAGCGTCGAACCCTGCTCCAGCAGAAAGCGGATTTCCGCCGCCGTCACCTTTTCGCCGTCGACGCGCACGTCGATTTTTGCATGGACGGAAGACCCCTCCTTCGGTCCCGGCTCGAGCGCCGCCACGGCCTCGACGTGTTCGCCGCACAGGCCATCGGGAAATGCCGTTTCGAAGCCGGCGGCCGAAAGCGCCGCCGCGCCCTGGCGCACGAACGCCTCGGCGTCGGCGAGCGTCAAGGCGTCCGCGCGCCCGAGCGGCGGGAAAAGGCGCACGGCCTGCCCGAGCGCGAGATACCCGAGCCGCGTCTTCGGCACGTCGTAGACGATCCGCCAGTCGCCTTCCGGTCCGCACGGCTCAAGACGGAACGTGAGCGTTTCGTGCGAAGCTCCCTCGGCCGCCAACCCGGCGCGCCAGGCGTCCAGACGCTCCTTCAGCGCGACGAGCTCGTCGCGGTTCGGCCACGCGACGCGCCCGGAATCCGTCCGGAGCGCCGCCAGCCACGCGTCCTCGGCCGTCTCGTACTTGCCGGGATCCTCCAGCAGTCCGCGGCCCGCGCGCCGCACGAACGCGTCGACGTCGCGCGGCAGCCAACGGGCGAAGAACGCGCCGTTCTCTTCGACCAGCGCCGGCAGATACCGGCCGGCGGCGACGACGCGCGCAATCTCCCGTGTGGATTTGGACGGCATGGAAACAGCCGATCACCAGCCCGCGAGACGGGGCTGGTTGAGCCATTTGTTCGCCGAGGCGGAATTGGCGAAGCACTGCTTCGCCTTGTCGAACACGAGACGTTTGCCGGGGTCGAACAGCCCGGCCACGCCCAACAGCGAACACTGCGTCATCGCGCCGGCGTACGCGAAATCGCTGCCCACGGCGGGACCGCCCTTCACGGCATTGACGAACTCGAGGAACGGCTTCTCGTTCGGGTCCTTGCCGGGCAAACGGTCGTAGCGGAACTTCGGACGCCCGCCCTCGGCGCCGAGTTTCTCGAGCGTCGTGTCCGGCAGCAGGCGCAGATAGTTCGCGCCGTGGTGGCCGTATTCGATCACGCCCTTCGTGCCGTACACGAACGCGCCGTTGGCCATGCCGTCGCGCGTCTTGCGCAGCTCCTTCGAGTCGTAGGCGGGGAACATGTTGAGATCGCCCTTCCAGCTGGACGGCACGGGAACGTCCTTGCAGGCGATGCCGTCGTACCACACGAACGTGAACGGGCGGCCGTCGCGCTTCGTGTAGTGGAACGTGGTGCGCACGCCCTTCGGGAACGTGAGGCCGTGCACCGCCGGATCCCAGACGCCGTAGGTCTTCGTCTCCACGCTTTCGGGCAAGCCGAAGCCGAACGTCCAGAAGACGGGATCCATCAGATGGCAGCTCCAGTCGCCGAGCGTGTTGCTGCCGTACATCGTCCAGAACCGCCACACGCCGGGCAGATAGAGCTTGTTGTAGGCGCGGTGCGGCACGGGGCCCTGCCACTGTTCCCAGTCGAGGCCCTTCGGAACGTTCTGGACCTGCTTGAGTTCGTCGAGCTTGTCCACGAAGCTGTACGGACACGGACACCACACGTGCGCCTCCGTGGCTTCGCCGATGAGACCCGCCTCGACCCATTCGCGGAAGTCGCGGATCGTGTCGTAGGCGTGACCTTGGTTCATCGCCATGTTCACGAGACCGGGATGGTTCTTGACCGCGGCCAGCATCGCGTCCATTTCGTGGAAGCTCTGGCACAACGGCTTCTCGCAGAGGACGTGCTTGCCGCGGTCCAGGCACTCGATCGCCATCGTGGCGTGCCAGTGGTCGGGCGTGCCGATCATCACGGCGTCCACGTCCTTGTCCATCTTGTCCAGCATCTCGCGGTAATGCGTGAAGAACGGCGCGGCGGAAAAATGCTGACGCATCTTTTCGGTGCGGTTCACGTCCACGTCGCACAGCGCCACGATGCGCGCGCCGGCGTTGTGGAGGCCCCAGACGTCGACGCCGGCGCGGCCGGCCGCGCCGATGGCCGCGACCTGCACCGTTTCGTTTGCGCGGAACTTGGTGGCGCAACCGGAAAACAACATGGGGAACTGGGTGAAAGCCGCGGTGGACGCGGCGGCGGAAAGGAACTGTCGTCTGGACGTCTTCATGATGCGAACAACTCTCCTTGCGTGTTTGGGAACGTTCAACCGACCCGCGTCAGCGGGATGCCAAAAAATCCTCCAGCGTCGAAGCGGCGCCGTCGTGACGCGCGCGGCGGTAGGCCGCCAACGCGGCAACGCCCCAGGCGCCCCCTTCGCCCGCCGTGGCGAGCGTCTTGACGGGCACGCCCAGCGTCTCGCCCATGACGCGCTCCATCACGCCGGGCGTCTTGAACACGCCGCCGTGCCCCGCCAGTTCGCGCACGGAAACGCCTTCGCGGTTCTTGAGCAGATCCATGCCGATTTTGAGCGTGGCGCAAATCGCGGTCAGCGACGCGCGCATGAAGTTCGGCAAGGTCAACGCGGAATCCGGCGTCCGCGTGACGCCGGGACCGGCCTTCGCGCCGGCGAGCGGCTCGTCGGAAACGAAATTGCAGACCGTGACGCCGCCGCAATCGGGCGCGGCCTTCAACGCTGCGGAGAACAGCCGGTCATAGAGGTCGCCCGTGGAGAATGTCGCGCCAAGCGTCTCGCCGACCTCGGCGAACAAACGCATCCAGGCGTCGAGGTCGGACGATCCGTTGTTGCAGTGAACCATCGCGACGGGATCGCCGGCCGGCGTCATCACGACGTCGATTTCGGGATACCAGCCCGTCAGGGGCTTCTCGAGCACGATCATCGCGAAAATGCTCGTGCCCGCCGAAACGTTCCCCGTGCCGGGCGTAAGACAGCGCGTGGCCACCATGCCCGTGCCGGCATCCCCTTCCGGCGGACATGCGACCGCGCCGGGTTGCAGGTCGCCGTCGGGATCCAGCAATTTGGCGCCCTCGGCCGTGAGCGTTCCCGCGTCCTCGCCCGCCACGCGCACGCGTGGCAATTTAGTGGCGATCGATCCGCCGACGCCTTTTTCGGACGCCCAGCGGTCGAATTTCGCCAGCATCGTCGCGTCGTAGTCGTTCGTGGCGGGGTCAATGGGGAACATGCCGCTGGCTTCGTCCACGCCCAACGTGAACTGGCCCGTCAGAAGGAAGTGCACGTAACCCGCCAATGTGTTCAGACGCGCCACGCGCGCCACGTGCGCTTCGCCGTTCAGGATCGCCTGCGCCCAATGCGCCACGCTCCACCGTTCGGGCACGTTGAAGTTGAACGCTTCGGAAAGCTGCTTCGCCGCCTCGCCGGTGATCGTGTTGCGCCACGTGCGGAACGGCGCCAGTTGACGGCCTTCCGCGTCAAAGGGAAGGTAGCCGTGCATCATGCCGGAAATGCCCATGGAATCGACAGTCGTCAGCGTCTCGCCGGTCTTCGCAGCGTAATCGGCCTTCAATTCGGCGTAGGCGTGCTGCAGCGCCGGGACGAACTCGTCGGCGTGATACGTCCATACGCCGTCTTCGAAGCGGTTCTCCCAGACATGCGATCCGGCGGCGATCGTTTTCAGGTCGTCGTCGACCAGCACCGCCTTGACGCGGGTGGATCCCAATTCGATTCCCAGATGTTTCACGTCCTGCCCCTTCCTTTGGTTTTTCATGCGACAAAATACATGTACAACGCCGTGCCAACGATGATCGACAACAGCGCGTTGCGCTTCCACAGATGCAGCCCGATCACCACGACGCCGGCGACCCAAGGCGCGTACGTGCGCCATGCCAGGCCCGAATACGCATAGACGATGAGGCCCGCAATGACAGCCGGCGAGACCCAGGCGCCAAGTCGCTCGACCCATTTCGGCAGCGGCTCGTGACGGGCTCCAAAAAGGACGAACGGCAAAGCCCGCAGACCGTAGTTCACGGCGAAGCCGACGGCCACGACGCCGAGCATGTAGAGGATTTCAGCGCCCATGACCGACCATCCGCCTGACTTGGTCCGTGAAAATGACGAGGAACAGCGCCGCCATCGCGTACTCCATGCCGTTGACATGCGCCCGGATCGTTTCGGGCGAAAGCGCACAGCCGAGCAGGCAAACCGCCGCCGCGCCCACCGTGACGCCCACCACCCAATACGAATGGTTCAGCACGGAGAGGATCGTGCAATAGCGCAAGTTCTCCTTGGGGTCTTCGATGAAACAGCCGACCTCCAGCGCATAGTTCTCGTCCGTCAGC
>DCIH01000028.1:0-17944 GCA_002317575.1 Verrucomicrobia bacterium UBA1731 | reverse complement strand
TCAGCATCAGGATGAGATAGGCCTTTCGCAAAAACGGCACGTCCCGCCACCGCGCCAACATGGAGAAGCCGTAGAACGCATACCGGAAATTCACGGCCAGCGTCATCAGCGCGATCGCCAGAAGCGGCGACCGCGCGCCGATTTCCGGCACGGCCGCGATGCTCATCGTGCCCGTCACCCACAGGGACGACGTGAGAAATCCCCAGAGAGGCGACAGCACGATGTTCCCCTTCGCCGCCAGCAACACGCCCGCCACAAGCCCCATCGTCACGTACCCCATCATCACGGGGACGGAATCCTTCAACGCCCTGCGAAACACCATTGCCGTCAAACGCCTCGCCTTACTTCAAAATCAGCTTGTAGAAACCCTGCGACGTCTGCCCGTCGCCGCCCATCTTGACGGTCACCGTCGCCGACTTCTTGTCCGCGGAAAGCGACACGTCCAAATCTTCGGCCGAAGGCGCATCCCACGTTTCTTCCGCCCCCAGCGTTGCGCTCTTGCGCACGAAGTTCTTGACGACCTCGACAACATCGTCGGCCTTCAGCGCCAAGGCGCCGTTGCCCGCGCCGTCCTCGACGACGAACGTGAACGACAACTGCGGCACGCCCTGTGCATCCGTCGTTTCGGCCGCTTGCGTGATGGTGGCCACCACGCCCGTCGAAACGAGCACTTCCGTGCCGAGCAGCGCGCTCACGTCCACGTCCTTCGCGGCGGCCACATCCGCGGCCGTCAACGTGGCGCCCCAACCGGCGCCTTCGAGCCACGCGGCGGCCTGCTGCCCGCCGACGGCCGCCACGGCCGCATTGACGTTCGTTTCCACGGCGGCTTTTTGCGCCTCGGACAATTCGGCGCCGGACGACGACTGCGTCACCGCCAGCGTGATGTCGGCGGCCGACGTGTCGGCGGAATAGGAGCAGTCGCCCAGGCCGAGCGTCAGCGACGCGGCGGAACCGATCGTCCAAACGCCGTTCGTTTGCGTGACGCGGGAAGCGTTGCCGGTGCTCAGTTGTGCGGCGACGCGCGGCATCTTGTAGTTGTCGGTCGCGCCCGGTGCGACGGAATAGCTGCTGAACGAAACGCGCGTGTAAGGCCTTATCTGCATGTCGGCTTGAGATGTGGACGCGGTCGGTTCCGGATCCGCGGACGTGGCGACGCTGAAGGACGTGATGCCGGGGGCGCACGAAAGCGACAACGTCACGGGTGCCGTTTTCTGGATCACGTACCGGCGCTGGCGCTTCGGCTCGCCCGCGAAGTTCCAGGTGAGGAACAGCGACTTTTCGTTGTCGGGCACGGCGATGGCGCACGTGTAGTACGACCAGGAGTAGTCCACATCGTCAAAGCCGCACCAGTCGGCCACCTTGTTCGGCGGATACGCTTCCTTCAGCGAGAGCGCCAGCGAATTGGTGTTCACGTTGTACAGCGTGAGAAGGCTATTGCCCGTGTCGACGAGGTTCGTGACGGCGACGCGCGCCAGATACAGATGCGGAATGCCCTTGCCGACGCCGGCGATCGCCAGCTGGTCGTGCGGCGAACCGGCCTTGACGCCCGTGTTCGTGACGGTGCCGTCCGTCAGGTTGACGGCGTAGACGCAGCAATTCGTACCCAACGCGTACGCGATCTCGCGACCGCCCAAAATGGCGTAGGCCATGCTGGCGCACGTTTGCGAACCTTCGCCGTCCGCCGTGAGCGGTATGTTCCGGACGAGTTTCAGCTTCTGGCCGGCGCTCTTGAGACCGTCCAGCACCTCGTATTTGTTGACGCCCGCGAAACCGTCGCTGACGCCCCACAGATACCGTCCGTCGGCCGTGAACGCGCCGCTGCGCGGCGTTTTCACAAACGTCTTGTTTTCGTCCGGCTTGAAGGCGGTGATGCGGAACACGCAGCGGTTGTTGAGCGCGTTCGTGCCGATTTCGAGCGGCATCGAGAGCATCACTTCCGTGTTCGTGGGCAAAATGGAACCGTCGTGGACGGCGATGGCCGCCACGCCTAGCGCCTTCGAGACGACGCCGCCGTTGAACTCCGCGTATTTGTAGTCGTTGTCGGCAAGCAATTGCGTGGCGTAGTCGATCTGCCATTGGGCGCCCGCCGTGCCGCCGACGGTCTCGACTTTGCCGGTTTCAAGGTTGTCGGCCAGATACAGCGACGCACCGCCCTGCCGCCAGCCGGCGATGTCGAGGAGATAGGATCCATTGGCGTCCATGGCCCAGTTGACGCCGGCGAAATGGCGTTGTTCGTAACGGCCCAAATACCCCTGCTCCGTGGGCTGGTGGCTCCATTTCAACGCGGTTCCCGAGGCGTACCAGCGCTCCGATTCCTCCAATTCCGGACGCGGTTTGTAGAACGCGAAAACGGCGTTGATCACGGCTTGGTTGATGTCCGGCGTGTAATGGATGACGCTCGCGGTGACATTCGTGGCGCGCAGCGGATCCACGATCACGCCGTTTTCGCGCAGTTCCCACGGCAGATCTTCGGGCAGCGTGACGTAATAGGAGCGGTCGGGCTGTTCTTCGGCCGTCACGCCGCCGACGAGCTGCAGGTTGATGACGCGCTTTTCGAAGTGCACGGAAATCGCGTGCGGCCGCCCGTTGTATTCGGAAACGGGCACGTCGAACGAACGGATCGGCGGCACGATCGACACGGGCTGCGCGACGCCGTCGATGCTGTACGCGTCCAGGAAGTAGTCGTCCGTGCAGGTGAAGAGCGGCAACGCCGTTCCGCTGGTGATGGTCCTCTCGCCCATGCTGAAATCCGGCCCGGGAGAAAGTTTGCACAGACCGTTCTGCACGCGAACCGAGAGATTCCAGTCGGGCACCGTACGCACCATGAACCGGGCCTGGTTGCGGTCCTCGCGCTCGGCGTTTGCCGCGAACACGAAGGAGCGTTCGTCGTCCGGAACCGCCATGGCGCAGTAACCGCCTTCGCGATACCGGCTGGAGTTGGAGTTGGACGCCGTCCAACCCAAAACGTCCTTTACCGAAAACGTCTTCTTGCCACCAAGCGCATAGTTTTCCTCCGGCTGCGCGATATCGTACAAGATAATCGACGTGTGCGACGGCAAAGAACTCGGCGTCGGTTCGCGGAACACGTACAGGTGAAGATTTGTCGCTGCGATGCCCGCGACGGCCAGCTGAAGGCGTTCGCCAAGCATTGCAATCGCCATGCCGTTCGTCTCCGTGGCGTAGTGCGTGTACGTGTTGTCGCCTTCCAGGGAAACGCGATAGAGGTTGCCGTCCGTGTCTGTCGTGAACGCGAGGTGGTCCGTGCGGTACATCCCCGCGTTCGGCACTTCGGCATAGGTGAACGCGACGGCCGAGCGGGGGATGGAGCCGGCGTCGCGGAACGGATGGTTCCGCGTGTACACGAGCTGCGCGCCGGCGGACTTGAGCCCGCCGACCACGCGGTATTCGTTGACGCCCGCAAAGGACGGCGAGACGCCGAAGAGCTTCGTGCCGTCGGACGAGAACGCGAATTTCACGGGCGTGTTCGTGGGCGTGACGCCGTCGGCCTGGACGGCCGTGATGCGGAAGGTGTTGGCGTTGTCCAGGACTTCGCCTTCTCCCAGCGCGAGCGGCAAGGACACCATGTACGAGCCGTTCGTGGTGCCCACCAGCGCGACGTTGATCGCCTTGCACACGGCGCCGCCGCCCAGCGGCCCGCCGCCGAAGAGGTCGTCCGAGTACGCCAGCTGCCAAATCGCCTTGCCTTTCTTTTCCTCGAGGTCTCCGAAATTGAACAGCGTGGCGCCGCCGCGGCTGCCGCCGGCGATGTCCAGGAGATAATCCTGGGTGGCGGACAGCGACCATTCCGCGCCCGTCTCGGTCGCCGCGTCTTCGTCGCCCACGTAGCCCGGCGCGGGATTGAGCAGATAGGTGTTGAACCACATGGGCGCTTCGAGCCACTTCTTGGCGACGGGCGCGCGCGGCGCCGTGGCGGAAACGACGAGATGCACGTCGGAGTCGAGCGCCCCGAACGGACCCACGAGCACCTTGCCGTCCTCGATTCGGTAGCCGGTTCCCTGCGTCAACGCGACGCCGTTCGTGTAGACGGTCACGGTCAGCCCGGACGAGTCGGGCAGCGCGAAGACGTGCCGTTCGTTCGCGTCAAGGCCTTCGTAAGCGACATCGACGGGTTCGGGAATGCAGGCAGGCGGCAGGAAGACGACTTCCACATGTTGCGTCGCCTGATTGCCGGGCACGTAGTCGAACGAGGTCGCCCCGTACGTGAACGGCGTCGGCTTGCCGTTCACGGTCGCCTTCTTGAGGATGTTGCCGCTCGTCGCCGTAAAGACGAAACGCTTCTCGTCGTCCGTGAACCACGATTTCGCGTAGAATGTCTCTCCAGCGCGATTGCAGGTGCCGTTCGTGACGCCGAAGGTGACTTCAATGGGCGCGACGTATTTGACGGCGTAGAACGTGCCGCCCCAGCCGAGGATCGCCGCCGATCCGCCTTCCAGGCCGTACACGGACGTCGCAAAGGAACTCGTCGTGTCATCAAGCCCCATGGCGGCCAAATGTTCCGCGTCGAGGGAGAGCACGGGCGTCGTCGTCGCGTTCAGCCCGTTTTCGTCCAAGGCGAACACCTCCAAGGCCGAGTCGGTTCCCGTGGCGGACGCGATGGCCAAATGCGGCGCACCGCCCGCCTGACACACGGCCAGCGACGCATTCGTCAACGCCAGGCGCGAATGGGCGGCCGTCAAAAGTCCTTGCGCGTCCGCTGACGGATAGGCGAGATCCTTGATCACCACGCTCGAGTCGTTGAGGACGACATACAGGAGTTCGTTTCCGCTCGTTCCGACGCGTGCGTACGCAAGGCCGCACACGGTCTTGTCGCCGAAACCGCCCATGCCGTTCAAGTTCGTCAAACGCGTACCACTGTCCGACAGGGCGTTGAGCACGTCGAAGGAATAAACGTACGATCTTGCCGCATTGGCGACGGCGTAGGCCTTGCGCGCGTTCGCGGAGAACGCGAATTGTACCGGCTGGCACACGTCGTCGTCGCTGTTTATGATTTGGTAGGCGGCGCGCGGTCCTTCCAGTGGAACGGCGATGGATTGCGTACCGGTTTGACGGCCGAAAATGGCGCGGTTGAGCGCCGCCGACAAGCCGGCGCCGTACTTCGACGCACCCGCCGGCAGATTGGTGACCACGACGAATCCGCCGTTCGCGTCTTCGACCGTGGAAACGTCGAGAACGGAAGCCGGTTCGTCCGCGCGGCCGCCGGCCGCCACGAAGTCGCCGTCGCCGGCCATGTGGAACGCGCCGGACGCCTTGAGCGCCGGTTCGTGCACGTGCACCACCACGGGGTTCTCCCACCACGGATGCTGCGCGGTTTTGCGGATGCGCGCCGCCACCACCGTCACCTCCACATTCGCGCCAAGCGCGCCCGTGTTCAGCGTCACGGCCGCGCCGGGCGTCGCCGTGAACGCGTACAGCGCGCCGTTGGTGAGAATACTGGAAACGTAATAGCCCGACATCGGCGTATAGGTGGCGACGAACGATTCGCCCAGGGCCACGCGGTTGGTGGCGTCGGCGGGGGAGGCGATCAGGCGTCCCACCAACGTCTGGCGAATCGTTTGGGCCGGTTTCGCCACGAGGGTCAAACGCGTGTATCCCGTTTGCGATGCGGTGGTGTACGTGAAGTTCGAAGCCGTTCTGAACGCGGCGTCGCGCGTGCCGTCCACCAGCACGTCCGTGAACAGGCGCCCTGCCGGCGCGTCCAAGGCGAACGCCAGGGGATCGCCCAACGCGACGGCGTGCGAACGGTCCGCCGCCACCAGCACCGCCCCGGTTTCGTCCACCACGCACGTTTCGGCGAACACGGTCTCCGGTTTCTTTTCGAGCACGACGGTGCGGTTGCGGTTCAACGGCACGAACGCGCGCGTGTCGTCGTTCAGCGCGTGCAGCGCGCACACGTTGGGGTCCGTCCCCAGGAAGCCGGACAACGAAAATTCCGCCAACGGAACGGGCGACGCCGCGGTCTTGCCGTCTTCGTTCAACGCCACGACGGCCAGACGGCACGAATCCGTCCAGGTGGAATAGGCCACCAGTGCGCGCGGCGAAGGCGTGTCGCCCGACGTCACGGCGACGCTCACGAGACCCGCAAAGCCCGACGCCAACGTCAACGCGTTCGTGACGGCCGTGCCGGCGGCGAAATCGACGACCACCAAGTTCGTGGAGGACATTCCGTAAAGCAGATCCTTGCCCGAAATCGTGGCGACCGCGAAGCGCGGACCGTGCGCGAACGGTTGCGGATCGCCGTTCGCGACGAAGGTGCCGCCCGCAACGTCGTAGCGGCGCACGTGGCCGCCCGCGTAGCCGTACAACCCGCCAACGGAGCCGAACGACCACCGCTCGACGTTGCTCAGCGCGCCGGCCGTGACGTAATCGCAATCGGCCGGCCAATTCGCGCCGCCGTTCAAAGGATAGCGCATCGCGGCGGATCCGGACGCCAGAATGCCCGACAGCCCCGTCAGGGCCCATTGTCCGGGATTGACGGCGATCGTGGTGGCCGCGGACGCCGCCGTCAAGCCGCTCCACGTCGTGCTGTCGTGCAACGCGGCGGCGAGCTGCGGATCGACGGCGTTCGTGACAGCGTCAAGGTTCCACGCCGTCAAACCGACGCGACCGCCGTTGCCCCGGATGTACCAACGGCCGACTTCGTCGAGGGCCGAGGGCACGTCGATCGCCGTCGACGTCTCGAGGACGTTCGTCAGGGTCGTGCGGCGGAACGGTTCGCGCCACCACGCCGCCGCCGGCGCGAAGAACGCCTGCACGTCGTTGCGGTCAGTTACTTCGGCGTCGAAGCGGCCGTCGGCGCCGACGGCGACGGGTTCGCCGCCCAATTCGACGCGCACCAGTTCCCACCCCGCCTTCACGACCTCGACCTTGCCCGTGACGTGGTCGCCGGGATTGAGGTAGCCCGTCGAGAAGTTCGTGATGACGCCGATCGTTTCGCCGCCCACCACGCGGTAGTTGTCGTTCGTGAACCACAAGGCCGGCAGGAACTGCACCTCGAGCGTCTCCAGCCCAGCTTTGACCGTGTGCACGTACGATGTCACGCCCACCGGCGCGTTCGCCATGCGCACGCCGTTCGTCAACACGAAGGCCAGCTTGTAATGCTCGTTGCTTTCGGAGTGGAATTCCCAATTGCGCGACTGCCATGTGTAATTCGTGCGCACGCCCGCGTCTTTGCCCGCGTCCAGCATGAAGGAACCGTGGCGGACCGACCAGTCGACGACTTGCGGCGCCGCGTACGTGAGCGCGACGGCCGGACCTTGCGCACCCACATGCACCACCGTGCCGTCGTCGTCCGACGCGAACAGGCCCAGACCCGCGCCGGAGGGATCGGACAATCCGATCCAGCCGAGTTTCTCGGCGTCGAAACTCGCTAGCTCGCCGGTAACGCCCACATAGCCGTTCGCGGCGTTCAACGCGTACACGCGCAGCAACGCCTGCTTGGGATCCTCCTGCGCCGACGCGACCACGAGATGCGGCGTGCCGGATTCCAGGCCCGTCACGGCAATGCGCGCACCGCCGTTGGCGGGCGTCATCCCGCTGGCGATTTGCGTGATCTCCGGACCGCCCACGCTGCCCGACGGTTCCATGTCGACGGCATACACATTGCCGTTGGTCGCGACGTAGTAGACGACGTCGCGGCGGTTGGCATTGCCGGCGTACGGCATGCTCGCGACCGTCAATGCGACGGGCGTGCCCTTGTTTTCCGTGGAAACTTCCAGCGCGCCCGTGAGCGTGACGCCGTTCGCCTTGAGGCCGCGCTTCACATTGAAGCGCACGATCTTCTGGTCGGGAGCCCCCGACGAGCAGCGGTTGACATAGAGGCGCTTGCCGTCGGACGAGAACGCCGCGGCGTCGAACGCGCAGTTGAGCGTGTTCGACACGACATAGGCGTTCGCGAAACGGTCGACGGTGTTCGTCCAAAGCGGATCGCCGTTCAACGGCACCGTCACGGCGTAATTTTCGCTGCGCGAAGAATACAGCACGAGGTTGTACGGCGCGAACGCGGCCGCGCCGTGCGGACGGAACGGCAGATCGGCGGGATTGAACAGATGGACGCGTTCGGCACCCCCCTCTTCCAGCGCCGAAAATTCGTACACGAACGATGCGCGAGACCGCGGATAATCCACGCCCAGCGGCAACGCCACGAATTCGCCGTCCGTCCAGGCCGGTCCGATGCCCGAGCCGATGTTCGAACCGGAACCGAGCGTCGTGCTGCCGGCAACGGCCGGATTCTCCCACCAGGGGTGTTCGACGGCGTCGCGCTCGCGCTTCGCGAAGACGATCACGTCGTAGTCGTCGTAAATCGCGGGAACGCTCAGCGTCAGCACGCCCAGTTCGTTCGTCAGCGCCGTCACGTCGACCATGACGCCGTTCGTGGACAGCGATGCGATGGCGAATCCGGCGTTCGGCACGTACGCCGCGTCAAACGCCGAGCCGGCGGAAAGGATGGTCGTTTCGAAGTCCTGGCTCGACGTGACGTCGCCGACCAACTGCTGGCGGACGACGGGCTTGAATCCTTCCGTGATCTTGATGTGCTCGTAACGCATGACGCGGCGCGTCTGGCTTTCCATGCCCTCCGTCACCATGCCGGAGTTGTACGTGTATCTGTCCTCGGTGAACTGATCGGCCGCCACGGGAACGCCGTTCAGGACAACCGACAGGATTGCATACCGGTCGTCGGCGTAATACGATCCGTACAGGTTCTCGGCGCCCGAAGCACCGGGTTTGAACGTGTAGGAACGGTCGCGACGGATCGTCTTGCCGAAGATGTCGACGTATTGTGCTTCGACGTAATACGTGTCCGTGGCGTGTTCGACCGTTTCGAGGCGCAACCTGTTCGTGCCGTCGGCCGTGACGTTGAACGCGCGCGTTTCGTCGTCGGACGCGCCGAACGCGCCCCAGGTGCTGCCGGCGAGGAAGTTCTTGCCCAGATGGTGCTCGTAGACGGGATGCGTGCCGATCAGCGTGCGGCAGTCGTTGGACAACGCGAAGACGGAAATGCCGCCGAACCAGTTCGTGACGGACGCTTTCACGTACACCGGTTCCGACGACGTCGTCGTGCCGCCGTTGCCGTCGTCGATTTGGATTTCCTCGTACTTTGGTTCGCCGTTTTCGTCCACGGCCTGCACGTCGGTCGTCACTTCTTCGACGGTGTAACGCGGCTTGTTGAGCAGGATCGCGTGCGGCGTGCCGTCGGCGACGCCGACGATCTGCAGTCCCACGACGCCGTCGGCGCCGTTTTCCGGCTCGGCGAATTCGTATCGGTTGGACGTCACCGTGCCGGCGGCGAAATCGAACGCGTAAACGTGCGTGCCGCTGGCGGCGTACAGGATGTCCTCGCCGCCCACCGTGCGGCAGGTGAAGCCGGACAGATCCTGCGGGAACGCCTTTTCTTCGAAGACGTCGGCGATCCGCAAACGCCCGTCGGCGAACGTGTACGTGTAACGTCCGACCTTGCCGGCGACGGGATCGTAGCCGTACAACGCGGGGAGCGTCGCGCCCACCTTCTGGTCGCTGAAGGCCATCATCTTCATGGACGCCATCGACGATCCCACGGCGGCAGCCATCACGGCGAAGCCGCAACCTTCCGGCCAGGTGGCGTCCAGCCGGTAGAACGCGAGTTCGCCTTCGGCGGACGTCGGCGAGCCGACCGCCACCCCCGCCAGCGCGGAAACGGCGGCGTACGGCGCGTATTCGACGTCCAGCGGCTCGGCGTGGCTCACGTCCGTCGTCTTCGCCGTCGTCTGGTGGTCCGGCGCGCGAACGGGGTCGACGGTTTCGTAAAGTTCTTCGCCGGCGTAGTGCGCGAGGCCGGGATGGCTCGCGTCGCCGCGGCCGAACGCGAGATCGCACGACATGGGATCGCAACCGACGCCCGACGGAACGGTCCCGGTCCAGGCGGCGTTGGTGATCGTGTTGCGGACCGCCGGCGCCGTCCACCAGGCGTTCGTCTTGGCGAACGCGATCACGATGGCGCCGTGGTCGACGAAACGGTACGTGAACTGCCCGGTCGTCGGATCGCACGGAATCGTTTCGCCGTCGGCGGAAACGGCGGCCAGCTGGTACCCTTCCTTGACGTTCCGGACTTCGAACGAGACGCTCTCGCCGGGACGGTACGGACGCGTTTCCGCCGGCTCGACGGGGACGACCGTCGCCATGTCGGGTCCGCCGACGAAATCGAAGCTCGCCGTCATCGCGGGCGTGAAGCCGATCGAAAGCGTGGCGTCGGCGCCCGATCCCCGATAGACGAAATTCGTCGGATGCATGGCCGTCAGTTCGTCGAACGCGAACGTCACGCCATTCGTCGTCACCGCCGAGAGATAATGCTGGTCCGTCGTGCCGACGAAGTTGATCTCGTCACACGGCGAACGGTAGCTCACGACGTAGGGCGAGGTGACGGGAACGCCGTTCGTGCACGCTCGACCGTTCTGCACGTCGAACGTGATCGTGTAGGTGGGCGAATAGGAAAGCGCCGTCACGCCGCCGTGGAGGAAATACAGCGTGCCGTCGCCGGCGCCCGTCCACACGGCGGGATGCGCGCTCACGGACGTGATGCCGAGACACGCGAAATCCGCGTCTTCGAACGTTGCCAGCGGATCCGTCCCGACGAGCGAGAGACCGTTCGCGGACAATCCCAGCACCTCGATGCGATGCGCCGTGCCGGACGACCACGAAACGGTGACGTGCGCCTTCGCGGTGCCCGCGCCGGACACGCACAGCGACGCTTCGTTGGCGCCGTTCGCGATTGGCGCGGACCGCAGCACGACGGTTTCCGAAAGATCCGCCAACGCGCGGGCCACGAGGTTGCCGTTCGCCAGAATCGCGTACGCCACGGCGACGCCGCTCGCGTTCGTCGCGCAAACGAAGGACTTGACGGCGGATCCGAAATCGTACGACGCGCTCAGCAACAGCTGCGTGCCGGCCTTCTTGAGCGCGTTCTTGATGGCGAAGGCGTAGATCTTTTCGCGATCCGCCGCCGTCGAGCCGGACGGACAAATGGCGTACAGCGTCTGGCAATCCTCGGAAAACGCGAACTGGTCGAGCGCCAGGCCCTGGTCGTTCGAAATCGACACGGGTGCTTCGGCGTTGCCGTCCGTGTCGGACACGAGTTCCGTCGACACGATCGGTCCGCCCGGCAACGTGGTGCCGAACAGCGCGACGTTCAGACGCTCCGAAACGCCCGCGCCGGAAAGGTCCGTCCGCGCGGAAACGCCGTTCGGCGTCACGTCCGCCAGACCCTCGTCGGTGCGCTGCGCGAGTTTCGCCTTGCCGTTTTGCGTGTAGGCGAAATAGCCGCCGTCGGCCGCGAAGTGGTAGGCGGCCTCGGTGGCGCCCGCGGGCGCCGCCGCGCTCCACGTCACGCCTGGGTTCTGCCACCAGGCGTGGTCGGCGGCGGGTTCGATCGGACGGGCCGCCACCACGAGGCGCACGTCGCGCGTCAACCCTTCCTGCGCGAAGGCGTCGCCCGACAAAACGGACTCGCCAGAATCGGGATCCTTCTTGTCGTACGGCACGAGCAGCCGGGCATGGCCGCCGGAAAACGCGCTGGAAAAACCGTTCGAAACGACGCCGTAGATTTCACTCGCGGCATTAGTGACGAACACGTGCATCTTGTCCGTTTCTTCGTAGACGTGCGAGACCGGCCCGAGCGTCCAAACGGTCACGGCCGGCACCTGGAACTCGACGGCCAATTCGATGCGGCCGTCGAACATCTGCGTGTAGTCGAGCGCGACCGTGCACCCCGCCGCCGTTTCGGTGGCGTCCACGGGAACGCCGTTCACCGTCACGGACCGGAGCGCGTACGTGCCGTCCGTCTTCGTGAACGCAAGCGTCGTCGCCGTGCCGTCGACGTTGATCTCGCCGGACGTCTCATTGCCTTCCTCGGCGTCGTCATACGCGCCGTTGGTCACGTTGTACCGGATGCTCAGCGACGAAATCGGGCCGAGCACGATGCGCTGTCCGCGCGTGACGGCGCCGCCCGTCCCGGTCGCGGAAGCGTTCCACGCCGTGCCCAGAACGGCGGACGCTTCGTTGTCCGCGATCGCCAGCGAACGGCACGGTCCCGATTCGGACGCATCGACCGAACCGTAGCCGGCAAACGCGCCGAGCTGAACGCCCGTGAAGGATTTGACCGGCGTGGCGTCGAGCGCGCCCGTCGCGGGCGTGACGGCGTAGACGACGAGCGTCGCGTCCGTTCCGCCGGTCGCGCCCTTGAACAGCGTCAGATGCGGCGTGGCGTTTGTTTTCGCCGAAAGCGCCATCGCGTCGAACGGCGTCGCCGCCACGACGCCCGTGTCCGTCACCGTGCCGTCGGAAAGCGCGATCGCGTAGATCTTCTTGTCCGTCGCGCCGATCGCGTACAGGAACGACGCCGTCCCGCCGTGCGTGAACGTGCCGAGCACGAGCGATTCGCAGGACTGCCCTTCCGTCCCCAGCGCGTAATGCGCCTCCAGCACCAGATTCGTGTCGGCCGATTTGAGGCCGTCCAGCACGCGGTACTTGTTCACGCCCGCAATCGCTTCGCTGCCGCCGTAGAGATGGAGCGCGTCGGCCGAGAACGCGAACGCCGTGGGCGTCGCGGTCGCGGCGCCGGCGGGCGTCACGGCCGTCACGCGGAACGTGTTCGCCGCCGAGAGCGTCTCGCCGTCTTCGAAATGCAGCGGCGCGGATACCATGAACGCGCCGTTGGAGGAACCGATCAGCGCGACGTCGAGTTGTTTCGCGATGGCCCCGCCGCGCATGTTCCCGTTGAAGAGCGCATGGTTGTGGGCGAGCGTCCACACGGCTTCGGACGCCGCGGCGCCGCGCTCGGCGGCCGCCAACGTGGAAAGCCGGGCGCCGCCCGCGCCGGCGCCGAACAGATCGAGAAGGAATTCGTCCGTCGCGTCCAGCGCGCACGGCACGACCGGCAGCGACGCGCTGAACGCCGTCTCGTTCCAGCTCGTGAAGCGGCTCGTATAGGCGTGCCACGGATTCTCGGGCGCGTCCCGCGGCGTGGTGGTCGCCACCACGACGCGCAAACCGGGCTGCACGGGGTCGATTGTCGCCACGACCGTGCCGCCCGCGCCAGGTGATGTCGTGGCGGGTTTTCCGTTCACGTACACGCTCGAAATCACGGTGCCCTCCGGCGTTTCCATATCCGGATTCGCCGCGCTGAATGTGAACGTCGCGGGATGTCCCACGAGCACGACGGTGTCGCCGCTCTCCCGATACGCGTAGCCGAGCAGATCGAGGGAAATCGCCGCCGTTTTCTCCAGCAGGATTTCGAAGTAGGTCGGCGCGGCGACCGTCACGTTCGTGACGACGGCGCAGGACGACGGCAGCGCATCGACGAAATTGCCGCTGCCCAGCGTGACGCCGTTCTGCTTCGCGCCGACGATCAGGTATCCCGAAGGCGCGTCGAACGCTTGCGAGAAATCAACCTGGGGCAAGGGAACCGTGCCGGTCACGGGTTCGCCGACTTCGTGGCCGTCGGAATCGAAGAAGCGCCCGCGGACGGCCACGCCGTTGGCCGACGGCGCGATTGTGGCCACGCGCAACGACGAACCGACGAGGCAGCCGACGATGGCGGACTGTTCGTCGTCCAGACCGACGAAGTACATGCCGGCGAGCGCGGGCGACACGCCCAGCAGCGACGCGATATCGCGCGTCGCCAGCGCCGACGTCGACAGCGCGCGCAATCCGTCGCCCGAAAGCGGCCAGTGCGAAACCGTCGTGCCGGACACCACGGCCAGATGCGGCGTGCCGGCGGCGACGCCGCTCACGGAAAGCGCCGAGAACGTGCCGGAAACGCCCACATTGGAAACCGTGCCCCGCGCGACGTCAACGACCTGAACCGCGCCGCCCGCGGCGGGCGCGCAGTAGACGAGCTCGCGGCCGCCGATCGTGGCCACGCAAAGCGCGCCCGGCTCGGCGGCGAGATTCCAGGCGTTCGCGTAGGCGAGACCCGTGATCGTCGCCGGCGTCGCGCCGTTGTCGGAAACCGTGAACGTGTACAGCGTCGTGCCGGACGCGCCGTAGAACGCGTCGCCCGCGGCGTTCGCCGCCACCGCGGAAAGCTGCACGTCGGCGCCGCCCGGCACGCCGGAGAACGCCACCGAATACGCGGCGTTCGCCTTCGCGGCGCCGTCGGACCACGCACCGCCCTGCGGGTTGATCCAGACCATGTTCGCCACGACGGCGTTGCAGGAAACCCACGCGGCGTACTTCGGAAGCGCCGCCACGGACTTGCCCCACGCTTCGCCGTTTCGACCGCCGGAATTTTCCGACCACGTCGGCGCGACTGTTTCGATCGCGACCGCGTCGAGCAGCTCGGCCGTCGAGAACTCGGCGAGGCCGGCGTCCGTCGCCGTCGCGGAAAGGCCGAACGCCAAAAGCCCGTGGGGGACGTCAATCGCGGCCGAACGGCCGTCGCCCGGATGGACGCCGGCGGCCGTGAATGCGTTCAACACCGTCGGCGTGGCGCCGGTCGCATACCAGGCCGCTTTCGACTGAAGCGCGATTTCGATTTTCGCGCTCGCGTTCACCGCGCCGGAAAACGAATACGCGCCCTCCACGTTCGGGACTGAAACCCACGGCACCGGCACGCCGTCCACGGCGATTCCGCCGATGGCGTAGGTCGCATCCAAAACGGAGACCATTCCCTCGACCGTGCCGCCGACGGCGACGGATGACGGAAGCACCACGGTGATGGCGGAAGAAGGCCCGAGCACCTCCGATTCGACCGCATACGCCAACGCGAAAACGAGCGAGACGTTTTCGCGGCCGTCCGTCGCGAACGCGTAGGACGCCGCGCCTTCCAAATCCGTATCCGTGCCGTTGGCCTTCACGGACGAGAAACGATAACCGCTCGGCGCGTCGATCGTGAGATTCGTCGCCACGCCGTACGCAAGCGCGAAATCGTTCGTGCCGTTCGCGACCGGCATCGCGACGCGCACCGTCACCGCGGCGGGAACGGCCTCCACCACCATCGCCTGGAGTTTGTTCGCCGTGTTGGTGCCGCCGATGAACAACGAGGCCTCGTCATCCGCCGCCAGGAGAAACGCGGTGTCGGGCGCGGCGTCGACCCAGAACGTCGCGGGATCGAACGATCCCAGTCCCTGCGCGGAGACCAGGGCGAGGCCGTTGGTCGTCAGGGCCATGGACGAAACGACGCCAGCGGCGTCGACGCACGCCAGATGCGGCGCGCCGCCCGCGACGCCCGTCACCGCCAGCGCCTTCGCCTGCGCGTCGCCGAGGTTCAGCGCGGACTGCATCCCCGTCGACGCGTCCAGGACGACGGACGCGTACGAATATGTCATGCTCCCGCCCATGGATTCGGCGTGCTCGAGGTTGACGTAAACGAGATCGACGCCGCCGATCGTGGCGACCGCGAACGCCTTGGGCGTATCCGTGAACGACCAGCCCGCCTCGTACGCAAGCGCCGTGACCGAACGCGGCGCGTCGGACGCGTACGTGGCGGCGAGACGCACCACCTTCTGGCCCACGATCGCGTAAATCTTGTCGCCGGCGGTGTTGGCCGCGAAGGCCGCGGGCGCGGTCGTCGCGTCGGAACCGGTGAGTCCCGTGACGGCCACCTCGTACGCCGTCGCCACGGGCGTCGCGCCGAGACGGCCGACGGCGTTCGTCAGATCCGCGGCGGCGTACTGGGCGCGCACGAGCATCTTGCCGGCGGCGCCGGACACGATGAACGCATCCTCGCCGTGACGGAACGCGGACCGGCCCGCCGCCACGGACGCGTCCTGCCACGACGCGCGGAGAAGCCCCGCGCCCGAAGACCACCACGCGTCGAACGGCGAGCAGAACACGTTCACGTCCGCCGCCGCCGAAAGCGCCTGGTCGAGCGAGAACGCCACGCCGCCGGAAACGGCGGAGCCGGCGACGCATGCGCCGGCCATCGTCGCGAAATCGGGCGTGAAGGCGCAACCGTCCTTGCGCCACACGTTGAATTTCACGACGCCTTGGGCGGACGCCTGGGCCGGACAGTCGTTGGAAAACGACGCCACGGCGGCGGCCGGCACGAACACCGGCGTAATGGCGTACAGCGGACCGAACGTCACGGTGATCGTGGCGTCGGCGTGAATCGGCTCGTCGGAATTGATGGCGTAGGACGACTGCGGCGATTGAAACGAAACGGGCAAGTCGGCGTCCTGGCTGTCGCCGGGATCGACGGCGGTCGAGGTGAGGTGCGCCGCAGTCGGAATGTACGCGCAATCGGACTTGGGCGTAAGCGTCAACCGCACGCCATCGCCACCCGCGTCCTCGCCGACGGCGGTGAACGCGTCCGCTGCTTTCGCGGGCACATACGTCACGTGCACGTCATACGCGCGCGCGTAAGAAAAAACACAAAAGACGGCCAAGCAAACGCCCCAGGCGAATGCCGTCCGAAAACGACCAAAAATGGACATGTTGTGGTCTCCTGATGAAATCAAGGAAAACGTCTCCAATTACGGAAAAAAATTATACCCGTTTCGCGTCGGGAAAACAAGAAAAAAGCGCGTCAAAATCAGCTTAATTCGCGCGTCAAAATCAGCTTAATTCGCACATCAAAATCAGCTTTTCGATTCACCGCACCGCGGGCGCCGCCCCAACGCCCCCACCCAGGTAGGGCGACCGCGCCGCGGGCGCCGCCCAAACGCACCCCAACAAAAACGCCGCCCATTGCTGAGCGGCGTTCTCGTTAGGTCGTGCAAACACCTCACACTCGGTTATGGGTTATTGCATTATTGCGTGTTTGAGTTGTTTTCCTTAAACCCAAACACCCAAACACCCAACAACCCAAACACCTCACGCCCGACGCTTGCGGCGGAGGCCGAGAAGGCCCATGCCCAGCAGCATCAACACGCCCGACGTCGGCTCCGGCGTGGGGGCTTTCACGTACCAACCACCGCTGGCAAACGGAATCAACGCCAAGCGTCAGGGCGACGAACGGCGCGACCGTTTGGCAGCGTTACGACGTCGGCCAATTGGCACTGACACGGAAGATCGCGCCGAATGTTCTGGTAATACGAAGCGGCCGTTTTCAGGTTCACGCTGAAACTCTCGTGCGGATTGAAAACGCACACGCGCTTGCCGAAACGATTGCGTATCGCCTCAATCGTCCTGACCTGATCGGAGTCGCCCGTGAAGAAGAAAAAGCTGTCGGCGGCATCCGTGGCGGCATCCGTCACCGCCGCCACGGCAAGGTTCACGTCGGAGCGTTTTTCCTCGAGTTTCATGACTGGAACGTAGCCGTTCGCCACAACGTCGCACGCTCGACATTTGGCGTCAAGCGCCGGCGCGAGCGTCTTATTTTTCGCATAGAACCCTTGGACGATTTCGATAAGCTTGAACGACGAAAGCGCTTGAAGATACACCTTCTGACGATCAACAGCCGCAAAATCATGCGGAAAGGTCTTGATTGGCGCGGTGAAGTATTTGACCGCCACAAGCTCCTGATCGTTCCGGAGAAACGACCCGACAAAAGCGACCAAATCAAGCCACTTGCAGGAAGTCCCCTTCAGCAATCCATAGTACAGATTGTAACCGTCAACATAGGCAACGACGCGCTTCATTCGAACCTCCAAAAAATGCGAAGGCCCGAACCTCGCGGCCCAGGCCTTGCTCCGCCTGGACAGAGTCCGGCGGGTTGTTGCCATTCATTATAATACATGCGACACACCGGCCGCAAGGGGGAATATTCACATTTCCGTAATTTAGGAATGAGGAATGAGGAATGAGGAATGAGGGGTTAGGGGTTAGGGGTTAGGGGTTAGGGGGTGTTTGGGTGCGGCTTCTGGCGACGGCTCCCCTCGTAGATTATGATGGGAACAATTTCAAAGCCGGACCAGGCTTTGGAAGTTGTTCCTTGAAATCCGCACGTTGAAGACGCCGGCCGGCCTGACGCCGTTTGCGCGCCGGGCTGGCCTGATTCCAGGAAAAGAAAAGG
>DCIH01000068.1:3234-5027 GCA_002317575.1 Verrucomicrobia bacterium UBA1731 | reverse complement strand
TGCTTCCTCGCCTACGACATGATTCCCGAATACGTGGAAAACATCCGCAAGAACCTGACGGTCCGTTTCCCGGGCAAAAACCCGAATCAGATCAAGGTCGACTACTTCAACCTCTCGTGCGCCGACAACTGGGACGTCTGCCACTGCGAAAAATGCGAGAAGCCGTTCACGTGCGAAAACGGCGTCGTAGTGGATCCCACGAACGAGGTGTTCCGGTCCGCGCAGTGCTACACGTTCCTGAACAAGGTCGCCCGCGAACTCCGCAAGACGCATCCGAACGTCACGGTGGGCACGTACGCCTACGAGTTCACGCTGCTGCCGCCGCCGTTCCCGCTCGAGCGCAATGTCCTCATCGAATACTGTCCGTACGGCCTCAACGAAAAGGCGCCCGTCACGGACGACGATTCGAACGCGTTCTGGAACCGTTGCTGGAAGGGCTGGGGCGAATTCTCGCCCAACACCTGGTGCCGGTACTACCTCGGCTGGGCGAACGAGTTTCCGCGCCAGATCGAAGGGGCGATCCAGTCGAACGGCGTCTACAACCTGACGCTCAAGCATCCGATCCGGCATTTCTCCGCCGAGCACCCCGTGGACCACGAGTCGAAGGTGTGCCCGAACGCGGTCGCGACGTGGGATTCCTCGGGCATCAGCGCGTGGCTCATCAGCCGCATGTGGTGGAACCCCAAGCAGGACCTCGAGCAGCTGCGCGACACGTATTGCCGCCGCACCTACCGCGAGGCGTACGCGCCGATGAAGCGCTATTACGACCTCATCCGCAAGAGCGTCTACGGCGACAATTTCCCGTCCCTGTACACGAGCTCGGATCCGATTCCGTACGCGGCGAACTACATCGTCAAGCCCGGTCTCGGCGACACGCTGCGCGGCTGCCTCGCCGAAGCGCTCGCCTTGGCGAAGCATCCCGCCTCAAAGGAACTCGTGGCGCGTCAGCTCAAGCATTTCAACGCCTGGATGGAGAAGGCCAAGGTCGGACAACGACTTGTAGCCGACGTGCCGTTCCGCCGCGACGCGAATCTCGAGCGTTCGTTCGACGCGCCGTTCTGGAACGACATGAAAGAGGTGGGCGACTTCGTGGTGGCGGACGAAGGGCCACGCCACGGCCAGGCGCCCGCGTTCCGCACGACGGCCAAGATCGTCCACGACGGCGAAAACTTCTACGTCCGCTTCGACTGCTTCGCGCCGGACGCGAAGACGCTCGCGGCGAACAAGCCCACGGGCGACGCCGTCGAACAGGTGCCGCGCGGCGACATCATGGAGACGTATTTCGGCAACGGCGCCACGGGCGTCTACTGGCAGTTCATGTTCGACGTCGGCAACGGCGGGGACCGCGCGGGCGACGTCGTGTACGACGCGCAGGTGTTCGACAACACCTGGAACGGAAAATGGACGCGCGCGTCGAAGCGCTGCGACGACCGCTGGATCGCCATCGTGAAGATGCCGTTCGCGGACATCGGGGTGAACGCCGTGCAGTCCGGGTCGATCCTCTTCCAGGCGATTCGCGGCAAGTACTACGACACCGGGAAGCGCGACAAGCGCGGCAATCCGATCACGGACCGCGAGATGTCGAGCTGGGGCGGCGGTTGGGTCCACCAGCCGCAGACCTTCGGCCAATTGAAGCTCGAACTCGCCAAGTGACGAAACGCCGACATCGGCTGTTTTGTGGTATAATGACGCCGTTTTCATCCGAATGTTTCAAGGAAGGACTGGAAAAATGGTTCAGACGGTTTTCACGGCAAACGGGTTTCCGAAAGTGGGCATCCGCCCGATCATCGACG
>DCIH01000068.1:2995-3211 GCA_002317575.1 Verrucomicrobia bacterium UBA1731 | reverse complement strand
GGCGCGGCGTGCGCGAGTCGCTGGAAGTCCAGACGATGAACATGGCGAAGTCGGCGGCGAAGCTGATTTCCGACAATCTCCGCTATCCGGACGGTTCGCCCGTCGAATGCGTGATCGCCGACACCACGATCGGCGGACGCTTCGAGGCGGCGCAGTGCTCCAACAAGTTCAGGCGCGAGAACGTGGGCGTGTCGCTCAGCGTGACGCCGTGCTGGT
>DCIH01000068.1:2648-2864 GCA_002317575.1 Verrucomicrobia bacterium UBA1731 | reverse complement strand
GCATGCCGGCGTACGGCATCTACGGCCACGAAGTGCAGGACCGCACCGACACCTCGATTCCCGAAGACGTGAAGGAGAAGCTGCTCCGCTTCGTGAAGGCCGGTCTTGCCGTCGCCATGATGAAGGGCAAGAGTTACCTTTCGATCGGCTCGAGCGCGATGGGCATCGCGGGTTCCTTCGTGAACGTCGATTTCTTCCAGGACTATCTCGGCATCA
>DCIH01000068.1:2165-2635 GCA_002317575.1 Verrucomicrobia bacterium UBA1731 | reverse complement strand
CGAGAACATGGACGAGTGCGAAATCGAGCGCCGCATCCAAGAGGGCATCTACGACAAGCGCGAATACGAGGCCGCCCTCACATGGTTCAAGAAGAACTGCCGGGAAGGCAAGGACTACAATCCCAAGGCCATCCAGAAGACGCGCGCGCAGAAGGACGCCGACTGGGAATATCTCGTGAAGATGGCGATCATCGCGCGCGACATGATGGTGGGCAACCCCAAGCTCGCGGAGATGGGTTTCGGCGAAGAGGCCGTGGGCCGCAACGCGATCGCGGGCGGTTTCCAGGGCCAGCGGCAGTGGACGGACCACTGGCCGAACGGCGACGTGATGGAGACGTTCTGCAACTCGTCCTTCGATTGGACGGGCAAGAAGATGCCGCAGATCCTCGCCACCGAGAACGACTCGCTGAACGGCGTGTGCATGCTGCTGATGTGGCTGCTCACGAACAAGGCCTCGATGTTCGCCGACG
>DCIH01000068.1:1932-2059 GCA_002317575.1 Verrucomicrobia bacterium UBA1731 | reverse complement strand
AACTCCGGCAGCTGCTGCCTCGACGCGGCGGGCGCGATGAAGGAGAAGGGCAAGAGCGTGTTCAAGAACTGGTGGGACGTCACCGAGAAGGACATCGACGCCACGATGAAGGCCACGAAGTGGGTGC
>DCIH01000068.1:276-1731 GCA_002317575.1 Verrucomicrobia bacterium UBA1731 | reverse complement strand
TGGCCGTGCACGTGGTTCACGCCGCGGCTTACCGGCAAGGGCGCGTTCAAGGACGTCTACTCCGTGATGAACGCGTGGGCCGCTAACCACGGCGCCATCGCCTACGGCCACATCGGCGCGGACCTGATCACGCTCGCGTCGATGCTGCGCATTCCCGTGGCGATGCACAACGTGCCGGAAGACCAGGTGTATCAGCCGCACTGCTGGGGACTCTTCGGCGCGTCGGACGATCCGACGGGCGCGGACTTCCGCGCGTGCAAGAACTTCGGTCCGCTCTACAAGACGAACGTCTGACCATGATGAGGACGCTTTCGGGACGCGGCGCCTGGTGCGCCTTCGCGGCGTTGTGCGCAGTTGGCGCGCAGGCCGCGTTCGACGCGGGCGAATCGTTCGCGAAGCCGGACGCCTGGGAGACGACGGCCGTGGACTTCACGGTCGACCACAAGGACGACGGCTTCAAGTTCGCGTCCCAGAAGCGCGACATCGTCAACTGCCTCAACCCGGGCACGGTGATGTGGCACGGCGTTCCCGTGTACGAGACGAAGCTGTACTTCGGACCCAAGGGCGTCGCGCGCATGGAACTTTCGCTCTTCAACACGGGCGACGCCAGAGGCGGCATGGGGCAGGAAGAACTCGAGGCACTGCTCGAGAAAGTGCGCGGAAAACTGCTGAACGGCAAGGGGTCCGCGCCGAAGCCCGAGACGCGCAAGCTCAAGGGCAAGGAGCAGCTCAAGCAGTCCGTGCAGGCGTTTCCGAAGGCCGATCCGCCCGCGGAGCTCGCGTGGGGCGTCGAGGCGCCGAAGGGCGGCTTCTTCCGCGTGAACTTCGTGCGGCTCACGGTGATGGCGCCCGGAACCAAGATGCAGGTTTCCGCGAAGCCCGTGGGCAACAGGCTCACGGACCACGTGAAGAAGGACGCCGCCAGCGGCGACGTCTGGATCTTCGACGTGCCGATGGTGGACCAGGGGCAGAAGGGCTATTGCGCGGCTGCCGTCACCGAGCGCGTGTTGCGCTACTACGGGCAGAACATCGACGAACACGAGTTCGCGCAGCAGGCCGGCACGTCCGCCCGCGGCGGCACGTCCGTTTCCGAAATGCGCGAGGTCGTCAAACAGCTCGGCCGCAAATGCGGCCTCAACATGGCCGACGTGTACGCCGCCTTCAACGGCATCGCCGACATCGACAAGATGCTTCAGAAGTACAACCGCGCCGCCAAGGCCACGGGCAAGGACCCGATCACGCGCGAAGCGTTCACGCATGGGAACATGATCGACGTGAGCGGCATCTTCGGCGCCATGGACACGAAGACCGTCAAGAAGATGAAGATGGACGACAAGGGCGGTTACCAGCGTTTCCAGAAGGGCGTCAAGGACCAGGTCAAGCTCGGCATTCCGCTCTTCTGGGGCGTGACGCTCGGGCGTTATCCCGAGCCCGAACTCGCCAATCTCCAGGGCA
>DCIH01000068.1:0-175 GCA_002317575.1 Verrucomicrobia bacterium UBA1731 | reverse complement strand
GAACTCAAGCGCATGCCCGAGGACTGGGCCTGGGCCATCACGGACAATCTCTTCTTTCTGAAACCCGTCAAGAAGTAACCCCAGGCGCGACATGGAACATTCCGTCCTCATAAACGAATTCAACGTCAAGGGCCGCCTGGTTACGCTGGTGCCGTTCGGGAACGGCAACATCAAC
>DCIH01000006.1 GCA_002317575.1 Verrucomicrobia bacterium UBA1731 | reverse complement strand
ATACCCATACGGCGGCGGGTAAAAATGGGTAAACGCCGTGCTTGATTTCGGCGTTTCAAATTGAGATAATGTGACGCGGAAAGGAACAACGATGAAACGGATTCTTGCGATTGCATTGGCTTCTGCCGCGCTTTTGGCCGGTTGTGCGGGCGGACGTTCGTCCGACAAGGACCTGAAGGTTCTGATGATCGGAAACAGCTTTTCGATTTGCGTCATCCGCGAGATGCCCGCGGTCGCAAAATCCATGGGATTGGGACTCGATCTCACCTCGCTCTACATCGGCGGCAGTTCGCTCCAGGAGCATTGGAACAATTTCGTCGCGTCCACCAACGCCGCGTTCAAGCCCTACGGACACGAACGCAACGTGGGCGGACGGACGCTCTTCATGGATGTGCCCGCGAATCTTGTGGATGTGCTCAAAAGCGAAGCGTTTGACGTGATCACCATCCAGCAGGCAAGCCACCTGAGCTGGAAGGGCGAAACGTTCACGCCGTATGCGGACGATCTCATCGCCGCCATCCGCAAACTCCAGCCGAACGCGGAAATCATGTTCCAGGAAACGTGGAGCTACACGCCGTGGGACGGCCGTCTGGCCAAGTGGGGCATCACGGCGGACGAAATGTACGCGCGCATCCACAAGGCGTGTTCCGCTTTTTCGTCCTCCCGCAAGCTGCGGATGATCCCCACCGGCGCCGCGGTGGACCTCTACCGAAAGACGCTTCCCGTCGTCTACACCGAGAACTCCCTGGGCGGCGATCCGTGCGGCGGACGCTGGGGCGGCGAATTCGTGAAGGACGAAAAGACCGGCAAGTGGAAGCCCGACAAGAACCTCGACGTGTTCCACCTGGGCTACGAAGGCGAATACCTGCAGGCGCTGACGTGGACGGCCATGCTTTTCGGCGTGGACGTCACCAGATGTCCGTACGTGCCGTCGTACGTGAAGACGCCCGAACGCGCCGAGAAGATGAAGGCCTGCGCGCAGGAGGCGGTCGCGCGTCAGCTCGGCCGGGCCGCGCATCCGATTCCGTTCATCCGCGGCGTGAAGGCGATGCTGCCGGCGCGCGACGCGTTCGGCGACTACCGCACGCTCGTCGATCTGATGGCGCGTTTCGGGCTCAACACGCTCATGCTCGAACTCGGCGGCGCGATGGAATACAAGTCGCATCCCGAGGTGAACGAGGGCTGGATCGAATACGCCAGGATCATGAACGAGTATCCGGGCAAGACGAGCAAGATCCAGAAAAGCCAGAAGTGGCACAAGAACTCCATCCATTCCGAAAACGGCGGGGGCGGCGTTCTGACGCAGAAGGAAATCGCGGAGCTCGTCGCCTATGCGCGCGAACGCGGCATCGACGTCATCCCCGAAGTGCCGTGCCTGAGCCACAGCGACTACCTGCTGTGGCGGCACAAGGAACTCGCCGAGCGGCAGGACGATCCGTATCCCGATTGCTACTGTCCGTCCGATCCGCGCAGCTACGCGCTGTTGTTCGATCTGCTGGACGAAGTCGTCGCGCTTTTCAAACCGAAGATCATCAATATCGGCCACGACGAATGGTATTCGATCGCCATTTGCGACAAGTGCCGCGGCAAGAGCGGTGCCGAGCTCTACGCAGGCGACATCCGCAAGATCCGCGACCATCTGGCCGCGAAGGGCGTCCGCACGATGATGTGGTCCGAAAAGCTGCTCGACTTCAAGTTTTGCGACTCGAAGAAGCCGTGGGCGGGCGCGGCGACGGACGAGTTTCCGGCGACGCACGAGGCGATCGACATGCTGCCGAAGGACGTGATCCTGCAGCATTGGTATTGGTCGCTCGGCCGCACGCTCGAAGACGTCTATGCGGACCGCGGCTACGCGTGGACGTTCGGCAACTATTCCGCGCGCGGCATGCTCGATTATCCCGGCCGTTCGCGCAAGCGCGGGTTCTCGGGCTACATGCTCTCCAATTGGGGTCGGAGCGACATACCCACGCTGCAGCGCAACGGCGTTCTGGCGGACATCGTGATGGACAAGCTCGTCGAGGAGAGTCCGGATCCCGACGCGGAGATCGACGAACTGTGGATGCGCATGTTCCGGGAACTTTTCGCCGTGCGCCATCCCGTCGGCAAGAACTATTTCCGCATTCGCCATTACGCCACGCAAAAACGCGAGTTCCGCTGTTTCTTCGACGGCTTCTACCTCAAGAAGGGCGACTGGCTTCTCGGCCGTTACGTGCTCACGCTTGCGGACGGCAAGCAGGTGACGCAGGACGTGTGGTACGGCGAGAACGTGTCGCACGCCGACGTGAACTGGAATCCCCCGCGCGAGTGGGACACCGACGCTCGCGACGGCCGCGGCGAACTGGCCGCCGTGGCATACTCGACGATTCCCATGCGCAAGGGCGACAAAACATGGTACGAAATCGCCATTGAGATTCCGGAGAACGCGAAAGTCGTGTCCTGCGTCTTCGAGCCCGCGGCGGGGCTGGCGAAGGACGCCGTCGTGTTCGAACCCCTGTCCGGAGCGGCGGCGAAATGAACTGGACGTGGCTTGAGATCTGGTCGAAGATCCAATTGGTGCCGGCGATCGGCGCGGGCGCGGTTGTCGTGCTCGTGGCGATCGCGGTGTCGGTCGCGCTGTTCGGACGGCTCTACTGCACGGTGGTGTGTCCGCTCGGCATCCTGCAATGGCTCTTTCGTTTCGTCTTCACGGGCTGCGGATTCCGCCGCAAACCGCTGCCGCGTCCGCTCGCCGTTTCGCCGCGCGTCCTGTGGACGATCCGCCTCGGATTCCTCGCGCTCTTCGCCGCGAGCGCGTCGTTCGGGCTCGTCGCGTGGCTCGCGCCGTACGGCATCTTCGGGCGGACGGCGCTGGCGTTCTTCGGCGGCGTGCCGTTTCCGGCCGTGCTGAAGGCGGTGATCGGCGTGCAGATCGCATTCATCCTGCTGATGACATTCTGGCGCAGCCGTTTCTGGTGTAACACGGTGTGTCCCGTGGGAACGTTCCTCGGGCTCTTCTCGCGCTTCGCCGTTTTCCGCGTGCGGATCGACAAGGCGAAGTGCGTCAACTGCAACCAGTGCGTCCGGGCCTGCCAGAACGGCTGCATCTCGCCGGACAAGGACAAGAAAATCGACCATTCGCGGTGCGTCACCTGTTTCGGCTGCGCGCGCTCGTGCAAGAAAGGGGCGCTCACATGGCGCTGACGCTCAGGTGTTTGCTCTTCGGCGCGGCGGACGCGCACGTCTACACGGCGCCACAGGCGGCGAAAGGCGGCAACATATCGTATGCCGCGCCGCGTCGGCGCGAACGCGCGCAGGTTCCCGGATGCGCCGGTTCCAAGCGCGCTTTCCTCGCCACGTGCGTCGGCTGCGGGCTTTGCGTGAAGGCGTGCCGCCGCCACGTGCTCAGGATCTCCACGCTACCCGGCCACGCGCCGAAACCGGAAGTCGATTTCCGCCTGGGGTGGTGTCCGCCCGAATGCAGCCGCTGCGGCGCGGCGTGTCCCGCGGGCGCGCTCAAGCCCGTCGACGAGGCCGCGAAGCGCAAGGCGCGCCTCGGCGTCGCCAAATGGCGGGCGGAGAATTGTCTGACGGCCAAGGGCGTCGCGTGCAACGCCTGCCTGCGGCATTGTCCCGCGCAGGCGATTCGGCACGACGAAAAGGGACGCCCCGTGGTGGACGAGGCGAAATGCATCGGCTGCGGGGCGTGCGAGTTCTTCTGTCCGGCGCGTCCGGCGACCGGCATGCAGGTGGAGGGCGTGTGATGAACGAAGGCATTTCCAGACGCGCGTTCGCGTCGCTCACGGTGCCGGCCACGCTGCTCGCGTTGTCGCGCACGCGTCCCGCAAGCGCGGCGGCGAAGGACGTCGCCGCGTGGTACGACGAGGATCTCAAGGACGAGCATCCGGTCCAGGTGTTGCAGCGGCCCTCGCCGCTCGATCCGAAACAGAAGGTCTCGATTCTCGGCCTCGGCGGCGTGCGGATACCGGTGTTGAGCGGCAATCTCGGTTCGCAGGAGGATCCGATCGACTACGAACTCAGTTCGAAGTTGATTGACTACGCGATCCACCACGGCATCAACTTCTTCGACTCCGGCTACATCTACCACACCGGCGACAGCGAGAAGTTCTACGGGCACGCGCTTTCGAAGCATCCGCGCGAGAGCTTCCATTTCGCGACGAAGGCCCCGCCATGGAACATCGCGACGCTCGCGGACGCGAAGCGGATCTTCCAGGAACAGCTCGACCGCTGCAAGATGAGCTACTTCGACTGCTACGAACTCCATTCGCTCCAGCGCGAGGCGGACTACGAGCGCACGTTCGTCAAGACGGGCGTGCTGGAGTACTTCAAGGAGGAGAAGGCGAAGGGACGCATCCGCCATCTCGGCTTTTCGTTCCACGGCCAGGCGCCGTTCCTCGAACGGCTTCTGTCCGAAAAATGGGCGGAGGTGGTGACGCTGCTCGTCAACGGCGTCGACTGGAAGGGCGTCAACGTCAGCGCGCAGCTCTACGGCATGCTCGAGAAGGCGGGGTTGCCCGTCGTGGTGATGGAGCCGCTCTGCGGCGGACGCCTCGCGCGGCTGAAGCCCAAGGCGCACGAGATCCTCCAGAAGCATTCGCCCGGCAAGACGGACGCGAGCTGGTCGCTCCGCTTCGCCGCGCATCCGAAGAACGTGATGACGGTGCTCACCGGCTTCACGCGCTTCGAGCACCTGAAGGAGAACGTCGGCACGTTCGCCGCGGACGCCTACAAGCCGTTCACCGAAGAGGAGCACAAGGTCTATGCGCAGGCGATCGACGCGGACAGCGACGGCGTGAAGGGCGTTCCGTGCTCGGAATGCCGGTACTGCATGCCGTGCCCGTACGGCGTGGACATCCCGCGCATCTTCCACTTCTGGAACATGCGCCTGAAGTGGTCCGGACTTCCGGCGGCGAACGACCGCGACGCGCGCGCGTGGTTCCTGCACGACTACTATGCGAACTTCTCGCCGCTCAGAAACGCCTCGCGCTGCATCGCCTGCGGCGAATGCGCGAAGCGCTGTCCGCAGTGGCAGTTCAAGATTTCCGACGAACTCGCCAAGATCGACGCCTACTTCCGCGCGATCGAACGCGAGAATCCCGACTTCGAACCGCCGCTGTGCAAGGAGGCCCGGAGATGACGTTGACCCGCAAGAACTTTCTCGTCTCGGCCAGTTCCTTCGCCGCCGCGGTCGGCCTCGATCCCGCGGCGTTCGCCGCGGCCGGGACGAATCCCTTCCGCAAGCTCGACCTCGCGGCGCTCCGAAAGGAGCTGCGCGCGTTCTATCCGGACGAAAGCCACGGCGTCTGCAAGGATCCGCGGCAGCCGGCGAGCGTGAAGGCGATCGGCGATGCGCTCGACGAATGGGCTGCGGCGCATCCCGGCTACGATGCGCTCGACGTCCGCCGCGAGGAGTACCTGCTTGTCCGCAAGCACTTCGTGCCGTTCCTCTTCAAGGAGTCCCCGTTCTATTTCGAGGCCGGCGTCAACGGCGGTTGGTGCTACACGAGCACCTCCGTCCCGGGCCGCCACGTGAACCGCCTCTGCAACCGCTTCTATCGCGAGCAGGGACTCATTCCCGACGCGGCGTTCGATCTGCTGTGGGGACGTGCCGGACAGCGACTCCTGGTCTGCTGCGGTCCGTTTTCCGACGACATGCACCACGTGCCGGCCTTCCGCACGATCCTCACGAAGGGCTTCAAGGGCGTGCGGGACGAAGTCGCCGCGGCGCTCGAGGCGTGTCCCGCGCACGATCCGCTCGGCAAGAAGGAGCTCGAGACGGCGCTCGTCGGACTCGATACGATCCATTGCATCCAGCTGAAGTTCCATGAGGCGGCGAAGGAGAAGGTGAAGGGGTTAGGTGAAGGTGAAGAGCGGAGGAATCTTCTTCGGATTGTCGAGGCGTCGGCGCGGTGTCCGTGGGAGCCGCCGAAGACGTTCTTCGAGGCGTTGAACGCGCTGTGGTTCATCCGTGAGATTCCGGCCTACGTCGACGGACTCGACCAGTTCGCGCTCGGGCGTCCCGATGCGTGGCTCATCGATTTCTACCGCGCGGATCTCGCGGCGGGACGTCTCACCGTCGAGGAGGCGCGCGAACTCGTGGCGGCGTTCCTCGTCACGTCCGACTGTCATCTCGATACGGCCCGGGTCGTCGATTCCTTCGACGACCAGGAGGCGGAGATGCCGCTGACGCTCGGCGGGTGCGACAAGGACGGAAAGCCCGTGTGGAACGAACTCACGGAGATGTTTCTCGACCTGCATCTTGCCTGCGATTGTGTCTTTCCGAAACTCCATTGCCGCATCGCGAAGGATTCGCCGGAGCCGTATCTCCGGAAGATCGGCGAGATGCTGATGGCGGGCCACGCCGTCTTCGCGCTCTTCAACGACGACCGTCACGTGGCGCAGTTCGTCGCGCGCGGATTCCGCCCCGAACTCGCACGCGACTACATCTGCGCGGGGTGCTGGGACAGCTATGTCGACAGCTGGACGGACGTCGACTGCGCGAACTACACCTCGCCTCTCCGAATTCTGGAGCTGACGATTCACCGCGATCCCGAGGTCGAGCGCAAATGCCGGCTGAAGATCGATCCGATCGACGGACTTACTTCCTTCGAGGCGGTCCGCGACACGCTCTACCGCAATTTCATCCGCTTCTACCGCGACGTGCTCAGCGAGTACACGCGCTACGGGCGCGCGAACGCGAAGGTGTTCCCGCATCCGGTCTATTCGATGTGTCTTGAGGGCGGCATCCGTTCGCGTCGCGACACGATGGACGGCGGCGTGGCGTTCCGTCCGCGCATCGTGACCCTGGCGTTCATGGCCAACGTCGTCGATTCGCTCGCGGCGATCCGCCAGCTCTGCTTCGTCGACAAGACGTGTACGCTCGACGAGTTCCTCGCGGCCGTCCGTTCGAACTGGGCGGGGATGCGCGGCGAGGAGCTCCGCCAGGCTGCGCTCCGTGCGCCGTACTGGGGCGACGATTCGTCGGTGACGAACGGACTCATGAAGGCGTGGATCGACCGTGTCGCCGACGAGACGGATCTGTATCGCAACGATCAGGGCGGTCCGTACGTGCTGGCGTGCTGGGTCTATCGCGAATTCCTCTACTGGGGCGAGAAGACGAAGGCGACGCCGGACGGACGCCGTGACGGCGACCGTCTCGCGCAGGGATTCTGTCCGAGCGAGTACCGCTGCAACGTGGGGCCGACCACGGTCCTCAACGCGATCGGCACGCTCGATCATTCGCGGTTCTTCGCCACTAATGCGAACCTGTCGTTCGACAAGGCGGCGATGTCGCCCGAGACGTTCGCGGCGGTCTTCCGCGTCGTCTGCCGCAAGGACATGCATCTGCTGCAGCCGAACTGCCTCTCGGTGGAGGAGCTGCTCGACGCGCAGGTCCATCCCGAACGCCACCGCGACATCATCGTGAAGGTGTGCGGATTCTCCGCGCGCTTCGTGTCGCTGTCGAAACGCTGGCAGGACGAGGTGATCGCCCGCCACAAACTCAAATGAACGCCGTTGTCTTCGAGATCGGCAAGTTCGCCACGCACGACGGACCGGGCATCCGCACGGTCGTGTTCCTGAAGGGGTGTCCGCTCCGCTGCACGTGGTGCCACAGTCCCGAGTCGTGGAAGGCCGAACCCGAGCAGTATCCCGACGGCACCATCGTCGGGAAAGTCATGTCCTCCGACGAAATCCTCGCCGAGGTGCTGAAGGACAAGGACTTCTACGAGGTTTCCGGCGGCGGCCTCACCGTTTCCGGCGGCGAACCGCTCTTCCGCGCGGAGTTCCTCGTGGAGTTGCTGGCGAAGGCGAAGGCCGCGGGGCTTTCCACGGCCGTCGAAACGAGCGGCTATGCGCCGCCCGCCGCGATCGAGAAGGTCGCGGCCGTCTGCGACCTTTGGCTCTTCGACGTCAAGGGGCTCGATCCCGAGAAGCACCGCGCGCATACACGCGTCGACAACGCGCCGATTCTGCGGAATCTGCGGTGGCTTGATGCGCACGGGGCGAAGATCGTGTTGCGTTGTCCGATGATTCCGGGCGTGAACGATTTTCCGGCGAACCTGGCGGCGCTCGGAAAACTGGCGGATGAGCTCAAGGGCATTGAACGCATCGACGTGGAGCCGTATGTGCCCTATGGAATCGACAAGGCCCGCAAGCTCGGTCTCACCGTCTACGAGGCGCCGATGCCGCCGCCCGAATACGGCTCCGGCGTTGTTTCCGTCCTTGCGAAGCAGACGAAGAAGCCCGTGCGTCTCGGATGACGGCGTCGTCCGTCGCCGAGTCGCTCCAGGAGCGATTCGTTTCGCTTTCGAAGCGCGCCATTACGTGGTATATTACCGGCATGAAACACAGAGAATGCGCTTGTCCGGCCCGCACGCCGGTTTTGTTCGTCGTCATTTCCTTTGCCGCCATGGCCGCCGCGGCGCCGGTTGCGCCCGGCGTCCCCGGACGGACCGGTGACGCCGCTCCGCGCGCGGCGGCGGACGCGGTCGCGCGGAACGCGTTCCGCGACTGGCTGCGCGTTTTCCGCGCCGAGGACGTCGAGTACGTCACGAACGCCGTTTCGAACGCGGAGGCCGAGGGCTTCCTGCTTGCGAACGCGCCGTACTTCGTCTGTCCGGACAAGGACGTCGAACGCGCCTGGGCCTATCGCTGGTGGTCGCTGCGCAAACATTTCTTCAAGTCGCTCGGCGGATGGTGCGTGTCCGAGTTCACGGACACGCGCGCCATCTCGTGTCCCGTGGGGCATCACCTCTTCGAGGGCCGGTGGCTGCGCAACCGCGAAATCTACGACGATTACACGCGCTACTGGTTCAAGCCGGGCGCGAACCCGATCCACGGTCCCGGCAGCTACATCAACTGGATCGTCCAGGGCGTTCTCGCCCGCGAGACGGTCACGGGCGACCGGGCGCTGGCGGATTCGCTGTTGGAAGCATTCATCGCGAACTACGAGGCCTGGGAGACGGGCTGGGAGGCGCGTCCGTGGCCCGCGGAGGGTCTGTACAAGATGGGCCTCAAGGACGACGGCCTCTTCCACGACGTCGACGACCGCGAGGGCACCGAGCTCACGCTTTCGGGCAACGGCGCGCGCGTCCACGTGAACGCGATGATGTACGGCGAGGCGAAGGCCATCGCGAAGATCGCGTCCCGCAACGGGCGCGCGTCCGTCGCCGCCGCGTTCGAGGCGCGCGCGGCCCGGCTCGAGCGGCTCGTCAAGGCGCGTCTGTGGAACGCGGAACAGGGGTTCTTCTGCGTGCGTCGCGACGACGGCGCGCTTTCGGACGTGTGCGAGCTGCACGGTTATTCCCCGTGGTACGCGGGCATGCCGCTCGACGACGAACCCTACGCGGCCGCATGGCGGTGGTTTTCGGACAAAGAACGCGGTTTCGCGGCGCCCCGCGGATTGACGTTTCCCGTGCAGTCCGCGAAGGGGTTCAAAATCAGCTACGAAGGCCATTGCTGCCAATGGAACGGGCCGAGCTGGCCGTTCGCCTCGTCCGTCGCGCTCACGGCCCTCAACCGCGCGCTGCGCTCCGGCGCGAAACTGCCCATCGGCCGCGACGCGTGGCTCGAGGCGTTCCTCAAGTACGCGCGTCAGCACGTGCAGAAGAAAGCGGACGGCAAGGTCGAGGCCTGGCTTGACGAAGTGCAGGATCCCTACACGGGCGATTGGATCGCCTACCGCCGGTGGCAGCGCGACAACTGCCGCAACTACAACCATTCGACGTTCTGCGACCTCGTCGTGACGGGCCTCGTCGGTTTGCAGGTCGCGGACGACGGTTCCGTCACGGTCGAACCGAACGTGCCGGCGTCATGGACGTGGTTCCGCCTCGAGAACGTCCCCGTCCGGGATCGTCTTGTGACGGTGACGTACGACCGCGACGGCACGCGCTTCGGCGGCGCGAAGGGGCTTTCCGTCGTCGAGACGGCGGCGGGAGGGCAGGTGACGGTCGTCGACTGCCCCAAGTGCGAGCGTTTCGCGCGGTATGCGGACGACGGCAAGTCGGCGACGGTGAACCGCGCGCGGCTGCAGGCGGGGACTCCCGCGGAGACCGAGGCCGCGATCACGGCGGCCGTGCGCCGCGCCGAGGCCGTTCTGGCCGCGAACGTCCTGCCGGACGAATCGGTCCGTCCCCTGATGGGCTGGTCGAGCTGGAACTGCTTCGCCCTGGACATCGACGAGGAGAAGATCGTCTCGCAGGCCCGGGTCATGGCGACGAACGGACTCAAGGCGGCCGGTTACCTTTACGTCAACACCGACGACGGTTTCTTCGACGGACACGACGAGAAGGGCAACCTCAAGTGGAACCTGAAGCGGTTTCCGCAGGGCATGAAGCCGGTCGCGGACGGCATCCACGCCTGCGGACTCAAGGCCGGCATCTATTCGGACGCGGGCGAGGACATGTGCGGCGGCAGCAAGGGCTCGGGCCTCTACGGACATGACGCAGCGGACTGCGACCTCCACTTCAACCGGCTCGGCTTCGACTACATCAAGGTCGACTACTGCGGCGGCAGCAAGCTCGGGCTCGACGAGGAGCAGCGCTACACCGAGATATCGAAGGCCATCCGCGCGACGGGGCGGAACGTCAAGTTCAACGTCTGCCGTTGGGGATTCCCCGGCGCGTGGGTTTCCGGCGTCGCCGACTCCTGGCGCGTCACGGGCGACATCCGCGCGACCTGGAAGTCGATCCGCGAGATCGTCCTGATCGGTCTGCCGCTCTCGGCCTACGCCTCGCGCGGGCATTACAACGACCTCGACATGCTCGAGTTCGGGCACAGGCGCAACTGGAAGCCGTCCTTCGACGGCGACACGGGACTCTCGCCGACGGAGGAGACGTCGCACTTCGGGCTCTGGTGCATCCTCTCCTCGCCGCTCGTCCTCGGGTGCGACTTGCGCGAGATGCCGGCCGACGCGCTGGCGCTTGCGACGAATCCGTACCTTCTGCAGATGAACGCGAACGACCTCGGACTCCAGGCGTACCCCGTCCGGTTCGAGAACGAAGTCGTCACGCTCGTCAAGGACGCGGGCGGGCGCTACGGGCTTTCGCGCTACGTCGCCCTCGTGAACCTCGGAGACGAACCGGCGAAGGTGGCGCTGCGTTCGGACGACGTCGACCTCGCGGGACGCACCCACGTCGTCGATCTCGTCGCGAAGGCCGAGGTCGGTTCGTTCGTGGAGAAGATGGAACTCGCGCTCAAGCCGCACGAAGGACGCTTCTATCGGCTCTTCGCCGAGAAGCGCCTGCCGCGCCGCGTCTATCGCGCCGACTGCGCCTGGTTGCGCCGGTTCCACAAGCTCCACTGGGACGGCGACGCGCCGCTCTACCGTCACGTCATGCCGGGTCCGGGCGAGACGTGGGACGCGGTCGTCGCGGTCTCCGGTCTCGGACGCGACGGGAAGAACGATCTCGTCTGGCGCGACGTGCGCGTCGAGGAGACGCGCGACTACAATCTGACGTTCACGGTCCTCTCGCCCGATCCGCGCCGCTTCTCGGTGAGCGTCGACGGCGCCCCGGCCGTGGAACTGGCCGTTCCCGCGAGGCGCTGGACGCAGGAGGTCTCTTGCGTTTTGAAGTTGTCCGCCGGCACCCACGAGGTGCGCCTCTTCAACGCGAAGGATCCGGCTCCGGATGTCGTCCAGATGGCGATCCGCTGAGAACGACGACACCGGTGTCGGCTGGCGAACGTTTTTTCTGGAGGTATCACGACATGATGATGACGAGACGGGACGTGATCGTGGCGGGCGCTTGCGCCGCCGGGGATCTTTTTCTGGGCGGATGCGGCGAAACGGCGGCGGACAAGATGGTCTACCGCGAGATCGGGCGGACCGGACTCAAGGCGAGCGTGATCGGATTCGGCGCGGAGTGGATGGAACGCCACACGGCCGAGGAATGCGCCGCCATCGTTCGGCGGTGCGAGCACTACGGCATCAACCTCGTGGACTGCTGGATGGCGGATCCCGCGGTGCGTTCGAAAATCGGCGACGCCATCGCGCCCAACCGCAAGCGCTGGATCGTGCAGGGGCATTTCGGTTCGGTTTGGAAGGACGGCAAGTACGAGAAGTCGCGCGATCCGGCGCTGTGCCGCGCGTCCTTCGAAGACCTGCTCAAGCGCTTCCATACCGACTACGTCGACCTCGGCATGATCTACTACGTGGATTCCGTGGACGAGTTCAACGAGATCGTCAAGGGTCCGTTCATGGATCTCGTGCGCGAATTCAAGGCCGCGGGCAAAATCCGCCACGTGGGCCTTTCCACGCACAATCCGCTCGTCGGCCAGGCGGCCGTCAAGAGCGGACTCGTGGAAATGATCATGTTCAGCGTCAATCCCGCGTACGACGTCCTGCCGCCGATCGAGGACCTGATGTCCTACTACGCGAAGGACGACAAATTCGAGTCCGCGCTGGGCGGCATCGCGCCCGAGCGCGCGGAACTCTACCGTCTGTGCGAAGCGAACGGCGTGGGCATCACGGTGATGAAGGCGTACGCCGGCGGGCGTCTCTTCGACGCGAACCGTTCGCCGTTCAAGACCGCGCTCACGCCGGTGCAGTGTCTCCATTACGCGCTCACGCGTCCTGCGGTCGCTTCGGTGCTGCCCGGCTACGACACGGTCGCGCACGTGGACGACGCGGTGCGCTACCTGGACGCCACGAGCGCGGAGCGCGACTACGCGACCGTGCTCGCGAAGGCGCCGCGCCATGCGTGGGACGGCGAGTGCACGTACTGCGGTCACTGCGCGCCATGCCAGGTCGGGATTGACATCGCGATGGTGAACAAGCTCTACGATCTCGCCGTCGCGCAGCCGACGGTGCCCGATTCCGTGCGCGAGCACTACCTGTCGCTCAAGCACAAGGCGGGCGCGTGCACGGGCTGCAAGCGCTGCGAGGCGCGCTGTCCGTTCCACGTGCCGATTGCGGCGAAGATGAAGAAAGCCGCCGCGCTCTTCGGCGCGTGAGCGGACCGCACCTTGAACCTTCAACGTGTGCTGTCGAAAAATCCCGCCGCGCGCGGCCCCGTACGCGGCCCCGCTCAGGAGAAGCGGCGCCCGTGCCCTACCTGGGGGCGTGCACTGGT
>DCIH01000031.1:3320-17931 GCA_002317575.1 Verrucomicrobia bacterium UBA1731 | reverse complement strand
CAATTTCACCACCCGAGCAGGTGTTGAAAACGGCGCGTATGATAGCACAACGAATGGTTGTGCGCAAGGGGAAATTTTGATAAAATTTTCGGCCGATGATTCAGGTGGAAAATCTTTCCTTCGGTTACGATGCGCGTCCGGTGTTGAACGGGGTGACGTTTTCGGTCGCTTCGGGCGAGACCGTGGCGCTGCTCGGCGCCAACGGCGCCGGCAAGACGACGCTGCTGCAGGTGCTCGCCGGCGTGCGTCTGCCGAGCGGCGGCAGCGTGTTCGCCGAAGATTTCGACGTGTTCCGTTTTCCCGTGCGCTACCGTCGTCACCTGGGATACCTTTCCGAGTCGGCGGCGGCCGAAGACGACCTCACGGTGAAGCAGTATCTCAAGTTCCGCGCGAAGCTGAAGGGCGAGGCGTCCAAGAAGATCCGCCACCGCGTGCAGGAGGCGCTGGACGCGTGCGCGCTGGGCGCCGTGGCGAACCGGCGCATCGGCGCGTTGTCGCAGGGGACGCGCAAGCGCGTGGCGCTGGCCGAGGCGATTCTGCTCAGGCCGCGCTATCTGCTGCTCGACGATCCGATGGCGGGGCTCGACCGTGCGGCCCGCGCCGGCGTGCGCGACATCCTCGCGGGGCTGGCGAGTTTCGCGAGCGTGGTCGTGGCCGGGCATGAGCTGGACGAGTTTGCCGCGTTCGCCAACCGTTTTCTGGTGCTGAAGGGCGGCAGGGCCCATGTCGCGGCGACGAAGGCCGAAGCGGAGGCGTTGCTGTCATGAGAATCGTCCGCATCATGGCCATTCGCACATTCGGCGCGTGGACGCGGCAGCCGTCGGTCGCGTGGTCGGTCGCGTTCTTCCTGGCGTTCGCGGGCGCGTTGACGGTGCACGGCCTTTTCGCGGCCGAAGGCGCGCGTGCCACGGTGTCCGAGACCTGGGCGCGGGCGGCGGCGTGGACGGTTCCGCTCCTGTCGGCGCTGTTGTCGATGCATGCGTGGGCCGGCTCGCTTGATGACGGCAGGCGCGATCTGCTGCTTTGCGCGCCCGTGACCGAACGCGCGCTTTTCCTCGGTCGGTTTCTGGGCGTCTATGCGCATGCGTGCGGTGCGCTGCTGCTGTCCGCCGCCGTGCCCGTGTTCGTGCTGCCGTGGTTCGCGCCCGCGCTGGCGCCGCAGCTTTCCGTGCTGTCGTTTGCGCCGGCGTTCGGCGGTCTGGCGCTCGAGGCGTTCTTCGCCGTGGCGGTCGGTTGCCTGGCGAGCGTGTGCGTGCGGTCGGCGGCTGTGTCCGCCGTGGCGTCGCTGGTGTTCACGCTGATGCTTCCGTACGGGCTCTTCCGTGCCGCGCTGCAGTGGAATCCCGTGCTGCGCGGGCGATTGGCGGAGTTGCCGTGCGTCGCGCACGCCGTCGATTTCGCCGACGCCTACGCGTCCGTCGCCGCCGTCGCGTTCTACATTGCGTTCGGACTGTTCGCCCTGTTCGCCGGCTCCAAGGTCCTCGCGGGCAGCCGGTTCGCGGGCGTGCGCGGGCTCGGCGCGCTGAAGGCCTCCACCTCGCTCACCGTGTTCTCGGCGTTCGTCTTCACCTGTTTGCTGTGCGCCTGCGCCATGCGTTTCGATCGCACATTCGACATGTCGTTCGGCGTTCGCCGCGCGGGTTTTTCGGCGCGGACGCTGCAGATCCTTGCGGACGGCCGGGGCGAGACGCCGGTGACATGTTTCCTCTCTCGCGCCTCGCGCGATTTCCGTCCCGTCGCCCGTCTCCTGCGCCAGTTGGCCGCGGAGTCCGAGGCGCTGGGCGGTGCCGCCATCGCCGTCGAATTCGTCGATCCGCGCTGGGATGTCGGCAAGGCCGCGCACCTCGTGCGCGACGGCGTGCCGGAAGGTTCGCTCGTGTTCGGCCGCGGCCGTCGCACGGTGGTGCTCGGCGTCACCGAGGCGGACGAGTCGGCCTGCGCCAGTGCGCTGCAGCGCCTGTCGCTGCCGGCGCGCCGCGAAGTCGTCTATTGGACGACCGGACACGGCGAAAGCGCGCCGGCGGACCACGACGCCGCGTTCGGGTTGAGCGATCTTGCCCGCGCGTTGCGTCAGGGCGGTTACCGTTCGGAGACGCTGCCGCCCGATGCCGCGTTGCCCGAGGATGGCGCCGCGATCGCGGTGGCCGGCGCCCGCACGGCGTTTTCGGCCGCCGAAACGGCGCGGTTCGACGCATACCTGAAGAAGGGCGGCCGGCTTCTCGTGCTCACCGACGGCCGTTCCCGCGCCGGCGCCGACGCTCTTCTAGGCCGTTGGGGCGTTTCCTTCGCGCCGCGCGACGTCGCGCTCTCCGGGCTGGACGGCGGTGGCAATTCGCCGGCTTCCGATTTCGGCGCCCATCCCGTCACCCGTCCGCTTGCCGGCACGCGCCTCGTGTTCGCCGCCGGTGCGTCCGCGGTCAATGCGGCGGGCGCCGTGCCGCTCGTCAAGGACGCCGCCGGCGCCGCGCTGTCCGTAGCCATCGAGCGCGGCGGCGAATTGTCCGGCGATCTGGCGCTCCGGCCCACGCGCGTCGTGGTGGTCGGCGACGCCTCGTTCGCACTGAACGGCGCGCTCGCCTCGCGCGCGAACGCGAACCTTGCGTTTCTCCTGAATGCCTTTTCGTGGTTGGCCGGTCTTGACGCGTCGACCGCGCCCGACACCGGGTCGGATGTCCTTCTGTCCGGACTGTCGCGCGACGGGTGGTTGTCCCTCGGCGTCGCGGCGACGGCCGCTTGGCCGGCGCTGTTCGCGCTGTTCGCGTTTTTGTTCGTCGTGCGCGGGAGGCGCTCATGAGCAATTTCCGGTCGCTGGCGTTTTTCGTCGCGGGCTCCGCGCTGCTGGCGCTCGTGCTGGCCGTTTCCGTCTGGCATGCGCGCGACGCGGCGGCGGCGAACCGCCGGCTGACGCTGACGCATTTCGCCGCGGATGCCGTCGACCGCGTGGAAGTTGACGCGGGCGCGTCCGCGTCGCGCGGGCGCGTGGTGCTGACAAAGGGCGCGGACGGCCGCTGGACGCTGGAAGGGGATGTCGCCGTCGGGGCGGAAACGCCCGCGGTGCTCGAGGTTCTTGACGCGTTCGCCGAAGCCCGCTCCCGCGATGCGCTGTCCGATGCTGAAATCGCCCGTCTCGGCCGTTCGCTCGCGGATTTCGGGCTGGATCCGGCGGCGGCCGTCGTGCGGCTTTCCGTCGCCGGCCGCACGGAGTCGTTTTCTCTGGGGCGTCCCACACCTTCGGCGGACGAGGTGTACGCGCGCGTTGACGGCGTGCGTGGCGTCTTCACCGTTTCGGCGGCGGTCCGCGAGGCCGCGCTCCGTCCCGCGTCCCGCTTTCGTCGGCGTGCGCTTTTCGGTTGTGCGGCGGAAGATGTCACGGGTCTCGCCTTGCGGCGCGGCGACGCGCCGCCCGTCAAGCTGGTCCGGACGAGGGACGGCTGGCGGCTGTCGGCTCCCGCCGACGCCCCCGCCGACGCGGCGGCCGTGGGCGCGCTCGTGCGGCGGCTTGCGGAGGCGCGCGTGGCCGATTTCGCGACATCCGACATGACGCCCGCGCGTGGCGGCATCACGGGCGACGATGTGCTGTCGGTCGTCGTTTCGGCGGTCTCGGGCGAGCCCGAGAAGATCGTCTTCGGTTCCGCGGCGGCGACGAATCTCGTATACGCGCTCGCGCCCGACGGCAAGACGCTCGTGCTCGTGGACGGCGCGTTGGCGTCGGCATGCGGCGTCGGCGAGGCCGCGCTCAGGGATTCCCGCGTGTTTCCCGTGTCGGCGGACGCCGTCACGAGTGTTTCGTTCGCGTCCGGCGAGACCGTTTTCGCGTTGTCCCGCGCCAATGGCGCATGGCGGCTCGAGTCGCCCGTGATGGCGCCGGCGGACGCGCGTACGGCGGCGGAGGTGCTCGCACGCGTGTTGTCCATGAAGCAGGCCGATCTCGCTGTGCGTCCGAAGGGACCTGGACTTTCCGTCACATTGACGGCCGGCGCCACGACATGGCCTGCGGCGAATGTGGCGGCGTCCACGGTGCTGGGCGGCGCGCGTCTCGCCGATCTGCGCGACAAGACGGTGTTCCGTTCGCCTGCCGCGCAGCTCAAGGGTGTGACGGTGAAGACGGCCTCGGGGACATCGTGGGATGCGTCTGGTGCGGCACGTCTCAGGGCGCGTCTCGTGGAAGGTCTTGTTGCGTCGCGGATCGAAACGCTCGAGGCGACATCCTCCGATTTCGCGCGGTGCGGATTCGAGAAGCCGGCGTTTACGCTGGTGATCGAGCTGGATAGTGCCGAATCGCCGCGCCGAAGCATCCTTTTGGGCGACGCGTCGTCCGACGGCGGCCGTCATGCCGTGGTGGGTGGTTCCGACGCGATCTTCACGTTGCCCGGCGATGTGGTCGCCGACCTCACGTCCCGTGATGTCCAGTGACTTCGCGCCCGGCCCTGCGAACGGCCGTTGATGCGTTTGCGTTATTGCGCGCGACTTGGTAGAATACCCGGCCAATGCGCATATTGTTTCGATACGTCTTTCGGGAATTTTGCGTTCCGCTCTTTTACTGCATGGTGGGCTTCCTCTCCATCTACACGCTTTTCGAGCTTTTCGGTTCGTTCAGCCGCATCGTGGAGGCGAGACCTCCGTTTTCCGTGACGGTCGCCTATTTCATGGGGTATGTGGCGCCGTATTTCATGTACATCGCACCGGCGTGTCTGATGCTCGCTACGCTGTACACGATGTGGAACTTCTGCCGCCATTCCGAGCTGATCGCCATGCGCGCGAGCGGTATCGGCTTCTTCGCGATCGTCCGTCCGCTTCTGTTCGCCGCCGCGCTGATGGCCTGTTTCGTCGCGTGGGTGAACGAATGCTACATGCCCCGCCAGGCGTCGTGGGCGGCCTCCTTCCGGAGTGCCCGCTTCAAGGCTGCGGACATGGTGACGGCCGTCAACATCGTCTACCACAACGCCGCAGCCGACCGTACATGGAATGTTGCGCGCGCGTTGGACGCCGACATGACCGAGCTGGTGGATGTCTCGATTGCCGAAGACTATCCGAACGGCGTGCGCAAACGCACGATCAAGGCGCCCAAAGCCGAGTTTCTTGACGGCCAGTGGTGGTTTCACCGTCCGGTGTTCCTGCACTTCAACGCGCAGGGCGTCGAGACGCCTTCACCGACGCCGAAGCACGACGCGATGGAACTGCTGCCGTTCCCGTCGTTCGCGGAAAGTCCCCTCGATTTCGTGCTCCAGAACCGCAACGAGTCCCATTATTCCGTGGCCGACCGTCTCCGTTTCGTCAAAACGCATCCGTCCATGACCGCCGCCGCGCGCCGCCGCATGACCTACAACATCTGGTCGCAGGCGCTTGCGCCGCTGGCGTGTCTGGTAATCACGCTTTTCGCGATCCCCGCCGGCATCGCCACGGGTCGCCAATCCGTATTCAAGGGCATCCTCGGCGCGCTCGGGATGTTCTTCACATTCTACGGCATTTCCATCGGGTGCATGGCCTTGGCGTATGTGGGTTGGGTTCCCGTCGTGCCGGCCGCGTTGGCACCGCATGTCGTTTTCCTGGTCGTCGGCACGTGGATGTTCTGGCGGCAACGGTAGTTTTTACGGAAAGGCAGATAGCATGGTCACTCGCAGACAGGCCCGCGAATGGGCGCTCATGGCTCTCGCGTCGTTCGATTTGAATCCGCCGGCGAACGCCGATTCGTCGGTGGCGGAATTCTGGGAACAGCAGGCGGACCTCGAGCGCGAGCGCATTGCCGCCGGCGAACGCGTGAAAAAGGCGTTCTGCGCCGAGGATCCGGCCGTGCGCGAGGCGCTCGCGGAGATGAAGGCGTTCGCCGAGGCGCGCGTGCGGGGCGTTTGCGCGCAGCGCGCGGACCTGGACGCGCGCATCGAAACGCATTTGAAGAACTGGAGCCTTTATCGTCTGGGCACGATCGAACGCAACGTGTTGCGCCTGGGTGCGTGGGAACTCCTCAACTGCGCGGACGTTCCCACCGCGATCGTGATCAACGAGTCCGTGGACCTCGCGAAGTATTTCTCCGAAACGAAGTCCGGACGGTTCGTGAACGCCGTCTTGGACAACCTCGCCAAGGAAATCGTCCAGAAGAGGACCGAAGGGGAATGGACGCCGTCGAAGTGACATTTCCGGCGCCCGGCGCCGTCGACTTCTGAGGACGCATGTCATGTTCACGGGGCTCATAGAGAAAGTCGGCACGGTGCGACGCGTTTCGCGCGGCCGCGGGCTTGTGCTCGAATTCGGCTTCGAGCCGTGGCGTGAACTGCTCGCGAAGGGCGAGTCGGTGGCGGTGAACGGCGTGTGCCTCACCGTGGCGGACTGCGACGCGACGCGTTTCACGGCGGACGTGCTGGGTGAAACCGAAACGCGTTCCACGCTGGCGGGGTTGCTGCCGGGCGCGAAGGTGAACCTCGAGCGCGCGATGCGCGCGGGCGACCGTTTCGGCGGCCATGTGGTGCAGGGTCATGTGGACGGCGTCGGCGCGCTCAAGAGCCGCACGCCGCGCGGGCGCGACTTCCGGCTCATGTTCGCGTGCCCGCGCACGATCGCGGCGGCGTCCGTCGAAAAGGGGTCCATCGCCGTGAACGGCGTGTCGCTCACGATTTCGGGACTGGGTGCGGATTGGCTCGCGGTGGATGTGATCCCGACGACGGCGCGCGAGACGAACCTGGGCGCGCTCAAGATCGGCGACCGCGTGAATCTCGAGTCGGACGTGCTCGGCCGCTATGCCGTCAGACGCGCGGAGACGGAAGCGTCGTCCGACGGGGACGCCGCCGATGCGGGCGGCGGGTTGACGATGGAAAAGCTGGCGGAGAACGGATTCCTGTGAAAAAGGCGTTGGCAGCATTGGCGCTCGCCGCGCTGGCGGGCGGCGCGTGGTTCGTCCAGGCGCACGACAAAAACGCCCTGGCGCGCGCCGACGACGCGCAGTCGAATTTTCTGGTGGCGGGTTTGGGCGGTTTCCGCGGCATTCTCGCGGAGTTCACCTGGTTTCGCGCGGACCGTCTTCAGGACGAAGGCCGCTACACGGAACTCGCGCAGCTCGCGAATGTGCTCACGTCGCTGGAACCGCACACGCCCGAGGTGTGGAGCTATGCGGCGTGGAATCTCGCCTACAACATCTCCGTGATGATGCCCACGGCGTCCGACCGCTGGCGCTGGGTGCTCGCGGGGCTCAAGCTGCTGCGCGACGACGGCATCCGCCTCAATCCGACAAGCCCCGAGCTGCACAGCGAAATATCCAATCTGTTCCTCTTCAAGATCGGCGGCGATTCGGACGAGGCGTCGCCGCTGTACCGCGAGGAATGGAAGAAGATCGTCCAGGAGGTCCGCGCCAAGGACGATTGGTCGTCGCTCAAGATGGACAAGTCGCTCATGGACTATGTCGACAGGGAGTACGGCAAGCAGGACTGGGAGAGTCCCAAGGCGCACGCGCTTTACTGGGCGCACCTCGGCATGACCTTCAAGCCGAAGGGCGGTCCGAGGCGCGATCTGCGTCAGATGATCTACGAAACGCTGATGCTCGAATCGCTCGAGGATCCGCGCTTCGCGCTGCGCGCGCTCCTGGCGATGAAGGAGGCGGCGCTCGAGATGGAACGCCCGAACAAGACACTGCTCGATCTCGCCGAGCGCTTTCGCGTGAAGTTCAATCTGCCATGAAACAGGTACCGTCTCCTTCCGAAAGCCTGCTGCGCTGGCAGGGCGACGAGCTCGTCGTCGAACTCGATCTCGGCCGCGCCCGGAAAGGCCGCGCCGTCTTCCGCACCAACCTGGGAGCCGCCGCCGTGCAGCGCCGCGAGATCATCGACGAGACGGAGACGGGCGCGTCGCCGCTCGGCAGGGCGTGGCGCGACGTGAAGATGAAGGAGGTCGCGCCGGGGCGTTTTCGCTGCGCGGTCGCGTTGGACGAAGTCGGCACATTCCTCGGGAAGGCCTGCTTCTTTCCGGCCGGCGACGGCGCGCCAGAATGGCCCGAGGGCGACAACCTGCGCATCAAGGTCGAGCCGCTCGAGACGCGCGCGAAGAACGCGATCTACACCGTGTTCCCGCGCCAGTTCGGCAGCTTCCGCGAAGTGGCGCGCCGGCTGGACCACGTGATGGACCGTATGGGTTTTAACATCGTCCAGACGCTTCCGCCGTTCCCCGTTCCCACGACATACGCCGTGATGGGCGAATATGGCTGCCCGTTCGCCGCGACCGACTTCTTTTCCGTCGATCCCGCGTGCGCCGAGTTCGATGTGCGCGCGACGCCGATCGACCAGTTCCGCGAACTGATCGGTGCCGTGCACGCGCGCGGCGGGCGCCTGTTCATCGACCTGCCCGCGAATCACACCGGGTGGGCTTCGACGCTGCAGACGCACCATCCCGAATGGTTCAAGCGCCGCGCGGACGGCGAATTCGTTTCGCCCGGCGCGTGGGGCGTCACCTGGGCCGACCTCGTGGAACTCGACTACGCGCATCCCGGGCTGCGCGCCTATGTCGCGGACGTGTTTCTCTTCTGGGCGCGTAACGGCGTGGACGGTTTCCGTTGCGACGCGGGGTACATGATTCCCGAAGAGACCTGGCGGTATGTGGTCGCCCGCGTGCGCGAGGAATATCCCGATACCGTGTTCATGCTCGAAGGGCTCGGCGGCAAGCTGGAAACGACCGACGCGCTCCTCGGCCGCGCCGGTCTCGATTGGGCGTATTCCGAGATCTTCCAGACATACGACCGCGCGCAGTTCGAATGGTATCTTCCGAAGGCCAACGCGCGCGCCGGGACGTTCGGCACGCTCGTCCATTTCGCGGAAACGCACGACAACGACCGGCTTGCGAAGGGCGGCGAGACGTACGCCCGCCTGCGCGTGGCGCTCGCGGCGCTGCTTTCCCACCAGGGCGCCTGGGGCGTCGCGAACGGCGTCGAGTGGTTCGCCACGGAGAAGATCGACGTCCACGGCAAGAACGATCTCAACTGGGGCGCCGCCTCGAACATGGTGGATCTGATCGCGAAGCTGAACGCGTTGCTGGCGCGCCATCCGGCCTTCGCCGGCGCGGTGTCGCAGGAGCTTGTGACGCAGGGCGGCGGCAATTGTCTCGCGGTGGTGCGGCGCGTCGAAGGCGCGCCGGAACATACGCTGCTCGTGTTGGCGAATCTCGACTGCGCCCGCGGCGTGCGCGTGCGTTGGGACGCGTCCCGCTTCCCGGAAGGCGCCGCGTTCGACATGCTCGACGAGCGCGCGGTCGATCTCCGCCAGGGCATGACGCTCGGCCCCGGCGCGTTCCTGTGCGTGGCGCAGGCCCGGCGCGCTGGGGATGTCCTGCACGGTGCGGGACGCATCGCGCTGCCTTCGGGGCCTGTCGGCGGCCGCGCGGTGACATGGCGCTATCCCGAGGATCTGCGCCGCGACGTGTGCGTGCCCGCGGGGTTTGCCTTGCGCGTGGAGGCGCCGTGCGCGTTCCGCGTGCGCGTGCAGGACGGCGAACGGACGGTCGCGGTGAAGCGCGGCGACGGCGTCGCCGTGCTCGAACTGCCGCCGTACGCGGGCGACGGCACGCATGCGGATGTACGCACGATCGTCGTTTCCGCCTACACGCCCGAGGGCGTCAAGCGCGGCGTTTCGCGGCTTTTCCTGCTGCCGTCCGCATCGCAGGCGCGCGTGGCGCTCGCCGTTCCCGGCGCCGTCGTGCGCGGGGCTCACGCGTTGCGGTGCGTGCTCGCGAACGGCGCGGGCGCGGCGAGTTTCCTGCCGGTCAGGTGGGGCGAGATCCGCAGCCAGTACGACGCCGTTTTCGCGGCGAATCCGAATCCGCGCGCGCCCGGCGACCGGCGGGTGCTGTGGACGCGCTGCCGCGCCTGGCTGCAGCACGAGGGCTACTCGCACGAACTGAACGCCGACTGCCTCGAATCGTTCGCCGCCGATCCCGCGGGACGCTTCGGCGAATGGACATTCCGCGTGCCGTGCGGCATGGGACGCGAAACGCGCATCGCGTTCGCGCTGTCGCTCGCGCGCGGCGCGAACGCCGCCCGGCTTCTGGTGCGGCGCGCCACGGCCGGCGGCCGCGAACTCAAGGAACCGGTGCGTCTCGTGCTGCGTCCCGATTTCGAATGCCGCAGCTTCCACGAGTCGACGAAGGCGTTCGCGGGGCCCGAGGCCGCGATCGAACGCCGCATCGCGGACGAGATCCGCCTCGACGTCGCCGGCGGCGACTATCATGCGGAAGGGCAGTGGACGTACGCCGTGGCGCATCCGGACGAAGCGGAACGCGGCCAGGAACCGTGCGGCGACCTTTTCTCGCCCGGCTGGTGCGCGCTCGACTTGTCCGTGGGCGGCGAAGCCGCGCTTGTCTGCGCCGCGACGCGGTGCGGCGGGGACGGGGCCGCGTTCGATTTTCCGGAGCCGCCCAAGACGCCGCGCGCGGCGGCGAGCGTGCCGGACGCGCTCCGTGAGGCGCTGGATTTGTACATCGCCAAGCGGGACGACGTGAAGACGGTGATCGCGGGCTATCCGTGGTTTCTCGATTGGGGCCGCGACACGTTCATTTTCCTGCGCGGCGCGATCGCCGCTGGCAAGACGGACGACGCGCTCGCGATCGTGGAGGCGTTCGCGCGCTTCGAGGAGAACGGAACGCTTCCGAACATCATCTACGGCGACACGGCCGGCAACCGCGACACGACCGACGCGCAGCTGTGGTTCGTTCTCGCGGTGCGCGATTTGTGCGGAAAGCTCGGCGACAAGGAGGTGCTCGACCGCACGGTGACGGGCGGCCGCACGATCCGGAACGTGGTGGATTCGATCCTCGACCGCTATTGGACGGGCACGCCTAACGGCATCCACGCCGATCCCGATTCGGCGCTCGTGTGGAGTCCGTCGCATTTCACATGGATGGACACGAACTATCCCGCGTGCACGCCGCGCTGCGGCTATCCCGTGGAGATCCAGGCGCTGTGGATCGCGGCGCTCCGGTTCGCGGGACGGAACGCGCTCGCGGAAAAGGCGGCGGCGTCGCTCGTCCGGCATTTCGCCAACGGGCGCGGGCTTGCGGACTGCCTCGACGCGCCGAACGGCGAACGCGCGGCCGACGCGCGCCGTGACGATTCGCTCCGTCCGAACCAGCTTTTCGCCGTCACGCTCGGCGCGGTGGCGGACAAGGCGCTCGTGCGCGAGATCCTTGAGAACGCGGAGCGTCTGCTCGTGCCCGGCGGCGTGCGGAGCCTGGATTCGAACGATCCGAAATACCGCGGCGTCTACGCGGGTGACGAGGACACGCAGCGCAAGCCGGCGTACCACAACGGCACCGTGTGGGCGTGGCCGATGCCGCTCTTCGCGGAGGCGGCAGCGAAAAGCGGTCACTGGCCCAAGGCGTCCGCGCTGTCGCTTCTGGCGGGTTCTGTGGACGCGATCAACGGCGGCTGTCTCGCTCATCTTCCCGAAGTCGCGGACGGCGACGCACCGCACGCGCAGAAGGGCTGCCGCGCGCAGGCGTGGAGCGATTCCGAAGTGCTTCGCGTGTGGCTGGAACTGGGGGCTTGAGACATGACGGGCGTTTCGCGCAGAGGTTTTTTGGCCGGTGCGGCGTCCGCCGCGTTCGGCGCGCCGGTCCGGTTGTTCGGCCGTTCCTATGCGGACACCACGTGGTGGGATCCGTTCGTGCCGGAGATCAAGGACGTGGCGACCTACCTGCGGCGCAAGTTCCGGCAGGACGTCACGGACCGCGCGACGGGGCTCGACATCCAAGGCGTCCGCGACCTGCTCGCGGGCATCGTGTCCGCCGGCGCGAAATCGGGCGAGCCCTGGCGCGTCACGAAGGCCAAGTGCTTCGCCGCCCAGGCGACCAAGATGGCGATCGACGTGTCGCCGTTGGACTGGTTTCCCGCGATTTCCCTGTGGAACCGGAACGAGCGTCCCATTTCGCGCGTCATCTGGAACCGCGCGGGCGAGGTGAACAAGCGCGTGCTGCCGGCGGTCGTGAATGACGCCTGGCGCGCGGGCAACGCCGTGGGCGAATGGGCCATGTGGCAGGATTTCGACCACTCGGTTCCCGACTGGCGCGTCGTGTTGCCGCTGGGATTCCCGGGAATGAAGGCGCGCTTCGAGCGGCACGCCGGCGCGAAGAACGACGCGGGCGGCTACGACGATCCGTTCTGCGAAGGCGTCCGGATTTCGGCGGAAGCCGTACTTGCGCTCGTCGACCGTTTCATCGCGCAGGCGGAGAAGAACGCCGGAAGAAAAGGCCAAGGTCGCGGCCGGGAGCGGTTGGCGAAGGAGATCGCGTCCCTGAAACGCCTCCGGAACGGTCCGCCCAAGACGGCCTACGACATGCTGATGTTCGTGTGGATCTACTTCTTCTGCTCCGAGCATCTCGACGGCATCCAGTGCCGTTCGCTCACGGAGTTGGACGTGTTCCTCACGCCGTACTACGAAGCGGATCGCGCGGCGGGCCGCACGACGGAAGCGGAATTCCGCGAGCAGCTCAAACACTTTCTGTGGCAGTGGGGATCCGTGTCCAACTACTGGAACCAGCCCGTGGGGCTGGGCGGCACGAATCCGGACGGTTCCAGCGCCTTCAACGCCGTCACGAAGATCATTCTCGAGGTGGCGGACGAATGCGCGCTCGCGACGCCCAAGTTCCTCGTGAAAGTGGCGCCGAACACGCCCGACTGGGCGATGGACAAGATGATGGACATGGCGCGGCGGCACCGCTCCATCGCGTTCATCGGCGAGGAGCCGACCGCGAAGGCGCTGAAGAAGTGGGCGGGCGCCTCCGACGCCGACTGCCGCACGATGGTCGTGCGCGGATGCTACGAATTCGGCCTGCGAGACGGCTGCAACGCATCCGGTGCGGGCCATGTCAATTTCCTCAAGCCCCTCGAGCGGATGCTCGCGGAAGCTGCGGCGGGCGAACGCGCCTGGGGCGATTGGCCGTCCTTCAAGACCGAATACCTGCGTCGTCTCGCGGACGTCACGGCGCGTTGCCGCAAGATCGCGGAATGGACGGAAAAGGTGCTGCCCGATGTCAATCCCGCGAACCTGATGACGCTCGCCACGGAGCACGCGCTCAAGACGCGCAAGGACGGCTACGCGAACGGCTGTCCGCGCGGCAACAATACCACCATCCTGCAGGTGGGCGTCGGCACGGCCGTGGACGCGCTTCTGGCGGTGAAGGAACTCGTCTACGAAAAGAAGGAAATGACGCTTGTCGACCTCGGTAAGCTCATGGCGGCGAATTGGGCGGGACAGGAAAAGCTGCGGCTGCGGATGCTGCGGTCGAAACGCAAATGGGGCAACAACGACGCCGAAGCGAACGCGCTCGGCGGCGAACTGATCCGGTGTTTCGCCCAGCAACTCAACGGACTTCCGAACGCCCGCGGCGGGAAGTTCTTCGCGTCCGGACACTGCGCGCGCCAGTACGTCGAGCTGGGCGCGAAAACGTCCGCCACGCCGGACGGCCGACTGAAGGGAGAGGAGATGTCCAAGAACCTGTCCCCGACGATGGGGGCGGACACGGAAGGCGCGACGGCGCTGGTGATGACGTACGCCGGATCGGGCACGAGCGCGCTCGATCTGCCCGGCGACTATCCGCTCGACGTGATGCTGCATCCTTCGGCGTGCGAGGGCGAGCGGGGTTTGGAAGCGATGAAGGCGCTGGTGCGGATTTTTCACCGCAACGGCGGCAGCGTCGTGCAGTTCACGGTGTTCAGCGCGGAGGAGCTCAAGGACGCGCAGGCGCATCCGGAGAAATACGAGAATCTCCAGGTGCGCGTGTGCGGCTGGAACGTGCGGTGGAACGATTTGTCAAAGGCCGAGCAGGACGCCTTCATCCGCCGCGCCGAATGCATCATGCGCTGATTCGCGCACGCGGAACGTGCTTGAAAACAAGTGACCGTTTTTGTAAAATATGCGCGTTTTTTTCAAAAGGTAAAGCCATGAGCAAACAATACAACGTCGGTTTGGTGGGTGTCGGCGCCGTCGGCACCGAGATGATCCGTGTCCTCAAAGAGCGCAACTTCCCGTGCGGCAAGGTGCAGGTGTTCGCGTCCCGCGAACGCGACGAGAAGATTCTCGACGAGACCTACCATGTGCTGAAGGCGGACGAAAACAGCTTCAAGGGCCTCGACATCGTCCTTTTCGCGGGCAAGACGGACGTGGCCATCGAGCTCAAGGACGCCGTGGTGAAGGCCGGCGCGAAGATGATCGATAACTCCCGCGCGTTCCGCCAGGATCCGGACGTCCCGCTCGTGGTGCCGCAGGTGAACGCGGAAGACCTCGACTGGAACAAGGGCGTGATCGCCAACCCCAACTGCACCACGGCCATCATGCTCGAGGCCGTCGCGCCGCTCCACAAGGCGAAGAAGCTCAAACGCCTCGTCGCGTCCACCTACCAGGCCGCGTCCGGCGCCGGCGCCCCCGGCCTCGCGGAACTCGAGCAGCAGATCCACGAGTACTACGAGGGCAAGCCCCTCACGGTGAAGGCGTTCCAGCACCAGCTGATGTACAATTTGATTCCGCACATCGACAAGTTCAACGAAGAGAACTGGTATACGCTCGAAGAGCTCAAGATGCTCAACGAGTCGCGCAAGATGCTGCACCATCCGGACCTGATGCTTTCCTGCACCTGCGTGCGCGTG
>DCIH01000031.1:2417-3288 GCA_002317575.1 Verrucomicrobia bacterium UBA1731 | reverse complement strand
TCGCCCGCGCCCACTCCGAGTCGCTCAACATGGAGTTCGAGGAGGATATCACCCCCGCCGAGGCGCGCGAAATCCTCGCGCAGGCCGAGGGCGTGAAGGTGGTGGACGATCCGCTCAACGGCGGCTATCCGATGCCGCTGGACGCGACGGCGAAGTACGACGTGCTCGCCGGCCGCATCCGTCAGGACATCTCGCGCAAGGACAAGAAGGGCCTCGACATGTTCGTGTCGGGCGACCAGCTCCTGCGCGGCGCGGCGCTGAACGCCGTCGAAATCGCCGAGCACCTCATCAAGCGCGGTCTGGTGTAAGCTTCGATGTACCTCAAGCAGCTCGACATCATCGGCTTCAAGAGCTTCGCGGACAAGACACGGCTCACGTTCGAGCCGGGCATGATCGCGATCGTCGGCCCCAACGGGTGCGGCAAGTCAAATGTGTCCGACGCGATCCGCTGGGTGCTGGGCGAACAGCGCCCGACGGCCCTGCGGTGCACCAAGCTGGTGGACGTGGTGTTCAACGGCACGGACACGCGCAAGCCCCTCGGCTTCTGCGAGGTGTCCATCACCTTCGCCGACTGCGAAGCGCTGCTGGGGACGGAGTACCACGAAGTCACGGTCACGCGCCGCGTGAGCCGCGACGGGTCGGGCGAATATTTCATCAACAAGCAGGCGAGCCGTCTCAAGGATGTGCAGCGCCTCTTCATGGGCACGGGCATCGGCACCACATCCTACTCGGTGATGGCGCAGGGCCAGATCGACCAGATCCTGTCGTCCAAGCCCGAAGACCGCCGCGCGGTGTTCGAGGAAGCCGCCGGCATCACGAAGTTCAAGGCGGACCGCAAGGAGGCGATCCGCAAGATCGAGCAGACCGAGCA
>DCIH01000031.1:0-2402 GCA_002317575.1 Verrucomicrobia bacterium UBA1731 | reverse complement strand
CCGAGCAGAACCTGCTGCGCGAAGCGGACGTGCTGCGCGAGATGAAGCGGCAGATCGGTTCGCTGCAGCGCCAGGTGGGCAAGGCCAACCGCTACAAGGAATTGCGCGACCAGGTGCGCGGGCTCGACATCTATGTGAGCAAGGACAAGATCCGCACCTACGACCTCGCGCTCGAGCTGAACGCGCAGAAGCGCGTCGAGACGCAGCGCCAGATCGAAGAGTCCACCGCGGCGGCGAACGCTTCCGAAAGCTCGGTGCAGCAGTTCCACGCCGACATCCACGCGATCGAGGAGAAGCTCGCGACCCTCGCCACCGAAGCGGCGGCGGCCGATGCGGCCTACGCCCGCGCCCGCGAGATGATCGAGGTGGACCAGTCCCGCATTTCCGAATACCGCCAGTTCGCGGAACGCGACGGCCGCGAAATCGCGGACGCGCGACGGACGCTCGAGGAAACGACGCTGCAGCTCGAGTCCCTCGGCCAGAAGACGGCGTTCCTCGAGGTGGGCCTCACCAACGCCCGCGGCGAGCTGGAAACGGCCCAGGCGGCGTTCGACGGCGGCGAAAAGAAGGTGGACGAACTCCGGCTCGCGCTGCAGACGGCGCGCACGGATTCCGTCGGCTGCGACCGCCGCGCCGCGGAGACGCGCGACGAAATCGCGCGGCTCGAATACGCCGCGCGCGAAGCGATTTTGAAGAAGGAGCGCCTCACGAGCGAAGAGGCGCAGCTCAAGCAGAGCGTCGAGGTCGGCGAGAAGACCCTGGCCGAAACGCAGGCGAAGCTGGACGCCGCGCGCGGCCGCGAGACCGTCGCCGCGCAGGACGCCCAGGCGCGCGAGGAGGCGCTCGAAACGCTCCGCCGCGAGATTGACGAGGCGCGCGACCATTTCGGCGAAATGCAGACCGAGGCCGCCACGCGCGAAGCCCAGCTGGAGATGCTCAAGGACGAATCCGCCGCCAAGGTCGTGCTCGAGAACGTGTTTACGCTGGCAGACGGCGATGTGCGCATCGCGGCCGTGGAGACGGGCAGGGAGGGCGCGAAGATCGCGTCCGGCGACCGTCTCGTGGAGCATCTGCCGATCGCCGAGGACCAGATGGAGACGGCCGACCGGCTGCTGGGCGACATCGTGCTCACGGGCGGCGAAAACGGCGCGTGGACGCCGTCGACGGGCGTCGAATCGACGTCGGGGCACGTTTCGCCGATCACCGAGGCCGAACGCGCGCTCGCGGATCTGAAGGACCGCATCGAAAAGGCCCGCGAAACGCTTGCGACCGGCGCCGAGAAGACGAAGCTCCTGGCGGACGAACTGCGCGCGGCGCAGGGCGCGCTCGCGGAGGCGCGCCGCGCCGCCGCCGAGGCCCAGGGTGCGCAGCAGTCGATCGCCCGCGATTTCGACGCGCTCAAAGAGCGCCATGCGCGCGTGCGTTCGGATCTCCAGTGCGTGCTGGACGCCAATGCCGACGACGAGGCGAAGCGCGCCGCGCTCGCGCAGACGCTCGAAGATGTGATCGCCCAGCGCGACGCGCTCTTGGAGCGTACGGCGACGATGCAGGACGAACTCCAGGAACGCGAGATCGCCAATGCGTCCCTGAGCCGCACGCTCACGGAAAAGCGCGTGGCGGCTTCGCAGATGGAGGCCGAACTCGGCTTCAGCAACCAGCAGAAGCAGGACGTGGAACGCCGCCGCGCGGAACTGACGCGCACGCTCGAAGGACGTGCCGCCGGCGTCCGCGGCTACGAGGATTCCATCGCCCGGCTCGAGGACGAGATCGCAAACCTGCGCGAATCCCTGGAGCCGCTGCGCGAGAAGGCGCACGCGTCGCATCTGCGCGCCGAGGAGGAGCGCGGCGCGCGCGAATCGCTGCAACGGCAGCTTTCCGAGGCCGAACTCGACGCGAGCGCGAAGCGCATCGCGCTCGACACGGCGCGCGAGCTCAAGGGCAAGCTCGAGATCGCCGCGACGGAATCGACGATGCTGCGCCAGAACGTGTACGACCATCTCAACCAGGAGTACGGTCTGGACGCCACGCAGGCGATGCGCGAGCCGGATCCCGAATGGAAGGGCGAACCGCCGCCCAAGGAAGAGCTCGAGAAGACGGTGAACGACATCAACGCGCAGATCGCCGCCCTCGGCCCCGTGAACATGGTGGCGATCGACGAGTGCCGTGAGCTCGAGGAGCGCTATGCGCGCGAGAAGGAGCAGGAGGCGGATCTCGTCGCGGCCAAGGCGCGCATCCTGGAGCTCATCACGGACCTGAACGCGAAGAGCTCCGACCTGTTCAAGGTCACCTTCGAGAAGGCCAACGAGAATTTCCAGAAGATGTTCACGAAGCTCTTCAACGGCGGCGAGGCGCGCCTCGTGCTGCTGGAGAACGCGGAAGATCCGCTCGAGTGCGGCATCGAC
>DCIH01000009.1:18151-22754 GCA_002317575.1 Verrucomicrobia bacterium UBA1731 | reverse complement strand
CCTGCCCCACGCGCGAGCAGTTCCTCGACGCCTGGGCGCACCGCAAGGATTCCGCCGAGGCGATCGTGCGCCTCGGGGCCCTGCTCGAGGACCTCGAGTGCTATGTCGACAATTCGCTCATCTGGGACGAAGCGAAGCAGAACATCTGCGGCCGCCGCGGCGGCATCAAGCAGTGGCTCTTCGAGAACGCCCCCGAGCTGGACACGACCTACGCGAACATCATGCGCTACAAGGCGCTCGCGAAGAAGCTCAAACAGGTCGCGGATGTGGCCGACCCCGAACCATTGACGGAAAATCACCCCGTCGTGAAGCGTCTGATTGAAATCACCGGACCTGGCTTCGCGTGGTTCGCGCTTACCGTTGAGCGAACGCTCGAACAGCGCGCGAAGGACGACGCGCGGCTGCATCGCGAAGCGGAGCCGCCCCCTTGGGCGCAGCGCAGGACGGGGTAGGCGCCAATCCGCAGTTCGGACGCCTCTGCGCGATGCGGGACGAACTACACGGCTTCACACTTGTCGTGAAGCATTGAACTCATCATGGGCCATGCGGACGCGTCCCGCGGTCAGCGCCGAAAAACGCCTTGAGGACGAGACGCGCCATTTCCGCCATGCCCTTATCGCCCGGATGCGCCGCGACGCCGCCGTGCTTGAAAAGCCCGAGCGCCATCATGGAATCGTCCGTGCACGGCGTCGCCACGAACGTCATGCCCAGCTCGCGCGCGGCATGCGCCATCAGCGCGTCCCGCTCGTCGTTGCGCCAAAACGTCCCCTTCACGACGACGCGCGGCCTGGCGCCGCCTTGAACGAACCGCTCCAGCAGTTTCCGGAACGCCTCGCGGTAGGCGAGCTTGTCCTTTTCGGTCGCGAGCGGGCGCACATTTTCGCCGAGCGCCACCACGAGATAGTCGGGGCGGAACGCGACGAGATCCGCAATCTTCGCGAAATCGTATGTTTCGAATCCGCGCTCGAATTCGGCGAGATTGCGGATGCGCAAATCGGCCCGGCGGCCCGTTTCGCGTTCGATGCCCGCCGTCACCAGATGCACATAGTCCTTTTCCAGTGCGCTCGCCGCCATGCCCCAGTTGTTCGTCCAGCCGATCGACGGACACGGACTGTGCAGCGTAATCGAATTGCCGACGAAAAGGACGCGCAGACCGTCCTTCACCGCGCGTTCCGAAGTCGCGGCGTGCGCGCCGCGGTTCATTTCCGTCGAATGGTGTCTCTCGGCGTCGGACGGGCCGACGCACGCCGTGGCGAAGAACAAACTCGCCAACAAAACGGGCAACGACTTCACGGGGGCTCCTCGTTCTTCCGGCAGGCAGACATCACGCCTGAACTTCGAACTGGTCCTTGCCGACGCCGCACAGCGGACAGACCCAATCGTCCGGCAGGTCTTCAAAGGCCACGCCGTTGTTCTCCGCGGGATCGTAGACATACCCGCAAATCTTGCACACGTACTTCTTCATGATGGACTCCTTTCGTTTGACATGCCGACATTATACCGCAACCGTTCCGAAAATGCCGCCGAAAATTCAGCAACCGGGACGCTAACCGACGCGGCGAAGACGCAACGCAAAGAACACGATAAGCGCCATGCCGATCACGCTGACGGCGTCCGGAACCTGCCCGAACAGCACCAGCCCGAAAAACGCCACGAAAAGGATGTTCACGTAATCCCACGCCACGATCCGGCGCGGCTCCGCGAACCGATACGCCGCGGTGACGCCGAACTGTCCGATGGCGGCGCCCACGCCCGCGCCCATCAGCACGACGAGCTGCATCGGCGCGATCGGATGCCAGTCGAACACGAGGAACGGCACGGACGCCAGACACGAGAACGCCGAAAAGAAAAGAACGATCGCCTTGGGCGGAATCTTCATGACGCCGAGCTTGCGCACGCACGCGTAGGCCGCGCCGGCGCAAAGGCCGCTCGCAAATCCGGCGCACGCGGGGACAAGCGCCGTCGCCGCGAAGCCGGGCTTCACCACGCACATCGCGCCCGCGAACGCGCCCAGGATGCACGCGCCCTGCCGCCAGGTGACGCGCTCGCCCAGAAAGAGCGCGCTGAAAAGCACCGTGAAAAACGGCGCCGTCTTGTTGAGCGCCATCGCATCCGCAATCGGCACGTGCGAGAGCGCATAGAAGTTGAGGAAGATGCCGAGCGTGCCGAACGCCGCCCGGAGCACAAGCGTAACCCAAGCAGATGCGGTCCACCTGTCCTGAGCAGGACGCGCTCCGCCGCGTCCGGAATCGCCGCCGCGCAGCGCCGGCAGGAACATCCCCGCGGCCACGGCCATCGCCACCAGGTTGCGGAAAAACGCCTTCTCGGGAGACGGCAAACAGGCGCCGAACGAATCGGCGCCCCGCACGCACGCGGCCATCACGGCGAAACCGAAGGCGGAAACGACGAGACAGGCCGCGCCTTTGACGACATTGTTCACGAGAGTTTCGTGGCGCCCATCTGGGCGTTCGCGAGCGGCTTATCGAGTTCCTTTCGGAGCTCTTCCGTATCCTTGTCGTTGAAGTTGATCGGCTTGTTGTCGCGCCAGATGAGCGGGCCCGCGCCCTTCTCGCGATGGTAGAGCGTCGCGTTCGGCGAATTCTTGGAGAAACGTCCGCCCGAGACGATCAGCGAACCGCCGCCGTGCACGAACACCTGCGGCTTGTCCATCTTGAAGAGCCAGTTGTTGTAGTACGCGCAGTTGAAGATGCGCGCGTCCTTCCACACATTGTAGCCGATCATCGCCGTGTCGGCGTAGCAGTCCTCGAGCACGCAGTCGTCGCCCCGCAGGTCGAAGGCGATCGAATCGGGCAGATATTCGGGATCCTGCGTGCCGGGCTTGCGAACGGGGCCGCCCCACACGTGACAGCGCGTGTAGCGGTTTGACCACTTCAAATCGCGCACACCAATGGTGTAGTCCACGACGACGAGATCCGTGAAATGCGAATCGCCGATGTATGTCAAAAAGCCCACATTGCCCGCCATTCCCGGGATGTTGCAGACGAAATACAGGTTGTTCGCGATGAACTCGTAACCGTTTGCCGCCTTGCCCGGCGACGCGGGATCGCCCAACTGCAGTCCCGCGTCCTTGCCGTTTCGGAACGTGCAGTCCGCAATCGTGAAATGCTTGAAGCCCATCACGTTCGCGCACGACGCCAGACCGTTGCCGTCGAAATCGCCGCCGCGGATGAAGAGGTTGTGGTCGTCCGGCTTCATCGTGCCGTCGACCATGCGCGCGAAATACCGCATCACGAACGGCATCCCCTTCATGGCCTTCAGCTTCGCCGACTTGTGGAGCAGAAGCGAACACTGGTTCGAGACAACGAGCATCTCGTCGATGGCGTAGTCACCCTTCGGAAACCACAAAACGCCGCCGCGCCCGACGGCCTCGACCGCGCGCTGGATGCGCGCCGAATCGCCCGTTTCGCCGGCGAGTCGCGGAAAATCCGCCACGCTCGCGTCCCACGGACCCTGTGCGACCCGCGAACACGTGCACCCGCACGCCGCCGCCATCGCCACCATTCCCAATGTCATTCCCAGTTTCATGTTCACCATCCTTTCAAACTTCACATTTCACTGCGCCAAGCCGTTCAGCGCGCCAGAGCGCGCCTTGTATTCCGGCGCGCCTTCCAGCTCGCATCCCGCCAGCAGCAAACACGTCGTGTACGCCGGCAGCACCAGCGGCTCGTCCGTCTTCCACTCGCCGGCACAGGACAAAACGGGTGAACCGAGGTCCACCACGTATTTGCGGTACATTTTGGCGCCACCCGCGACGGACACGTTGACGCGCCGCGTCTTGGCGTCGCCCGGCCAGGAGTAGTTCGCGGCCAGAATCGCGCTTGCGCCGTCCTTCCCCTTCGCCGCCGTGAGGTACATGTGCGGCTCGTCGGAGAAGCAGTCCACCGCCGTGCCGAGCTTGCGCAGTTCGTTGAACGCGCGGAATGTCTCGTAGCACGGCGTCGTGCGGCCGGACGGGTAGTAGAAGAGTCCGCAATACGCGCGCGAGGGCAATGCGTCGTAATACATCGCCGAATCGACGCTGCTCGGCTGCAGCAGCGCGAACGCCGCCGCCACGAACGCCGCGGCGGGCGCCTCCTTCATCGTGTCGAATACGCACCAGTCGCCGTAGGCGAGCTCGCAGTTCCACTCGTTGAAGATGCTTTCCGTGTTCTTGAGCCCGTTCGCGTCCAGCACGCGCCGCGCGTACTCCGCGTGGCGGACGATGCGCTCCGGCTCGCTGGTGTACAGGTGCCACGAGAAGAAGTCGAACGGGCACGCCGTCTTGGGATCCTGCGTGAACTTGCAGAATTCCTCGAACCACGGCACGAACGAACCGTAGAAATCGCCGCCCTCGTGCGGTGCCTGCACGTCGATCGCGTAGAACCCGCACCCGCCGTAGCCGCCGATCTTGATCTGCGGGAAGCATTTCTTGAGGTGGTTCGCCGCCACGCGGTAAAGCTCGAAGAACTCCGCGCGGGTGCCGGACCACATGGGCTTCTGCTCGGGTTCGTTCCAGATCTCCCAATAGCGGATGCCCCATTTGAAACCATTCGCCCACCCTTCGTTGTAGTGGCGCACCACGTGCTCGCAGATGCGCGCCCAC
>DCIH01000009.1:940-18140 GCA_002317575.1 Verrucomicrobia bacterium UBA1731 | reverse complement strand
ACTTCGCGAAATCCTTCGGCGGCGCCGTGCGGTAGGCCTTCAGCATGTGGTAGTTCTCGATCGTGATGCCGAGACGGTAGAAAATCTCCGCGCCGGACTCGACGACCGGCTTCAGGTACGCGTCCGTGAACGTGAAGTCGTAGCTCTTCGGATCGTTTTCGTCCGCATTGAAATCCGGGAAGAGGTTCGGGATGTCCACATAGTGCGAACCGCCCCACATGCCGGCCGTGTCGTGCGTGCGCATGAACGGAATCCCGGCCGCCTTGAATTCGCCCTGCTTGCTGTTCGGCATCACCCGGAGCGGCGCGTTGTCCACGCCGTTGATCGGCTTCACGGGTCCCGTCGGCTTCGTGAAATCGACGCGCGCACAGCCCGTGGCGTTCTCTTCGACCCAGCGCGCCTTGTAGAACCTGGCGCCGGGAAACGGACCGATCACGCGCTCCGTTCCGTCTGCGCCGCGCACGATCAGACGATCCGTCCACCAGCGCTCGCGCGGCACGGACAGAAGATCGCCCTTCACCTCGTCGCGCGAGAAGCTCTTCACATTCGCGCGATCGAGCGCGGGTTCGAACTTCTCCGTATCCGGATCGAAATGCCACACTCCCGTGTGGTTCGTGAGGTAGTAGCCGCGCCGGCCGTCCGGCACGAGGTCGTGTCCCCACGCATCGCCGCAGACCTTGGAGAAATCCCATTTCCGGAGCACTTTGACGGACATGCCCTTGGGTTCGTACGCGACCTCAAAGAGGTTCGTGTAGCCGAGAACGAAGAGCGTGTAACGCTTCCAGTCGAACACCACGCCGTGCGCGCCGCGGACGGAAAGGACCTTCTTCACCGTCTGCTTTTCGGGATCGAGCGGATGCTCGCGCACGTCAATGATCTGCAGCGCATCGAGGTCCGTGGAATTGGCGACGGCGACGCGGTTGTCGGGAAGCAAATCCACGGAGTGCGGCCCCGCGCCGCACTGGCCCGCGTTCGCGTACCACTTGACGCGGCCCTTCTTCACATCAATGCCCGCGACGCCGCCACAGCTCGCGTTCACCAGAATGAAATCGCCGTGCTCGCGCACCTTGCATTCGTCGATGGCAGCGAAGAGCCGCGCGTCGCCCGGCTTCAGGTTGAGATCCTTCGCCGGATCCCAGCGCCACAGAAATTCCGCTTTCGCGCCCGGCGCGCCCGAGAGGAACACCAGATTCGAACTCGCCTGTTCCGCCGCCACAATCCGCCACTCCGTCGCCGAACAGGCGCAAGCCCCCGCGACCGCCAATCCAAACAGAAACGCTCTTTTGCCCATGCCACCAACTCCTTGCCTTTAAATCCAGCCCCCAACCCGTCATTTCTTCAAATACGGCACAAGCGCATGCGCCCAGATGTTGTAGCCGTCGTCCGCCGGATGCAGCAAGTCGGGAAACAGCTTCGTCGAGAGCGTGCCGTCCGGCTCGAGATACTGGTCCGTGAAGTCGAGCCATTCGACATCCTTGCCGTCCGCGTAGTTCCTGATGATGGCGTTGATCGCGTTCACCGTCTTGCGGCCGGGATCGTCCGGCTTCGCGCCCGTGGGGAAGACGGGCAGCAGCAGCAGCTTCGCCTTCGGCTGGTGCTTGCGGATCTCGACGAGACAGCGCTTGACGCCGGCCGCGATCTTCTCGGGAGAATCCTTTCCGCTCCAGCGGTTGTTCGTGCCGATCATCAGCGTGATCACGCGCGCTTCGTAGTCGTCGAAGAGACCACCGTCCGTCGCGTCCCATACGATGTTCTCCGTCTTGTCGCCGCTGAAGCCCAGATTGAGGATACGGCAGCCAGGCAGGATCTGGCTCATGGCGATAACAGCGCGCTCCTCCCACATGTGCGTGATCGAATCGCCCACCAGCACGAGGTCGAACACGCGCGTCGGATTGTTGAAGATCTCCATGCGCTTCGGGCCGATGCGGTAGTCGATCCAGCCGGACATACGGGGCTGGTCGGGCGTGTACGTCTCGGGCGGTTCGCCGGGCGCGGCGCCTGCGGGCATTTCCGTGTTGAAGCCAAGCGCGTAGTCGATGTACGGCTTGAGCGCCGCCGCCCAAATTTCATGGCCCTTCGCGCTCAGGTGTAGACCGTCCGGCGCGATCTCCTTGGTGAGCGTGCCGTCCGGCGCCAGGAGCTTCGGCCCGAAATCGCACCACAAGACGCGACGTCCGTCCGCGATGCGGGCGATTTCGGGGTTGATCTTCGCAATGCGCGCACGCATCGGATCCGCGGACGAGAAGCCGCGCGGCAAGATGCCGTGGAGGATGATCTTCGCGTTCGGACAGCGCGCGAGGAGCGTGCGCACCACGAGACGGACGCCGTAGATCGTATCGCCCGCGGGTTCGGGCTTGGAGCCGAGGTTGTTCGCGCCGATCAACAACACCACGACCTTCGGATCGAGGCCGTCCATTTGGCCGTGTTCGAGTCGCCACAGCACATTCGCCGTGGTGTCGCCGCCGAAGCCGAGATTGATGGCGAGACGCTCCGCCGAAGACCAGTTCTCCTCCCAAATCGCCGTACCGGGCGCTTCCCAGTTCTCGGTGATGGAGTCGCCCACGAACGCGATTTTGTAGGCGGCGCCGCCCTTCTTCGCGCGGTCGCACTTGTCCGCGAACCGTCCGAGCCACCAGGCGCGGATGTCGCCCGTGCCCTGTATGGCCGGCGTCACGGACGGCATGCCGCCCGCAAGCGTTTCGCCGCCCAGCGCGCAAGCGCCCAGCGCCAACGCGATACCCATCAAGCATTTCCCCGTCATGGTCCTCTTCCTTTCCGAAACGACGCTCACTCGAACCGTCCGCCGAGACGGCCCCGGCGGCGCATTCTCGGCCTGGGCTCCCGTTCGGGAACCACAAACCCTTTTTGCACACACGAAGACAGGTCTTTCCAGGGCACGCCGAATTCAAAACAGCGCCGCGGGCCTCGCTTTGCGCGCGCCATCCAGCAGACGCCCCAACCATCCAGCCAGAAGTCGTCAAGTCCGCAGAAGCGCGAGGCGACGCATTCGGCGCGTTCTTCCTTTTCGAGTCCGTCCAACTCGTCCCGCAATACTTCCTTCAAGGCGGCGAGCGCCAACTGCGCGACACGATTCGTTTTCGCCGCGTCAAACACATCCAACACCCCCAGCTGGCGACCGTGGCGCCAGCTCCAAACGACGTTCGTCTGCCAACCGCAATTCGGGTCTCCGGCGCGAAGATACATCGAATAGCTCGCGTAATCGCGCCCAGCGTATCCAATTTGCGCGTCCGCTTCGAACGCCCACCAATGCGCCTTTACGGGCATTTTGGCGTACGCTTTCTGAAACTCGGCCTCGTAACGCCCGCGAAGAACGCCGACGGCGTTGGAGACCGTTTCGCAATCGGCCACGCCGTAAACGAAACCGATTGCGGAAGCGAGGCACCGCTGCAGCGCCGCATGGTGCGTTTCCGACATGCCGCCGCGGAGCGGATTTTCGACGGACAGCGCGAAAGCGGATGTCGCGCAATCGTCGGACTGGACAGAAGCCGCGACGGCGGAAACGGGAGTCGCGTCGACGATGATGTCGTACGACAGCCGCCACCATGCGTAGAAGGTCAAAAGGAGCGAATTGGACGCACCGGAATTCGCGTCGGGTGGGGAGAATTCTCCCGTGGGCATGCACGATGGCTGGAAAACGCGTTCAATTTTCCGGTCGTCGTCAAACGCCAGCCGCACATTCTGGCTCTCAACGCCCGTGTTGGATTCGGAAAAGGACCATGTGACGCCGGAACGGCCGACCGTGAAATCGTCGGTCAACATCGGCCACGCGTAATCGGACGCGGTCTGGTCTAACGCCTTTCGCCCGCGCATGTTTTCGCGGACGAACCAGCGAAGCGTCTCCACGGCGTTCGGCAGCACGAAATCGGCGATGTGCAGCCGGCGGCCGAGAACGCGATCGAATGTGCCGCGGATGTCGGCGACGCCGAACGACGGGCTGAATACGGCTTCATACGAGAGATAACGGGAATCGGCATAAAAAACCATGCCGTTCAGCGCAAAACGGGGATTGCCTTTCACGTATTCCCAGTCCGACAAGGCGACGGTCTGAACACGTTCGAAGTAATTGGAGGCCAATGCGTCGACGCCCCGGTCGAACGACGCTCCGCCGAAAAGCAATCCGTCCACGAACGCGGCCATGGACGCGTGTTCGGCGGCAGACAGGCCAAAAGGCGACGGATAGTCGAGATTCACGACTAGCTCGACTTCCTGTCTTTCGTCGCCAAATGTGATCGTGCGGGATCGGATGGCGCTCCTGCGCTCGACCGAGAAGGACCCGCCCTGCGGCACGGCGAGGGATTCGAACGCACAAAACGCCGCCAAGACGAATGCAATCGAAAAAGACGCGCAATTACCCATGTCAGCGGCTCCACCGTCCCGAAACGCCCGGTCAATCGCCCCGCGCACGCCCAAACGGGTCGTCCGCACCGATTCCCTTGAGCACATTGTCGTGCACGCGGTAGCCCGCGGGCACCTTGTCCAGTCCGCCGGACTTATACATCACCCCGCGCGGCGCGTCCTCGAACATATTGCCGAAAACATCGATATCCACCGTGTCGGTGCCCATGCCGTACATCAGTAGCGGCGTCGCCGTTTGCCGGTTCGGACGCGACTCGGCGCCCCAGCCGCCGCCGACGCGCAGCGTGCGGTTGCCGGTGAACGAACAACGTTCGAAGCCCATGCCCTTGGGCGCGCGGCCGCACCAGATCTCGAACGCCTGCGTGCAGTCCGTCATCGTGCAGTTCCGCACATGTACGTCCTGCCAGCCCGTGAGCGTGGGATACCCCTGCATGGTGAACGCCACATCATAGACGCCCTTGAACGTGCAGCGTTCGACGATCGCGTTCCGGCAGTTCGAACCGAACTCGACGCCGTTGCCGTAGCGGACGCGCATCGATTCCGAATAGCCCGTGAGCTCGGATCCGCCGATGTTCTCGAAGTCGCAGTCGCTGATGCGGACATGCTCGCAAATGTAATCGTGTTTCCAACCTCCCACGAAACCATGCGCGCCGGTGGCGCGCACCGCCAAGTTGGAGATCACCGTGTGCGACCGGAACCAAACGCCATGCACGTTCACGGACACGCGAATGTCCTTCGACAGTTTCGCCGGATTGTCCAGGGCGTAGACATAGAGCCAACCGTCCTCGCCGCAGAAGTCCCACGGCTTATTCACGTCGAAACGCGTGAACTGTTTCCAGGGCTTCACCTCGCCGTCCACCAGCAGGAAGCCGGGATTGGCGTCCGCCGTGCGGATGCCGGTGTAGTTCGCATCGTTCGTGAGCGCGACGCGCCAGATGCCGTAGCCCGGGTTGAACGGTTCCCAGATGGCAGGATCGTCCTTCAGATTCTTCGTGCAGGAAATGACGGGCTTCGCGCCCTCGCCGTAACTCGTGAGCACCGTGGGGTGCGCCGCGTCCACGCCGGCGGGCGGCTTCACGCCGCCGTAAAAAACGTCCCCGCATTTAAACCGCACCGTCGCGCCGGCCGGCAGCGCGTCGTTGACCTTTTCAATTGATCGCCAGGCCGTCGCCGGCGTCTTGCCGTCCGCCGCGTCGTCGCCGCCGTTCGCGACATACCGAACCTCACCCGCCGAAACGCCAAACGCCGCAAAAAAAATGGCACCCAAAACAAGAACTCTTTTCATGGGCGCATTATATCACATTGCGTGAAATCTTCGCAGTTCAGAAACGCATTTCGTGTGCTATAATCGCCGCATGAACATCAACCGACGCTCTTTTCTTTTCGCTTCTTCCGCCACGGCCCTCTCCTGCCTGACGACGGGATGCATTTCGTCGTTCGGCGGTCAACGCCGCCCGCTGCGCATCGCGCATTGCGGTGATCCGCAGTTCGGTTTCGGCCTGCCGGGCGGCGAAGAAGGATACGCAACCGACCTGGCGCGTTTCGAAAAGCTGATCGAGGACGTGAACGCCTGGCGACCGGACCTGTGCTTCCTCGCCGGCGACATGACGAACCGTTCCGTCGATCTCGAGCGCGACTGGCCGCGCCTTTTGAAGCGCTTCCACGTACCCGTGATCGCCACGGCCGGCAACCACGACATGGGTCAGAACCTCACCCGGGAAAACGTCGAACGGTTCGAGCGCGTGTTCGGCTACGAATACACGTCGATGCGCATCGGCGGCTGGCGTTTCATCAGCGGCAATTCGCAGTACTGGCGGCCGACCAAGGAAACGGCCCGTCGCGCGAAATACGAAGCGTGGCTCAAGGCCGAATTCGCGGCGGCGAAAGCCGCGAACGAACCCGTGATTCTGGCCTCGCACATCCCGCCCTTCGTCTCGTCGATCGGCGAACCGGACTCGTACGAGAACTTCCCGCTCAAGAGCGAGGGCTTCGTCACGCGCGAAGAACGCTTCGCGACCTACCGCGACGCGGGCGTGAAGTTCTACCTCGCGGGCCACACCCACCGCATGATCGCGCGGGCGCTTGACGGCATCACGATCCTGAACGCGGAAACGACTTGCCGCAACTTCGACCAACTGCCCTTCGGCTACCGCCGTCTGGAAATCGAACCGAGCGGCGATTACGCCTGGTCCTTCAGGCGCATCGCCTTGACGCCGGCGTAAATCGTTTCCGGCTCCATCATGCGGCCCTTGCCGCGCGTGCCGCAGGCGAGATCGCCGTTTTCGGGATCGAACACCGTGACGCCGCGCGCGCGCAAAGCCGCGATGTTGTCCTGCGTCACGGAACTTTCCCACATGCCGTCGTTCATCGCCGGCGCGATGGCGATCGGCGCGCGCGTCGCCAAGAGCGTCGCCGTGAGGAGGTTGTCCGCGAGACCGTAGCGCATCTTCGCGATCGTGTTCGCGCTCGCGGGCGCCACAAGCACGAGATCCGCCCAGGTAGCGAGCGATATGTGCTCCGGCTTCCACGACGCGGGTGGCGCGAACGGATCGACGCTCACGGGATTCTGCGACAACGTCTGGAACGAGAGCGGCGTCACGAATTCGCACGCCGCGGGCGTCATCACCACCTGCACTTCGTCGCCGTCCTTCACGAACATCCGCACGAGTTCGCACGCCTTGTAGGCGGCGATCGACCCCGTCACGCAAACGAGAATCTTCTTGCTTTTTTCCATCACAACACCTCCTCGATGTGTTTCGCGCCCGTCAACACCATCACCAGACGATCCACGCCCAGCGCCACGCCAGCCGCGGAACCGATCGCGTTGAGCGCATCCAGAAACGCTTCGTCCAGCGGATAGTCGGCTTCGCCGATTTGCCGCCGTTCTTCGCGCGCCGCTTCGAACCGACGGCGTTGTTCGGCCGGATCGCACAACTCCGTGAAGCAATTGGCGAGTTCCATGCCGTGCCAATAAAATTCCCAGCGCTCCGCCACATCGCCGCGCAGCTTGCTCAGGCTCGCCGCCTGGGGCGGATAGTCCGTCAGAAATGTCGGTGTCGACGGCAAATTCGGCTCGATCTTCGTCGCCATGTCGTAATCGAAGCGGTCCTGGTTCCACGCCGTCCACGGATCCCAGCCGGCCCACGCCGCATATGCGTCACGCACCGTGATCGTTTGGCAGGCGGCGACTTCTTCCGCTAACGCGCCCGTCGTCAAAGACGCCAAGAGCTTGCGCAGATCGTCCGCGATGGCGCGGTAGTCGTCGTTCAGGCGATACCATTCGATCATCGTGAATTCGGGATTGTGGCGCGAGCCCTTCTCGCCGTCGCGGAAGCACGGACCGATCTGGTAGATTTTGTCCAGCCCCGCCGCCAAGAGCTTCTTCATCTGCAGCTCGGGACTGGCGCGCAAGAACCCCTTGCCGCACGGCGGACAGTCGATGTGCGGCTCGGGCGCGGGCGCGGCGATCCACACGGGCGTCGTCGTTTCCGTGAAGCCCGCGCCGTCGAAGAACGCGCGAACGCCCTTCACGATCGCCGCCCGCGGTTTGACCAAATCGATTCTCATGCGAGCAATTCCACGCTCAACGGGCCGTCGTTCAGAAGGCGCACCTTCATGTCCGCGCCGAAGCGGCCCGTGCCCACGCGGTCCGCGCCCAGCGCTTCGCGAAGCTTCGCCACCACGCGTTCGTAGAGCGGCTCCGCCTTTTCGGGACGCGCCGCGTTGGAAAACCCGGGACGCCGCCCGTGCGAGGTTTCCGCGTACAGGGAGAACTGAGACACCACGATCACGCTGCCGCCCACGTCCTCGAGCGACTTGTTGATCATGCCGGCTTCGTCCTCGAAGAGACGCAGCACCGGGATGCGCGCGGCGATCTTGTCCGCGGCCGCTTCCGTGTCTTCGTGCGTGACGCCGAGAAGCACGAGATACCCGCGGCCGATGGACGAGAGCACTTCGCCGTCCACCGTCACGGACGCTTCGCTCACGCGCTGGAGCCAGGCCTTCACCGGACGGCCTCGTCGGACGAAAGGATCTGCCCGTCGGCCGTCAGCCGCGCAGCCAGCTTCGCGTAATCGACATCCTGCACGGCGCAGTTCGCGTCGATCGCGAACGCCGCCGCCGTGGCGCACACCTGGCCGAGTTCGAAGAACACGGGCTCCATGCGGATGGAACCGTAGGCGGAGTGCGTCGCGGAAAGGCAGATGCCCACGAGCAGATTCTCGCACTCGCCCTTCTTCGGCACGATCGCGCCGTAACCGACGGGATAGGGCTTGCCCTTCATGGACCAGTCCTCGACGTTGCCCTCGTTGTGGTAGAAGCCGTCCTTGCCGACGACGCGGCGCACGTGGTGCGAGTCCATGCCGTAGGACGCGCAGGCGATGGACTTCGGCGCGACCGTCTTGCGCTTGCAGTTGTGCTCCGTCATCACATATTCGCCCACCATGCGGCGCGCTTCGCGCACGTAGAGCTGCCCCTGCCAGCCGTTGCCGAGACCGTCCTTGAATTCGTCCTTGCAGGTGCCCCACTTGGACACTTCCTCGCGGACGAAGTCCGGAATGCGCGGATGGTTCGCAAGCGTCCACATGAGACCTTGCTGGTACTTGAGGTGCGCCGCAAGGATCTTGTCGCGCGTCGCGTAGCTGCCGTCCGGCCAATCCCAGTTCTGCCCGATGAAGTCGGTGGAGAAGCCGAGGCAGTTGTTCGTGTCCGTCTTGCGGTTCGGCATCTTGGAGTTGATCCACGGCACGCCTTTGGTCCAGCCGCCGTACTTCTTGGGATCGGACGCGAGCACTTCCATGTTGCGGAAGAGAAGCTCGTAGTCGGCTTCGTCGTAGCCCGCGGGCTTGACGAACGGGATCTGGTTCTCCTTCACGTCCGTGAGGCACATGCGGAAGCAGTACGCCTGCACGCGCTTGTCGCCGTCGCCTTCCTTTTCGTCCGGATTGTACGGCTCGACGCCGGGCAGCGGACCGGACGACGCGTCGCCGCGCACCTTCCACGGATCGACGCCCGGGTAGGGCTGGTGGTTCTGCGCGCCCATCGCGGTGTGCTGGATGCCGCTGATTACCTCGTCGTACTGCGCATTCGGTTCGCGGCCGACCACGTAGGAAACGCCCGCCGCCGCCAGGAGGTCGCCCTCGTAGGTCGCGTCCACGAAGGTCTTGCCGGCGAAGGTCTTGCCGGACTCCATCGCAATCGACGTGATGCGCGCGCCGTCTTTCGCCACGCCCGTTTCGCGGTTGAGGCGTTCGCCGTAGACGATCTTGAGGCCGTCGCGTTTGACCCAATCGAGCAGAATCCCGAGCGCCGCGGACGGTTCGAACGTCCACATCGTGTCGGCCTTCATAAGACCGGAGCACTGGCCGTCCGGCGCATAGTCCTTGAGCGCCTGCCACGTCCAGTTCTTCTCGTCCATGTAGTGGTCGTGGACGGCCTTGTAGAACTCGCGCGCGATGCCGCCCACGCAGGCGGTGGAACCCACGTCCGTCTGGCCGAGTCCGCCCGTGGTGAGGCCACCGATGCGGTTCGACGGTTCGATCACGACGCACGACTTGCCCATGCGCTTGGCCTGCACGGCCGCGGCGATGCCGGCGGAGGAGCCGCCGTACACGACGATGTCGTAGGAAACGGCCTCGGGCGCTTCGGCGCAACCGGCGACGAACAACGAAAGACCGCCAACGGCGACCGCGAAACGCTTCAGAACGGAAGTTGTTTTCATGGCGCGAATTGTACCATGAAACGCTCCTTTTTTCCAACTGAGGCCAGACCGGAGTTTGCCCATCTTTTGCCCGCCACCGTATGGGTATGCCTGCGGACGCTGCGTAAAACGTCGGGCACGGACAGGCATACCCATACGGCCGATCATGCACGCGGCGTGACACGTGGTATAATGCGCGCGATTTGAACGAAACGCCGCCAGAGACGCCCAGGATCGCGTATCCCGAAGAGCTGCCCGTGAGCGCGCACCGCGATGAGATCATCGCCGCCTTGCGCACGCACGCCGTGGTGGTCGTTTCCGGCGACACCGGCTCCGGCAAAACGACCCAGCTCCCGAAGATGGCGCTCGAAGCCGGCTGCGGCGCGCACGGACGGCGCATCGCCGTCACCCAGCCGCGCCGGCTCGCGACCGTCGCGATGGCCACGCGCGTCGCGGAAGAACTCGGCTGCCGCGTGGGCGGAACGGTCGGTTTCCAGCATCGCTTCGGCAAGCAGGTCTCGGACGACACGCGCGTCAAATTCCTCACGGACGGCGTGCTCCTCGCCGAAACGCGCGGCGATCCGCTCCTGCGCGCGTACGACATGATCATCGTGGACGAGGCGCACGAGCGTTCGCTCAACGTGGATTTCCTCCTGGGCATTCTCAAGCGCATCCTCGCGAAACGCCGCGACCTGAAGGTGGTCATTTCGTCCGCGACGATGGACGTCGCGCGCTTCGCGGCCTTCTTCGGCGGCGCACCCGTCATTTCCGTACCCGGACGGCTTTTCCCCATCGACATCCGCCACCGTCCGCCGTTCGACGGCGAGGAACGCGACCTGCCGCACGAAGTCACGGACGCGCTCCTCGAACTGCCGCCCAGGGACGACGTACTCGTGTTCCTTCCCGGCGAACGCGACATCCGCGACACCGCCGCCGAACTCGAGGGGCGTTTCGGCGCGTCGAACGACGTCATCCCCCTTCTGGCGTCCCTGCCCGCCGCCGAACAGCAGCGCGCGTTCAAACCGTCCCCGCGCCGACGCGTCATCCTCGCCACGAACGTGGCGGAAACCTCCGTGACGATTCCCGGCATCCGCGCGGTGATCGACTCGGGTCTCGCGCGCATCTCGCGCTATGTGCACCGCACGCAAGTGCAGCGTCTTCAGATCGAAGCCATATCCCAGGCTTCCGCCCGCCAGCGCATGGGCCGCTGCGGACGGCTCGGGCCCGGCGTCTGCATCCGTCTCTATTCGGAAGAGGACCTCGCCGCGCGCGACGCCTACACGCCGCCGGAGGTGCTCCGGTCATCGCTCGCGGGCGTGATCCTCACGATGCTCGACCACCGCCTCGGCGACATCGCGGATTTTCCGTTCATCGACCCGCCGAAGACGACGATGATCCACGAGGGCTTCCGCGAATTGCTGGAGCTCGGAGCCGTCACGCGCGATGTGACGCGCGAGCCGGCGCTCACGCCGCTCGGACGCATCCTCGCGAAGATGCCCGTGGAGCCGCGCCTCGCGCGCATGCTGATCGCCGCATCGGACAAAACGGTGCTGCCGTCCGTGCTGCCCGTCGTGGCCGCGCTCGCGTGCGACGACCCCAGGCGCCGGCCGATCGACGAAAGGGAAAAGGCGGACCAGGCACACGCGCCCTTCCGCGTTCCCGGCTCGGACTTCCTCGGCACGCTCAAGCTCTGGACCTGGTGGAACGAATCCACCAAGGACCTTTCGCAGGCGAAGGCCCGCGCGCTCGCGAAAAAGGCCTATCTCTCTTATCCGAAAATGCGAGAATGGCGCGACCTGACGCACCAGCTCGGCGATCTCGCAAAACGACTTGGCCTTTCGGAGGCGGAACGGCGTGGGAAAGACGACGATTTCAACGCGCGCTTCCATCAGGCGCTTTTATCCGGACTCCTCTCGCGCATCGGCCGCTACGACGAAGAGGAACGCGACTACCGCGGCGCGCACGGCCTCCGCTTCGCGCTGCATCCAGGATCCGTTCTCGCGAAAAAGACGAAGCGCCTTTCCCACGAGGAAATCCGCCGCATGAAAGAGCGCGGCGAAACGCCGCCCAAACCAGACGCGAAGCCGCCGTGGATCGTCGCGGGCGAACTCGTGAACACGGCGCGCCTCTATGCGCGCGACGCCGCCGAAATCGACGTCGCCTGGATCGAACCCATCGCGGGCGATTTGTGCCGACGCAGCTACCGTTCTCCGGAATGGGACGCCTCAAGCGGTTTCGCGCGCGTCACGGAGCAGGTCGTCCTGCACGGACTCGTGATTGTTCCGGCGCGTCGCCGCGACCTGTCGCGCATCGACCCGGAACTCGCGCGCGAGATGTTCCTGAAGGATGGTCTTCTCGGCTGCGCGCTGCCGCATCCCGCGCCCGCGGTGCGCGCGAACTTCGCGGTGATCGCGGCGCTCAAGCGCCACGCGGAAAAGCTCCGGAAACCGGAAGCGTTCGACGCCGCTGGCGTCGTCGCGCATTTCGACACCGTCGTGCCGCCCGACGTGGCGTCTGGAAACGCGTTGAACAAGTGGCTCCGGCGCGCGCGTCCCGGAGAGCTCGCACGCTTCACGCTCAGGGAATCGGATTGGCGCGTCCAAATCGACGAACGCGCCGACTTTCCGGACCGCATCAAGATCGAAGGTGCGACGCTGGCCCTTTCCTACCGCCACGAACCGGACGATCCCGACAGGGACGGCATAACCTGCACGGTGCGCCGCAAGGACGCGGGCTTGCTCAAACTGTGGCAATCGGAATGGCTCGTGCCCGGCGCGCTACCCGAGAAAATCGGCTGGATGCTGAAGGTGCTGCCGAACGCGCTGCGGCGCGCGCTCATGCCGCTGGACGACAAGATCGCACATCTCGCGAGCGCGCTCAAGCCCGGCGCCGAGCCGCTCGAGGACGGCGTCCGCCGCGAGACATACGCGCGTTGGGGCATCCGCATCCCGGCGGACGCCTGGGCGAACGCGGCCGTGCCGCCGCACCTGCTCGTCCGTTTCGTGGTGAAGGATGACGATTCTGGCCGCGTGCTCCTCGCGACGCGCGACATGCGCGAGGTCTTCGAACGCTTCAATCCGTCCGCCGCCGCGGGCGACGCGCCCGCGCAGCGCGCAAACGCGCCCGCGTGCACCTGGATTTTCGGCATGCTGCCCGAACGAACGCAAGGCGAGCACGGCGGCTGGACGGTGACGCTCCACCCGGCGCTCAAGGACGAAGGCGGCGGCGTTTCGCTGCAGCGCTATCCCGACGAAGCGCTCGCGAACCGCATCCACGCGCAAGGCGTCACGCGTCTGCTGACGCTGGCGCTGGCGCAGGACTTCCGTCTGGCGATGCGCGCGCGCGACCTCGATTTCGAAGCGGCCCGGCATCTCAGGGAAATGGGCTACGAAACGGCGCAGTTCGCGGACGACATATTCGAGGGTGCCGTGCGCGCGGCGCTCGTGGCCGGCCGCGAAAGCGTGCGCGACGAACGGACCTTCGTCGCCCGCGCCGCCGAGCGCGACGCGCTCATGGCGGCCCAGGGCGACATCCGCGCGATGGCGCTCGACGCCGTGGCCGGCGCCGCGCGCCTGATCACACGGTCCGAAGCAGACGAACGTATCCCGGCGGACGTCGCGGAAGCCGTCCAAGGCCAGCTCGCCTGGCTCGTCTTCCGCGGCTTCCCGGCGCGCGTGGCGCCCGTGCGGCTCAAACACTACGCACGGTATCTGAAAGGCGCCGCCATGCGCCTCGAGCGCGCCGCGAACGACCCCGCGTCCGACCGCGCCAAGGAAGCGCTCCTCAAACCGCACTGGGACCGCTACGTCGCCGCCGTCACGGGACCGAACCGCGCCAAGTACGACGCCACGGCGCTGAACGACTATCGGTGGCTCGTCGAAGAATACCGCATTTCGCTCTTCGCGCAAGAACTTCACACGGCCCAAACGGCCAGTCCCAAGCGCCTTGACGCCCTCTGGCAAGCCGCCGAGCCGAAGTGATCCGCATCAGGCGTCCGATTTCCCGCGTGCGGCGAAGAAGCGGTCGAGCGCGTTGAACACGCCCGCGAGCAGCGCACCAGAAATGGAATGCCACGTGCACGAGACGGCCGCGGCGATGGCCGCCTCCGGCAGCAACGGGAAATGGCGCGTGGCGAGCACCGTCGCGAGTCCCGCGTTCTGCATGCCCACCTCGATCGCAACCGTGCGCTTCTTCGCGCGCGAAAACCGCGCGAACACACCCACGGCGTACCCGCAGACGTAGCCAAGTCCGTTGTGCAGGAACACCGCCGCGAACACCATCCAGCCGGATTTCGCGAACGACGTCCCCTGCGCGGACACGACCCCGCCCACGATGCACGCCAAGCCCAACACGGCCACGCCGGGCATCACCTTCATCGTCTTGCGGAAGCCCCGCCCCTCGCCGAAGAAACGGTTCAGCAGAAATCCGAGCGCCACGGGCATGAGCGTCACCAGGAGCACGCTCTTGAACATTCCCAAGGCGTCGATGTCCACGAGCTCCCCCGCCAGATACTTCATCAGAAGCGGCGTCATCAACGGCGCCATCAGCGTGGTGGTGGCCGTCATCCCCACGGAAAACGCCACATCGCCCTTGCACAGGAAACTCATGATGTTCGACGACACGCCGCCCGGGCACACGCCCACGAGAATGAGCCCCACGGCCACGGCGCGCGGCAGTCCGAGCGCATGCGCGAGCGTGAACGCGATGAGCGGCATCAGCACGAACTGCGCCGTCGCGCCGATGGCGATGTCGAGCGGACGCGACGCCAGAATCTTGAAATCCTGCGCCGTGAGCGTCATGCCCATCGTGAGCATGATCACGCCCAGGATGGCGGTCTGCACATTGCCGCGGACCCAGCCGAAGGACGCGGGGGAAAAGTACGCAAGCACCGCGACGGCGGCGACGAATGCCGGTGTCTGCTTCGCCAGCCAATCAGAAAGGACGACAAGCGCCTTCACGGTTCCGTCTCCCCGGCGGGGCACGACACCCCCGGCGACTCGCCGGACGCGGCGACTTCCAGCACCTTGCGCGCGCGCCACCCGCCCCACACGAACGGGCGCCACGGCTTCACGTTCCGCACGCGCCTGACCACATTGTCGTTCGCGTCGAGGAAAATCGCATCGATCGCGAAGCGCATGAAGAACATGTGGATCGAATTGCACTTGAGAATCAGCAAGCCCTCGCCGGGCGGCAATCCGCGCCGGCCGATGAGACCCTTGGCGCGCGCGAAGAAACTGCGCGCGACCTCGGCGTCGTATCCGAGGATCCGGACGCGCTCAGACACCGCAGACGCCCTCCGAAAGACCTGCGCGGAAAAGCGCGCGGCGGACGGAACCGTCCGCCCCGAGCACGATCGCGCCGCCGTCTAGGAAACGGAGCCATGTCTCGCGCGTGAATCCGTCCATGGCGCCCATGCCCTGCAGCCACGCCGCGATCTGGAAATCGTGCGACGCGAAGATCCCGAGCCGTCCCGTGAACGCGGAAAGCGCCCAGCGCTCGAGATCGAGCGCGCCTGCGTGGAGTTCGACGAGGCCCGGTCCGCGCCCCGTAGCGAAATACTCGAACGCGTGGTCGAAGAAGCGGCCGTCCCGGAACCATTCGAACACGGCGCGCTGGTCGGCGAAAATCGGCGTGTCGTTCCCGAGCGGCGCCGCGTCCGCGACGCACGCCGGATCGAGGCCCATCCCTTCGGCGATACACCGCGCCGTCATCCGCGTGCGCAACAGCGGACTCGCGAGAAACTGAACATCGTCCGAAACGCCCGCGAGCAAGCGACCGAATGCGCGCGCCGTCTCTTCGCCCGTGGCGGTGATCGGCAGCGTTTCGCCGAACGTGGGGTCATTGTTGTCCATCTTCCGGCGTTCGGCGTGGCGCACCATCAGCAGCACGCGGCTTCCGCGCGCGAGTTCGCGCCTGACGCCGGCGAAATCGAGCGTCTGCGCGGAAAGCTGGCGATGGCATTCGTAGGCGGCGATGGAGACGGCGTTCGCGAGGTTGATGGAGCGTGCGTGCGCGCCGGGCATCGGGATGCGGAAGAGCCGGTCCTCGTAGCGGTCGTAGAAGTCCTTCGGCAAGCCGCTCGATTCGTTGCCGAACACGAGCGCGTCGCCGGGACGGAACCGGCAGTCGTACAGGCTCTTCTCGCCGTGCGTGGACAGGAAAAAGACGCGGCCGGGTTTCGCCGACTCGAGATACCGATCCCACGTGTCGTGCACGGAAAGGTCGAGATGCTCCCAATAGTCGAGCCCAGCCCTGCGGACGCTTTCGGAATCGAGACGGAAACCCAATGGCCGCACGAGGTGGAGCGGAACGCCCAACCCCACGGCCACGCGGCCGATGGCGCCCGTGTTGTGCGGAATCTCCGGCCGCATCAACACAATCGAAAAAGAATTTCCGGCGAACTCCACGTTATGCTCGATCCCCTTAACTTTGGGCCGACATTATACGACATCGGCCACGCCCGCACAACACCCATCCAGACGAACGCCTTTCGGCGTTCTCACAGCACGCTCCTTATTTTCGAGATCCGGGCCATCGTCTGGGCGAACATGTCGGGCGTCTGGCTCTGGGCGCCGTCGCACTTCGCGTGCGCGGGGTCGTTGTGCACTTCGACGATGAGGCCGTCCGCGCCGATCGCCGTCGCGGCCACCGCCACGGAATCGACCATGAACGCGTGCCCCGTCGCGTGCGAAGGATCCACCACCACCGGCAAGTGCGAAAGCCGGTGCAGCAGCGTCACCACGCCCAGGTCGAGCGTGTTCCTGAGCGCCGTTTCGAATGTGCGGATGCCGCGTTCGCACAGGATCACGTTCGGATTGCCGGACGCCATCACGTACTCCGCGCTCATCAATAGCTCCTGCAGCGTTGCGGACATTCCGCGCTTGAGCAGAATCGGCTTTTGCGTGTAGGCGCCCACTTCCTTCAGCAGATTGAAGTTCTGCATGTTCCGCGCGCCGATCTGGATCACGTCCACATCGTTGAAGTGCTCGATGTCGTTGAAGTCCATGAGCTCGGTGACAATGGGAAGCCCCGTCTCCTTCTTCGCCGCCGACAGCATGTCCAGTCCCGCCTTGCCGAGGCCCTGGAACGCGTACGGCGATGTGCGCGGCTTGAACGCGCCGCCGC
>DCIH01000009.1:0-772 GCA_002317575.1 Verrucomicrobia bacterium UBA1731 | reverse complement strand
CCTTGTACGGCTCCTGGATGCGCTGGACGCTTTCGACGACGTCGAGCGCCTCGATGAGCCCCGGATCGAGATGCGCCACATCGCCCACGCAGCCGATGATCGTCTGCAGCGAACCGACCGACTCGTGCGGGTCGATGTTCCGCGACCGGAGCAGCGCTTTGAGATGTTCGACTTGTGCGCTTTCCGCGCCCTTCTTAATGACGATGATCATGTTCTTTCCTTTCTGTTTAACTAAACCCAAAACCCAAAACCCAAAAACCCAAACACCCAAAAACCCAAAAACCCCAAAACCCTTCACCCCAAACACCCCCAAACACCCAAACACCCAAAAACCCAAACACCCCGGAAAACAAAAAAGCGGACCGCTCATCCGCGATCCGCCTTTCGGGTGCCAGGTTGGTTCTTCGTTTCGTTTATACGCGAACCATCCCGCGGATCGAGGACCCGTGGCGGTAATACGCATAAAGGAAATAAAGCTTCTGATTCATGTTCAAGTCATGCTTTCCAGTGGTGGAAAACGCCGCGCATTGTACCACGGACGAAACGCATAGTCAAACACCAAAAATGTGAAAGTATAAAGCGAGAATTGTAATATCTAGTGAGCCACCCCGGAAAGGATGGCTGTCGAGGTGGAGGCAATCGGCGGATTACGAAGAAATCGAGTTGACGATCTCCACCAGGGCGTCACTGAACAGGGGGGCGTTTTAGTCGCCGACGCACTTTCTGATGAGCGGGAGCGCGTCCTCCAGCCAGACTTCGTAGCCGGCGGTCG
>DCIH01000124.1:9454-9578 GCA_002317575.1 Verrucomicrobia bacterium UBA1731 | reverse complement strand
GCCATGGCGGCGGAGTGGGTCATGCCCGAGCAGCCGATGGTTTCGACGAGCGCTTCCTCGATGACGCCGTTCTTGACGTTCAGCGAAAGCTTGCAGGCACCCTGCTGCGGCGCGCACCAGCCCA
>DCIH01000124.1:4484-9367 GCA_002317575.1 Verrucomicrobia bacterium UBA1731 | reverse complement strand
GGATCGGGGCAGGACCGTGATTGCAACCCTTCATCAGAGGGCACTGGTGTTCAACCTCAGTCGAGTAGATCATGATCGTCTTTCCTTTGTTGTGAAAACGGATGAAGATGATACCACATTTGCGGCTCGTTTGCAAAACGATTCAGCGCGCGTCCGCCGCCTGGCGGCGAAACGGCACGCCTCTCGCCGAGCAGCTCGCCTGGGCCGCCGGCGACGGAAATATCGTCTCGCCGACCGTGGAGACCGTGCGGGCTCAGGCGATCTGGCGCGAGGTGACGCACGGCGTCAAACAAAACCCGACCGCACTGATGGCGCGGTTGGACGCGCTGCTCGACCCCGAGAGAATTGAAGAGGCAAACATGCTTGCCGCATGGCGGAAACGCTACGAGAATGAGATTACGATGCGGACGAAATCTCGATGGTGGCGGAAAATGGCCAAAAGCGGATAAACTGCGTCACCAGCGGAAGGTCATGAAGCCGCCGCGCTTCTCAGAGACGAGATCGTCATCCATCGCCGTGCGCGTTTCGGGAGACGGGAAATAGTGGTCCATGGCGCGGTAGTCCACGCGCAGCTCGCCCTTCCGCGACTGAACGACGGCATAGCCGATGTCGCCCCAAAGTCCCGTCGACGGAAGACACAACCAACGTTTGAAGACATTGTCGCCCCAGGCGCAGTCGGCGTGGCGGATAAGCCCCTTCTTCCAGGCGTGATCGTGCCCGTGAATCCAGCCGAGGCAGTTCGGCGTATTCATGACCAGATCGTTCACATTCTTCCAGTCGCCGTCGGTGATTTCGCGGATCGGATGGTGCGCGGCCAGAAAGAACGGACGAGGACGGCGCGCCATCTCGATCTTCAACCACGCCAGACGCCGCTCCTTGAACTGTCCGTCGCCAATCCAGCCCAGCTTGACAGCATCGGGATTGTCCGGTTCGTGCAGTGTGTCGAGCATCAACAGATCGCACGCCCCCAAGTCGGCCTCGGAAACGATGAAATCGTCCATCAGCATGCGCTTGCGGTATTCCGGCCACACATCAAGGAAATTCTTGCGGCGGTCGTGATTGCCCATGCCGAATGTGACCTTGATGCCGGCATCGACGAGACGCTGGAATTGCGGACGGCTCGCGCGGTAGTCCTCCACCGGACCGCGCAAGTGCGCGACATCGCCGAAGCAGACCACGTTCCGCGGCAACGGCGACATCGCCAGAATCTCGTCCACGATGCGCGCGAAGCGCTCAAGCTGATAGCTGTCCGCGCGGACGTGCACGTCCGAAATGAACACGCTCCGGCAATCGTCGAAGATCGCCTTCTCAGCGAGAATGTATTTGATCTTGGCGGCATAGACCTTCGCCATGAACATGAATCCATAGTCATTCGGATGACAATAGTCGAAGGTGCATTCGTCGTCCTTCGGCAGCATTTCGACGCCACCGAGGAAGTGGAGGTTAGACCATGTCGCCGCGTCTTCGGACTTGAGCTTCTCGTACACGCCGCGCGCGAACTTCTCCTGGTCGCGCGGTTCGGTGCGCTGCGTGCAGCCGCCACAGAGAAGAATGGGCGTGTTCGGACGCAGCTTCTTGAGTTCGCGCACGAACGGCTCATAATTCTGCTTCTGCAGATCGACGGACATGTTCCAGTCGCAATCGACCACGTAGAGCGCCGCGTCGATCTCGGCGATCATCCGGGCCATCACCAGTTCCATCCGTCCGCCGCCCGAAAACCCGAGGTTCACCACGTCGAGATCGCACAAGCGCCCTTCCTGGCACGTGAGCGCCATGCCGGGACGCGAACAGCACCCGCCGTGCACGATCGACGTGCCGTAGTGGACGATGCGCCGCTTCGCGCCATGCGGCGCCATCGGCTCGACCGTCGCCCCCTTCGGCACGCCCACTTCGAAAAGCAGCACGTCCGAGCGAAGTGGCAGATACACCATGCACGGGCGCCCCGGTTCCCAATCGAGTTCATAGGTGCCGCAGAACTTCCCGTCACCATTGAAGAAGTATCGCGGATTGGCGGCGAAACGCCAGCCCTCGTTCGGACGCCAACCGTAGACGTCGAGTCCCGTCATCGCGGTGGGCCCCATGAACGCGTCGACCGCGCGCGGATCGACGACACGCCAGCGCAGGCACATCTTCGACGCATGCGGAATGAAGCGCACGTTGACGCCCGTCGTATGTTCGCGCATGCCCCAGCGCCCCGCCACGGACGTCGGCAGATCGTCCACGCGATTCAAGGGAAGACGCCCGTACGGGCCGACCGTCCGCGCGAAGCCGCGCCCCTCCACCGTGAGCGTGCGCCCGTCGCGCCAATTGTACGCATCCAGATCCGGCGCGGCCCAAACCGCCGCCGCCAGCGCCACAACACAACCCAAGACAATCACCTTCATGCAACCATTCCTCCTATCCATTCCACTATTGACGCACATCTCAGGGGGGCACGCCGCTCCGCCGGCGTGCCCATGCTCGTCATTATTCAGCCATTGTCACGGCATTGGTGGCGTCGGCGGAGCGACGCCACCCCCTTGTGAATCCTTCTCCAACCCGGCACAAAACATTCAACTCAACGCACGGGTATGCGCACGAGCTTCTGCGGCTCGAGCGCAAGCGTCGTCGTTTTGCCGCCCACGTGAAGATCCACCGCGTGGGCCTTCTCGAAGTCGACATTGAACAGCAACACTTCCTTTGTGGACGGAAAGTACGACCAGTTCACGAATGTACATTCCTCGCCGGGATCGTCCGCGCCCTTCTCCGAAATCCAGGCCGTGCCGCGCGAGCGGCGCGCCATCTCGCGGATGACGTCCTCGACGAAACCGAGACTGCCCGGCGCGACGCCATCGCCATAGGAAAAATTGTAGGCGCCCGGATAGTACCAGGAGTTGAGGAACCACACCTCGCCCTTGCCGCTCGGCAGACGGTAGAGGACGATCATGTCGTTCTCCCAGTTGTAGAGCAGCGGCTCGGCCTTCGGGTTCGAAACCTCCACCTTGCCGAGGATGCCGCGGTAGGCGCCGTGCGTGTCGGCGCTCGACCACTTCTTCGCCGAGGAGCCCTTCACCGCGCCCGTCCAGTAGAAGTACGGACCGCGGTCGACGACCTTGATGCCGCAGAGTTCCGTGAAGTCGCCCTTGTTGACGAGGTCGTCCTTCGTGTAGCCCTGATAATTGCGCGTGACGTCCTTCGAGAGCTGCGGAATCGCGATGAGCAACCTTCCACCACCCTTCACGTAGTCGCACAGGATCCTGTACTGCTTCTCCGAACACGTGTTCCAGCCCACGAACGCGATCGTCTTGTAGTTCTTGAGAAGATGCTCGGCCGTGACGTTGTCGTAGGCGAACGACACGATGTCCACCTGGCCCCACGGCGTTCCGGAGAAGATGCGGTTGAGGTCCTTCGTTCCGTAGATGCCCTGTCCGCGCGGCCAGAAAACCTCGTTCGCAATGCCCCAACCGAACTCCGGCGCGCCGCACATCCATTCCATGTGCTTTTCGGCATAGGGATGCATGCCGGCGACCACGGCGTTCGCCTTCGGCCGCGCGTCGAGCCAGCCGCCCTCGAGGTCGAAGTTGCCCTTGGCGAGCGCGAAGGTCGATTCGGGCTGTCCCGCGGGCGTTCCGTGTTCCTTCACGTAGCGGTAGAAGTCGCCCATCGACCGGCGGAAGCTTTTGCTCCAGTGGCCCTCTTCGCTCGCGCGGTCGCGCAACGCCTCCGCCTTGAGCGCCAGTTCGCGCAGATCGGCGTCGGACGGCGTCTTCGCCGTGTACCCGGTGCGCGATTTCGGCAGCTCGTTCAGCGGCGAATCGCTGCCCGGCGTCTGCGTGTGCCAGCCGCCCGACTCGGAAACGATCACCTTCGCGCCGGCGAGGTACTTGCACATCATCGCGGAATAGAGCATACGGTAGAAGTGCGGATTCTTGCACGTGATCCACGCGTAGTATTCGTTCGCGATGTGCGAACCCCACACCTTGCGCCCGTACTGACGCGCGAGACCGCGCGACAGCGCCGTCGGCACGTTGAGGTCGCAGGTGAAGTCCTCGAACAGCGTGTAGTCGACGCCGGCGTACACCTCGTAGTCCATGTAGAAATTCGAGCTCGTGCACCAGACATTGCCATATCCCTTCGCGCGGTATTCGTCGCAGTGCTTGCGCACGCTCGCGACGAGGTTATCCGCGAGCTTGTCGAGCCGCGGCGCGGACTGGTCGCCGTTGCCGCCGTTCTCGGAACGAAACGAGAAGCGCTCGCCGAAATCGTAGCCGACATAGTGCTTGTTGTCCGTGAAGCGCTTCGTGTACTTCTCGTTCACGCCGCTCACGTACATGAGCTGCGAATAGAGGCCGTTCGTCTCGCACATCCGGATGGCGCGCTCGACGCCGGCGCCCGCGCGCTCCTTCTCGTACCGGGCGAATTCGGGGAACTCCTTGATGCTGAGGTTCTTCAGATTCGCCCAGTCCGGCTGCGGACATTTGATGCCGACGCCTTCAAGATCGAGCCAAGCCGCACGCGTCAGCGGACGCGAACCGTCGAAGAACCAGAACTGGATGAGATTGCCCTGATCCTCCTTCACCGTGCGCTCGATGATCTCGAAGGGATTGGCGCGTTGCACCGTCCAGTTGCCGTAGCCGCCCGGATAGAGGCCGTGGTAGTTGTACACCGCGTGTCCGCACAAAATACCACACGGCGGCAGTTCGATTTCGCGCGGCGTCAATGCCGCGGCGGCGGAACAGACGACGGCGCCGAACGCCGCCACAAGCAGGGCGCGCGACATCACAGAACGCCCTTCGAGGACGGCACGCCCGTCTCGCGCGGATCGTTCGACGTCGCCTGGCGAAGCGCGCGCGCGAAGGACTTGAAGAAGCCCTCGCACACGTGGTGCGCCTCGTCGCCGTAGA
>DCIH01000124.1:272-4417 GCA_002317575.1 Verrucomicrobia bacterium UBA1731 | reverse complement strand
CCTCGACGAGCTTCACCTCGAAGTCGCGCACCATCATGTGCTTCATCGGGCTCTGCAGCACGAGGAACGGACGGCCGCCCAAGTCGATCGACGTCTCGCACAACGCCTCGTCCATCGGGATGGACGCGAAACCGTAGCGAACGATGCCGCGGCGCTCGCCGAGCGCCTGGTTGAGCGCCTGGCCGAACACGAGGCCCACATCCTCCACCGTGTGGTGGTAGTCCACGTCCACGTCGCCCTTGCACATGACCGAAAGGTCGATCAGCGCGTGCTTCTTCAGCAGCTCGAGCATGTGGTTGAAGAAACCGACGCCCGTGTCGATTTCGCCGGCGCCCGTGCCGTCGAGATTCAGCGACAGCTTGATTTTCGTCTCTTTCGTGTTCCGTTCGATTTCAGCCGTTCTCATGTCCACCCCCTTGCCCGCGACTTGTTGTCGTGCGCCTGTTGTTCATCCCAAATCCCTTCACGACCACGACGCCGACGCTCGCCAGCGCGGAAAGCCACGTGAACGCCCGTTCCAACGGCGTGCCGGGCTTCTTCTCGGGCGGCGGCGGATTCGGCGTCTTGTTCTTGAGCAACACGAACTGCGCGCGTTCGCGCGGCACCCGCGAAAACGCCTTGCCGTCGTAGCCCCACGTCGAGACGGGCATGTACACGCCCTTGCCCATCGCGTCCTTGAGCGCCGCATTTCCGTTCAGCGCCTGTCCGGACGCGAACACGTAATCCGCATTGCCGTGAGCGGTCTGCGCGTCCATCACGAGCTGCGGGCCCGCCGAACCCGTCGCGCGCGCCACCTGCACGCGCAGACAGTCCACGGGATCCGTCGCCACGTACTTGCGGTCGTTGCAGGCGAGGTTGATCCCAGCGAACACGAAGAGCGCAATCGCGATCGCCCATCCCTTGCGTCCCAAACGAAGAATCGGCACCACGCCGAAACCGGCCAACACGGCCACGCACCATTCGACGAGGTGCACGAACTTGAGCGGACAGCGAATCGAACTCCCATACGGCAAATGGTATACGAGCTTGTAGAACGGCGTGAAGCCGCCGAACGCGCAAAAGAGGAGCACGACGCCGGCCACACCCCAAAATGCCACCTCGCGTCGGTTGTTCCGGATTTCAATCATCGGGTTCGCCCATTTGACGAAGAGCGCGATCACGGCGAAGAGCGCCAGAAGCACGATGGCGCCGCCCATGTAGAGCGCGTGCTGGCGGTACGGCGCCCACACGACGTCGCCTTCCTTTACCGACTTGCCCGTAACGGGATCCTGTCCGCGCTGACCCTTCTTCAGCACGATGCGCTGGCCGATGCGGCCCTTGTACGGCGTCTTGGGGCTCACGTGCGGATCGCTCGAATCGCCGTGCACGCCCGCGATGAAGAACTCGGCGACGTCTTCCGGCGGCAAACTCCAGCTCACGCAGAAATTCCAGCGCGCTTCCGCGGCTTCCGCGTCGGCCGCCGCGTCTTTCTGCTCCGCGCCGTCCGTTTTCTTGTCCGCGCCCGCGGCGGCAAGCTGCGCCTCGCGGCCGCCGAGCGCGTCGACGTACGCGGCGCGGAACGACGGCGCGCCCACCACGAACATCGTCGCAGCCGCCAGCGCCACGCCCGACAAAAGCCGCGTCCAGGCCTTTTTGCCGCGCACGCGCTCGGACCAGATCTTGTAAACGCCGTACGCGAACCAAAAGCACGCGAACATGAGCCACACGTCCGGCTGCCACGCCGAACCCCACGCCATCACCGCGCCCAGCATCGCCCAATTGCGCCACTTGCCCTTGCGCACCGCGCGGTCGATCAAGCCGAACGCCCACGGCGCGCACGCGAGCAGATTGAACCAACCGAGATGGCCGGCGGAAAAGAGCGTGAAGTTGTAGCCCATGAGACCGTACGCCAAACCTGCGCCGTATCCGAACGACGACGGCACGCCGCGTCCGCGCAGATAATACGCCACGCCCAACCCCGCCACGAACGCGGCGACCGCGTACTGCAGTTCCTGCCACATGTAAGGTCCGCCCAGCAGCAACCGCAAATCGGCCGGCACGAACGCGGAACTCCCCATGAAGAATTCGCGGAACCGGCGCGCCACGGCGTCGGGCAGATGCGTGATGCCGTTGTCCGGCTGGATGAACGTGACGTCCAGTCCCCACGTGTCCCAAAACACATACGCCGCCAGCGCCGCGAAAAGCCCCGCGAAGGCGCAGAACGCGATCGTCGACTCCTTTTCCCAAAACGCCTTCATGTTCTTCCGCTCCTTCAAATCACCGGCGCCACGACACCTTGTAACCGCCGTCGTTGTGGTTCGTGCGCCAACCGCTGTTCCAACCGCCTCCGCCGCCGTTCCCGCCGCCGCGGTTGCCGTAGCCGCCGTAACGGCGCGGTTCAGCATAGGACGCCTGATACGTGCGGATCTCCTGCTGGTCGACGAGTTCGTCCGGAATTTCCTTCACGAAAATCGAATCCTCGCACGGGCACATCCCGCCCTCGGCCGTCTTCCTGGCCTTGGGACAGAACACGTACAGACGGTCCTTCGCGCGCGTGACGGCCACGTAGAAGAGACGCCGCTCCTCGTCGGTGTGGCCGTCCTCCATGCTGCGCGTGCTCGGGAAGATGCCCTGCGTGAGCCACGGCAGGATCACCACGGGCCACTCCATGCCCTTGGCCTGGTGGATCGTGGTGAGGTGCATGTGGTCCTCGGGCAGGTTCGCCTTGGCTTGCGCGTCGAGGTTCGTCATCAGGGCGACTTCCTCGAGGAAACCCGTGAGTCCGCCCTCGAAGGACGCGATCTGCGCCGTGAGCTCCACGATGTCCTCGAGCCGGCCGGCCGCGTCGTCCTCGTCAAACGCACGGCGCAAATGGTCGCCGTAGAAATAATGGACGAAATCCTCAACGAGCAGGCGGTCCTCGCCATGCTTCAGATGGTCCTCCGCCAGCTCGTACGCCTTGGCGATGCCGTTCCACGCGGTTTTCGACTTGGGCGAAAGCATCTCGCCGAGGTTCATGCGGTCCATGCCGTTCAGCGGATTGAACACCTTGCCGAGTTTCACCCAAACGCGCTGCGCACCCTTCTCGCCCGTGCCGGGCAATAGCTGCAGAAGCCGCAGGAACGACAATTCCGAATGCGGGTCGAGCGCCAGACGCAGAAACGCCAGGACATCCTTCACGTGCAGCTGTTCGAACACGCCGACGCCGCTCGTGATGCGGAACGGCAGGTGCGCGCGCGTGAGCGCGAGCTGGATTTCAATGGACGTGTAGTGTGACCGGTAAAGGATCGCGACGTCTTTCCACGCGACGCCCATGTCATGGAGCTTGGACGCGAGTTTGACGACGTTCTCGGCCTGCGCGTGGCCGTCCCACAAGCGGAAGATCTTTGGATGCGACCCCGTCGCCGTGCGCGCCGGACGAAGCGTCTTCTCGAACTGGTGCGGAACGTCCTTCATCACCACGTTCGCGACATCGAGAATCGGCGATAGCGAGCGGTAGTTGCGCTCGAGCTTCAGGATTTTGCAGCCGGGCCACCGCTCGGGGAAGCGCATGATGTTCTCGAACTTCGCGCCGCGCCACGTGTAGATACACTGGAAGTCGTCGCCCACGGCCATGATGTTGCCGTGCTTCGCCGCCAGAATGTCCGTGAACTGCGACTGGAGCGCGTTCGTGTCCTGGTATTCGTCCACCAGCACGTGCAGGAACTGCTCCTGCAGCTGCTCGCGCACCGGCGCGTGTTCCTTGAGGAGCTTCAAGCCGTTCACGAGCAGATCGTCGAAATCCATCGCGCCGAGCTCGTGCTTGCGCTTCTCGTACAACTCGGCGACCTTGCACATCTCCTCGAGATCGTAGGCCGCCTTCGTCTGGTGGATTTGGGCGATGTAGCGGAAATCGCGTTCCGAATTCGCCGCGTCGGAAATGAGTTTCAGCACGAAGGACGGCTTCTGGAAATCCTTCGGATCCTTCACGGCCTCCTTGATGCACTGCTTGATGATCTTAGACTGGTCGTCTTCGTCGACGATGTCGAAATTCGGCTTGTAGCCGACGAAACTCGCGTAGCGGCGCAAGAAACGCGCGCACACATGGTGGAACGTGCCGCTCCAAATGCCGGCCATCGGACCGACCAGCTGCTCCGCGCGCTCGAGCATCTCGCGCGCCGCACGGT
>DCIH01000124.1:0-184 GCA_002317575.1 Verrucomicrobia bacterium UBA1731 | reverse complement strand
CGCGTCTTGCCGGTGCCGGCCGCCGCCAACACGAGCATCGGACCGTCACCCGCCGTCGCCGCGGCGCACTGTTCAGCGTTGAGGACTTTCGCGAAATCGATCATGGAACCGAACGGTCTCAAACGACTTTCCACTCGAGGGAAAGGTCCACGGAACCGGCCGAATGCGTGAGGCAGCCGAGCGA
>DCIH01000099.1:17968-18094 GCA_002317575.1 Verrucomicrobia bacterium UBA1731 | reverse complement strand
CGCGGGCGCATCCCGCGCCCGACCCGGCCCCTGACGGTCGCCCCCACAAAGGGGGTCACGCCGCTCCGCCGGCGTGACCAAGTGCGTGACAAGAACGAGCCTTTCCCGAACTTGGTGGCGTCGGCG
>DCIH01000099.1:15582-17889 GCA_002317575.1 Verrucomicrobia bacterium UBA1731 | reverse complement strand
CCCGCGCGCCGCTTCTCCTGATAGGACGCCTCTGCGCCGTTCGGAACGAACGGCTCTACCGTGGACAGGCGCGTTTGGCGACTTTGTTCCGGAGCGACAGGAATGTCGCATCCCCTGTTTGCAGCCCTTCACATCAGTAGAGCGTCCGTCCGCGTGTGGCGAAGCTCGACAGCGGCGTCACTGCGAAGCGGAACGGCCCCTTCGGCAGCTCACCGGCGGCGAAAAGGCAATTGGCCGTCTTCGACTCGACGGCGAGGGCTTTGTGATAGGTCGGCGAGAAGACGCGCTTGACGAGATGATCCTTCCATCCGTCCGCCGTCTCGACCTCGACCTTCACCTCGTACGCATAGGCGCGCGAACGGCCGGCGGACGCTGTCGGGAACGAGACCTCCACCTGCTGCGTCGCCTCGCCCCGTCGGTTCTTCCCCGCAAACGGCTTCGAAACCGTGACGACCGCACCCGCCGGAAACTCGGGCGGCGGAAAGTCGCGGCTCCGCGCCTTGTATTCGTAGGGACGCTCGGCCGCTGCGGTCGGCACCGTCCAGTTCTCGCCGACGCGCTCGAGATGGAAGGCCTCCAGACGCTCGATCTCGATGCGGTCGTCGAAGACCTCGAAATACATCAGGTGATGTCCGCGATCGGGATCCTTCCACGGCCAGGGATTGATTTCCTCCATCTGCGAGACTCGCTTGCCGGGATTGCCGTTCTCGAATCCGGCCACATGCCAGACATAGGAAAGCGACGCCGCATTGACCGAGGTGAACGAACCTTGCCAGATGCCGCGCTCGTCTGAAAGCGGGATGTGCGTATGACCCGAGATCGCAATCGCATTCGGGAAGTCACCGAGGGCCTTCATCGCCGCACCGCGGTCGTACTCCCACGAACCGGCGGAGAACACCCCCTGAAAGACCGTGCCCAGCGGATGTGGATGCTGGACGTGGAAATACGGAAGGTTCGGATCAATTTCGCCGCGATGCGCCGCAAGGAAGTCCTTGAGCCCCTTCTCGCAACCCCAGTGCGCACCCGTAAACGCATAGCCCTTGACGTGTTTCATCCAGATCGGCTCGTACTTCTCGCCAAACGCCTTCTCCCACGCCTTGTCCATGCCGACGGTCTTGATGAACTGATCCTTCTGTTCGAGGATCGACTTTCCCTTCCACTGAAACGCCTCGTAAGGACCTTCCAGATCGTGGTTTCCGCCGACGAAGAGCCGCTCGACGCGATGTCCGTCGGGCGCGCGGTCATCGGGGAAGACCTTCCGCCAGAGTTCGGCGAACTCGACGAGTTGTCCGACAAAACCCCAGTCCGCGATGTCGCCGGCGATCACCACGCCGTCGACGTTCCGGTCGCGATAGAAACGGAGGACCTTCTCGATCCGCTCGTACGAACCCGGCTCGTCGACATTCCAGGTGAGATGGATGTCCGTCATCACCCCGAGCCGCAACCGCGGTTCACCCGCAAAGCCGAACGGCCACGAGCGGCACCCGCCGAACGCACAGGCCGCCGAACCCAGCGCAATGAAACCGCGGCGATCGATCAGTCCAAGATCCCTATTGAGCGCTTTTTTCATTTGTCGCCTTTTCCGTTTGCCTCAAAATGTTTCAGAACGATGGTCGCGACGGTCTGTCGCGGAATCTGGAAGCTCGCGTAGGCACCGCGGAAGCGGACCTGCAGCTGGATCTCGCGATACGGACGGCTCGCCGAAGTCTCGAAAACCGACACCGCCGTCTCCGCCGCAATCGGCCCCGCGCCCAACAGCGCCGCAACCGTCAACCCGACTGATGTCATCTTACGCATGGGATCCCTTCCGAAAGAGCTCACAGCTCCGCCTTCTCCGGTATCAGCGATGCCATATAGAGCGGCAGATGGAGCACCTCGCCATCAAAAGACGCATCCTTGGGATGGAGGACGATCGGCCTCGCGACGATGGCGGCGTAGCGTTTAATAAGCAAGCGCGTATTCTAATCAATAATACACATTTTGCCGAAGATGCGAAACTTGTTAACTACACATATTCGCCAAGCTCGAACTGTTGTCCACTACACATAATTCTTGTGGACGCAGCGAAACAAAGGACTTCATACGTGTATGGTACCACGCAGTGGCAGACAAAGACAACAAGCGAACGCAAAAATAATCCGTCAGCATTTCGGGCTCGCGCCGCCTTGCTTTATGTGAGCGGAAGATGGTCTTCCGGACACGACAAGAAAGGACGGTGGGTCATGAACAAGAACATCATCAAATGCGCGGCTCTCTGCCTCGTCTGCGCGGCTTTCTGCGGAACGGCATTCGCGGCGCCGCACGGCG
>DCIH01000099.1:11916-15508 GCA_002317575.1 Verrucomicrobia bacterium UBA1731 | reverse complement strand
TCAGGCAAAAGCCCAGGCCCCTAAACCAGCCGCCCGCAAGGCGCAACGCGCGCCGGCGGCGAAACCGGCCCCCGCGCCCCGCCAGGCGCACCGCGCCGAGCCCCGCCACGAGCCGGTTCACCAGGCGCACCGCGCGCCGGCGCCTCAACCGCCGCCGCCGGAGCCGCACCACCACGAAGGCGCCATCACCTTCGGCGCGGCGATCGTGGGCGGACTCGTGGGCGGAATCGTCAACGCGATCTTCTGAAATCGCAAAACAAAAGGCCACTCCATCACTTCACTTCGACAAGCTTCGTCACAGACCGGCCGTCCGCACCCTTCCAACTAAGGCAGTACCAGCCGCGGAACCCGCGGAAGCGAATCGTCCGCTGCGGACCTTGACCTTCGACCTTGACCTTCTCCCTCGTCTTCCACTCCCGGTTGATCAGATCGTCCATCGCCAGGTAGGCGGTCTTCGGACGCATGTCGCGCGTGAAGAGGCCGGAGATCGACGGCTCGCCGGGAGCGCCGCAGTCGTCGACGACGTTCCACCAGGTGATGCCGCACATCTTCTCGACCGAGAACCACGCGCGGTAGAGGTTGCGCAGGATGACCGCCTGCACCATCTGTCCGGAGGTCGAGTTGTCCGGCGCGGTGATGGTGATCTCGGAAAGGTGGATGGGCTTTCCGGCCTGGGAGAGGAGGCGGAAACGCTCGGCGATCTTCTCGGGACGCAGGTGCTCGGGCCCCTTTCCGAGGCGGATGTTGACGGACTCCGCAGGATCGAAGAGGTGCATCTGCGAGCCGACGACGTCCACGCGCACGCCGTTCGCCTCAAGATCTTTCGCCTGCTTGAAGAAGTACGGCGCCATGTCGTAGTCGTTCAGGTTGAGCCACGCCGTCTTCGGCAGGTACTTCTGCGCCCAGAGGAAGCCCTTGTAGGTGTAGTCGCCCGGCATCAGTCCGTAGCAGCCGGTCTTCTGGCACGGAACGCCGCGCACGGCCTTCTCCTGTTGCCAGTGATGGTAGTCCGTCGCCGACTCGTTCACGACGTCCCAGCTGTCGACGCGGTCGCCGTAGCGCTCGGCGATCTCGCGGATGCGCCGCTCGTAGAGGCGCTCGTAGTTCTTCACAAACGTCGGCACGATCGCGGCGATCTCTGCCTCGGACAGCTGGTCGAAGACCTTCTGCCAGGCCACGCCGAAGTTGATGCCCTCGTCGATGACGGGGATCTCCACGCCCGTGCGCGCCTCGAGGGCGCGCTTCTCGGCCTCGGGACAGAAGTTGGTCCACATCCAGGCCGGACGGTGTCCGGGATTGCCCCAGACGAGCGGATGGCCGTGGATGCGGCAGCGGCGCAGCTTGAGGAAGTCGACGACCGGATCGGTCGCGGGACGGCGCCAGTGCGCCTGCTCCTTGGGCTGCGGACAGCTGTTCCAGAAGTTCTCCGTGTCCTCGTAGCGTTCCTCGAAGCGCGGCGCATAGGGATGCGTCTCGAGCGTCCGCCAGTAGAACGGGACGGTCGCCGAGTTGAAAAGCGTGCCGAAGAGCTCCTTGTAGCGGTCGTTCCACTCCTTCTTGCCGAGCTGGTTGAAGTTGAATATCTGCGCACCGAAGAAGAACCCATGGGAGATCTGCTCGACCGTCACCTCCGTCCCGACCGGCACTTCCCCTTCACCTTCACCTCCGATCTTCACCTCGCAATCGCTTTTGCGGTACCGCTCGATGTCCGCGTCGATCTTCGCCTGGACGTCATCGTTCCATATCTGCCAGTAGTCATCGGACATGACGGACTTGTCGATCGTGAACGCCGCCCGGGCGTTCAGCGCGAGAAGCACAAGACAAACGGCAATGACAGCTCTTTCCATAACACCTACCTCCACTAATTCCGAAACGCGCCCTTGATTTCCAGGAACGACAGACCCTTGCCCGTTCGGTCGATCTGCATGCAGTCGCTCAAAACAAGCCGGCCGATGCAGGCGCCATTGTCCGTCGGCGCGGGCGCGTCCTTCCGTGCGTCGAAGGTGAGCACACGGGACGTCTGCCCCTTCTCCGTCCGGTCGACCTGCACGCAGTCGCGCAGAACCAGATGATCGATGCGGGCGCCCTCGACGATTCCGACCGTCGGAACGGAGGCGTCCGTCCGTTCGTCACGCGTGACCGACCGGATCGTCAGCGAATCGACGTCGATCCGATGGTCCACGTAGATGAGCGGGAACGGCGCCAGCGTCCACTGCAGATCCTCCGGTTGCCGCGCCTTGCCGATATGGCAGTCGGCGATCGTGATGTCCGAAAACTTCCCGCGCGTCGGACGGTCGTCCCAGAAGAAGAACGTCACGCCCACGGCATAGCGGTAGAAGTTCCCGTGGATGTTGCGGATCGAAATGCGCTCGAGCGGCATGCCCGTCGAGAGGAGGCGCACGGCGCTGTGGCAATACTCCGCATGGATGCCGTCCACGTCGATGTCGGTGATCGGCCCCTCCTTGGCGTAGTCGTTCTGGTCGCCGTCGTCGGCGTTGAGCGCGAGCAGATCGTCGAAGCACGTGCCGCGGAGGTTGCAGATGCGACCGAACCGGCAGCCGCCGTCGAGATGGACGCCGTCCATGTTCGCCTTGGACGGATTCGCGGCCGTGAAGTCGAAGACGACCGTGTCGATTGTGAAGTCGGTCACGCCGCCGAGCCGCAGGGCGTAGGTGACGGGATTGCGGAGCGTCACGTTCCGGATCTCGAGTTCTCGGACGTTGTAGAACGTCATGCCGTGCGACCGGGCGTAGTAGTTCGTGGGCCAGACCGGGTCCTGCGCGCCCGCCGGCAGCTTCCCAAGCCGCTTCAGACAGCCCCAGGCGCCGGGATTGGGCAGCTGCCCGACGTTGTTGAAATCCCAGACGCCGCCCGTCACGGCGATGCGGCGGTTTCCTTCCTTCGGATTCGCGTTGACGAGAAGCGGCGCGTTCACGCCGTCCGCCAACCGCACGCAGGTCCAGCGGTCCAGCCGCAGCTCGCATCCGGAGGGAATCCGAAGCGTCCGTGCGACAAGATACGCCTTGGCCGGCGGCGGCAGATAGACGCACGGCATTCCCGCGTCCAGACGCTGCTGGATCGCCGCCGAATCGTCGGTCCGCCCGTCGCCGACGAGTGGAAGGAAATCCGCCGCCCGTCCCGTGAGGGACAGCGCGACGACACCTGCAGCCAGTAGCATTTTCACGGTCATCTTCATTTTCCCTTTTCATGCGCCATGAAACAAATTCATCAGCATCCCATTCGACTCGCTTCGCTCGCGAATAGGGTGATGTTTAGTGTTGCAACCGGTGGCGTCATCCTGCATCCTACAGGATCATGAAAAAACAACCACCACCCGAAGCAACGAAGACAGTATATCCCATCCCCAAACCGTTCGTCAATCTCATCACTCCTGGAGTTTACCCATTTTCACCTCTCTCGCATATGGTCAACTCCGATGGCCGTCAAACACGCTCCACTAACGTTCCGCGTCAGCTTCGCGCGTCTCGGCCACCTTCATGTTTGAATCTTCGTGAAGTTTTGAACTGGGGCTGCGCCCCAGACCCCCGCAAAGAGGAGGTTTGGAGGATTCTTCCTCCAACCTCAAACAGAC
>DCIH01000099.1:0-11910 GCA_002317575.1 Verrucomicrobia bacterium UBA1731 | reverse complement strand
CCAATGCTCATCAATTGTTTCAGGGATGCTGGCGCGAAGCCAAGCCGAAATGTTAGTGAAGGCCCTTTGCCTGCCATCGGAGTTGACTCAAAAAAACGCGAAACGTCCATTTCACTTGCGAAAACACACCTCACCCTTTATTTATCGGGGTGAAATGCGTTTTGACGGTCAGAAAAATGGGTAAACTCCAGCATCACTCCGAGCGTTACGGCCACGGGCGGCTCAACCACGGCGGAATGGCCGTGCCGTCGGGTCATTCTGCCGCACTTGGAACAATGGCGCCGAAGCGACGCAAGGCGTCCTTCGCCTCGGAGACAGGAACCTGGCGCGGCTCGACGCCGCGCTTCGCCGCGAGCGCGGCCACGACGCCGGCGGACTGGCCGATCGCCATGCACGAGGCCTGTACGCGCAACGCCGAGTTCGCGCCGTGGTCGCTCGAGATGGCGCGGCCGGCGACAAGCAGGTTCGAGACGCCCTTCGGCAGCATTGCCCCAAGGGGAATCGTGCCGATCTTGCCGGGCTTGTGATGGATAATCCGCTGCTTCTTCGTGTCCTGGTTGTGCGCATCGATGTACCAATACGAATAGCAGAGCGAATCCTCCTCGACCGTGCCGGCGAGATAGGCCTCTTCCGTGACGGTCTTCTCGCCGACGACGCGATAGGTCTCGCGGACGCCGACTTCGGGCGCCGAACCGGTCGGCGCGGTCTTCTCGAGTCCGGGTTGACGCCGGAGAAACCTCAGGACGCGCAGCATCGTCTCCCGTCCGCGGCGGTTGGTCTCGGCCCGTGCGGACGCCGTCGAGTTGTCCGCCAGCGGCACGTAGCAACCCCAGCCGCCGCCGTTGCGGACGTAATCCGACATCCGGATGTGGATGTCCGTCTTCAGGAGTTCGCCGGACTTCACCGCCTCCGCATGCGCGCGGTCGACGGCCGCCGCATCGAACGTCATGCTCTTCGTGTTCAGATAAAAGAAGAACGATCCGGGCTGACGGTCGGCATCGGCCGACCGGATGCGTTCGGCGCCCGCGAACGCCGCCACCGCAGCATTGCCCGTCGCGTCCACCACCACGCGGGCCGTCAGTCCTTTCACGCCTTCGTCCGTCGCCAGCGACACGCGCCACCCGTCCGAAACGCGCGTCATGCCGCAGGCCGCCGTGTTCATCCGCAGGTCGACCCCCGCGTTCTCCAGCGTCTCCGCCGCGAGCGCCGAATAGACGGCGGGATTCACCCTCACGCAGTGATGCCACCAGTCTTCGGCGCGGAGGGACGGGAAATCGGGCAATCGGTCGCCGGCAAGACAGACGGCGTTGGTGACAAGGTCCCAGGCCGGGCCCGCGATCACCTGTCGGTTCCAGGCGTGAAAGAGCCCGATCGGCAGCACCTCGGCAGAAACGGTCGTTCCCCCGATGCGCGCATCACGTTCGACGAGAACGGTCTTCGCGCCGATCCGCGCCGCCGCGAGCGCCGCGCCGACGCCGGCGGGGCCTCCGCCGACCACGACCACATCCACCGTCGTGACGCAATTTGAAACCGTGTCCGCGAGGCCGACCGCAGGACATTCCGCGCGTGCGGCGGCATTTGACGCGGCATGCGCCCCCACAACCATTCCCGCCGCAAAGGCGAGCGTTACAGCAGCTTTTCTCATTCGGCTTCTTTCCCGTAAAATCATCGGTTCAAATCCTCCCTCAATGTTCGCCGTCGGCCGCGAAATCCAACGGCGGCAAATCGGCATGCCGACATTGTACCATGTGGGGCATTATGTTTCCATCTACCCATTATCGCGTGGCAGATTCCAGAATCGCCGAATCGAGAAGGAACGGGATGATGCCCACGCGCGCCACGCCATTCTCGTCCGTCCACAAGCGGGCGTTGCCGTCCGTCACGATCATGCGGCGAAACGCATCCCCCGTCTTCATGAGCGGCAGCGTTTCGCGTGCCGCCTGTTTCGGATCCGACATTCCGTAGGCCGACTGGATGTAGACCTTCTCGAACCCGGTGTTCACGACGAAGTCAATCTCATGCTGGCGCAACTCGCGCACACCGGATTCAACATGCTCGTTCTCCACGACGCCCACATCAACGGCATACCCGCGGCGAATCAGCTCGTTGTAGACAATGTTTTCCATCAGGTGCGTCGCTTCCTGCTCACGGAAGCCAAGTCTCGCGTTTCTCAGTCCGACATCCTCCGCATAATACTTCGCCGGATAGTCCAGATAACGCTTGCCGCGGATGTCGTAGCGATCCGCCTTGCGGAAAAGATAGGCATCCGTCAGATAACCGAAGAACTTGCGGATCGTCGGGGCGCTCGGCGCGTCGGCCCCTTGACTCCGCATGGCTTTCGCAAGGCGGGACGGATTCGTCAGGGAACCGACGGACGAAAAGAGAAACCTCATCACGTTGTCCAGATGCGCCGGAGCCGCTATCTTATTCCTCTCGACGACATCCTTCAGGTAAAGGTTGCAAAACAACTCGTTCAGGGTGGCGACCTTCTCGCGCTCGGTCGCTGCCAGAACAACCTGCGGAAGTCCGCCGAACGTCAAATACTCCTGCCAGTCATCGGCCTTCTCGCCCTGGCGATAGTCATGGAACTCCGCGAAGGAAAGCGGCATCAGCAAAATCTCCGTCTTCCGCCCGCGGAAATTTGTCGCGACGTCCTTTGACAGCATCTTCGAATTCGAACCCGTAACATAGATGTCGACGTTCGGTTTGGCATTGAGCGAATTGAGTACGTCATAAAACGTCAACCAGACGGAATCGCGATCCTCCGGCGCGACGTCTTCGAGCTTGACCCCTTCTTTCAGGACCTTGTAGCAAAGTTGAATCTCGTCAATGAAGACATAATTCATCTTTCCGTCGGCTTTCAGGCGCTTCTTGATGTAGACGCTGAGATTACGGGGATTCTGCAGCGCCTCAAACTCGTCTAAATCCAAGGCAACCGAAATGATGTGGTCGTTTCGAACTCCCTGCTTTTTCAGATAATCGCGAAAAATCGTGTTAAGCAAGAAGCTTTTCCCGCAGCGACGAACGCCTGTGACGATCTTAACGGATCTGTTTCCCATAACGGAAACAAGCCGATTGAGTTGCTGCTGACGAACAATCATGTTTTTTACTTTCTCGTTTTACCGACTAAGTTGAAAACGACTGTAGTATATCATAAAGGGCTCTTGCCGACCAGGCGAGACAGCAAAACCTCCTTGTCTCAAATTCTCCCTCAATGTTCGCCGTCGGCCGCGAAATCCAGCGGCGGCAAATCGGTTTCCACGGTGAAATCGTAGAAGCGGTTGCGTCCTTCGCAGGCGGTGATCCCCGCGTAGAACTCGTCCGTCAGATATTCGTCCTGATAACCGAACACGTGGCCGTCGCAGGCGATGGTGAGCTGCACCTCGCGCCGGCGCTCGACGGTGACGGAAAGCAGGTGCTTCGCCTTCGGCGCGAACGGCACGCGCAAGAACGCGGCCAGGTGCCAATGCGGTTTGCCGTCCGAGAACGAATAATGCCACACATTGACACCCTCGTTGTAGAGCACGATTTCGTGGTGCTCGCGGTATTCGGGACGTCCCTTGTCGTCCGCGCCCAGACGCGGCGCGAGCACGATCAGCGGCGCCATCAGATGGTCGAAACTCATGGTGCAGGAAATGCGCGCTTTTGCGCGGATCTTTTCGAGCAGGACCTGGCTCGCATACACGTCCGTCACGTGGTGGGCGTACAGTTCCTCGTCGGAAACGTCGGGACAGGGATTGACGATGTGGTCCTCCGCCTGGACGAAACCGTTGACGTAATCCCAGCGGGAGCTCTTCACGTTCATCCAAAGCGAAGAATCCCAATTTCCGGCGCTGAAGTCTATAGTCTTTTTCATGCCGACATTGTACCACGTGAGCGACGTGGTGAGACGACTCATCACTTCGCGTTCACTTTGCGCGGTTTCGGGACTTCTGTCGGACCATCGTCGTTGACAAGTTCGGGATCCTTGCGTCCTGCGACGTTCTCGAGCGTCACCGTGCCGATTTCGCCGGGAGCGTGGGCGGCGTAGCGCGTGATCATCGGCGCGGCGCCGGCGGGAACGGTGAAGTCGCGCAGACGGACCCGGTCGATCCTGCCGCCGCCGGCGAAGGGACCGCACGGACCCGTGTAGGCGACGAATTGGATGTCGCCCGGCTCGACGCCCGTGAAGTCCACATGGTCGAAACACACGTCGCGGATGGTCTGGCCGTTCGACGCCTGCAGGCAGAACGCGCTGTTGAACCACTCGTGGCTCGCAGGACGCTTCTCCATGGCCAGATGGCAGACCGTGAGGTTGCGGAAGACGAGATTCTCGAACGGACCGCCCTGCGGATCGCATTCCCAGCCGAGACGCACGACGTTGGCGTAATCCGTCCAGAGCGTGCAGTTCTCGACCAACAGGTTGCGACACCACCACTTCGGCGCGATGCAGTCGTCCTGCGAACGGATGAACGCGTTTCGGATCGTCACGTTCTCGCTCCGGCAGACGTCGACGCCGTCGTCGTTGAGCGCCTTGCCGCCGAGGATCCGAACACCCTCGACCGTCACGTCCTTCGTCCGCTCGAGCATGAGCGCCCAGTACCACGCGCCGGCGAGGGTCACGTCGCGGATCGAGATGCGTTCGCCGTGGAACGTCCAGCAGAATTGCGACGGTCCCTTCCGCCACTCCCAGGGGATCCCGCTGAGAATGCCGCGTCCGCGCACGGAAATGTCCTTGCCCTCGGCGAGGACCGGCGCCTCCACAACGGCGCCGGCGGCGAGATACAGCGTCTCGCCCGACGCGAGCCGTATCTCGCCGGGACGATGCCGGCCGGGGCCGAACCACTTCACCTTCGGATCGTTGCGGTCCGGCACGTCGCGCTCCGGCGGATTGGCGCAGATGACGAGCGCGCCATGACGTCCGCCGTTCTCCACGACGCGCGTGAACGGCGGACGGGCCCTAAACGAAAAACGCTTCCCGTCGGCAAACGTCCCCGCCACCTCGGTTTCGCCCTCGACCTCGAAGAAGACCGCGCCGTAGGGACGCAGGTCGCTCTCGCGCTGATAGTCGAAGTACTTCCGCGGATGCGGCAGCGCGAACACGTCCAGCACCTTGCCGCCTGCCGTCACGGAGCAGTATCCGTTCGTGACCGTTTCCGGCGGCAACCGCACCGCGGTCACGCCAACGGTCCTTCCGGAGACGCGCCCTAACCAGACGTAATCGATCCGCACCGTGCCCGTCACGGACGTCCCGTCCGCCGCGAAGTCGAGCCGCAGGCGCTTGAGGTGTCCGCGGAGCGCGAGCGGAATCTCGTAGACGCGCTCGTCGCGGTCTTCGGGCGTCACGTCGAAGACGACGGACTTCGCATCGTCCCAGTCCGCGTCCTCGGTCGTCAGATACCTTAGGCGCATCTTCGCCGCGTTCGTCCGGTTCTGCATCCGGATGCGCACGCGGTCAAGTCCGTCCTTCGAGAGGTACAGGTCGTCGGGCGAAAGGAGATGAGCCCCCTTCGCACTTTTAAGCGCCACCACGTAGTAGTCGCCGACGACGTCGTGCACCGGATTCGCGAACGTGTCCCAGAATGCGCTCTTGCCCTTGAACACCTCGCGCGTCGTGCCGAGGTTCCAGTGCGTCCACCCCTCCAGATCGTGGTTCTTCGCGAACGACCACGCCCGCATGGTGACGGATCCCTCCGGCAGCACGTGCACCGCGGTGCGGGCCGTGCGCCAGAGCTTTCCGTCGTCCGCCTTGAGCGCCACGCGCCAGTCGCCCGCGCACGGGAACGTCGCGTCGGTCTTCGGATCGGACGGTCGCGCGAAGCGGACTTCGCCCGGGCCCTCGCGCGTCTCCCAGGCGACATCCACCTTGCGGTCGCCCGCCTCGGCGGCACCCGCGAGACGGACCGTCCGCGCCGACGTCCAGATTTCGGGGCCCGCCGACACCGTCGGCGGATCGCCCCACGGCATCGCGCGGTCCAGCTCCTCGGAGGTCGGCCATTCGCGGTTGTCCTTGAGCGTCCAGGCCTTCGACGAATGACGCGACTTGTTCGTGTAGAACGCGATGCCCGGCTCGAGCACGTAACCGCACCTCTCGATGAGACCGCACGAGCAGTCGATGGACTTCTCCTGCGCACCGTGGATGTAGATCTCGCTCGGGCCGAGATTGTTCGCCCAGTTGTTGCGGTCGAAGCGGCATTCGCGGAAATGGAGGTTCCTCGCCTGCGGCGTGTAGAGTCCCAGGACCTCGATCGCCGCGCCCGCGTTGCGGCGGAACGTGCAGCGGTCGACGAGAATCCCTTCGCCGCCGGACTCGAAGTCGACGCCGCCCTCGTCCCACGACGCCGAATCGGGCATGTTGAGGAAATGGACGCCGCGGATGACGAAACCGCGGTTCACGCAGAGCATGATGCCCATCGTGCCGGCGGAGGCGTTCCAGCCCGAGGCGTCCAGGACGGAATCGATGTACCACGCGCGCTTGGTGCCGGTGATCATCGGATGCGGCGACGTGTTGGGGCTCGCGTTGTCGTGCGTGTAGATGCGTCCGATCCAGAGGTCGTCGCCCTTCACGTTGAATCCCCACGAGTTCTGGTAGGTCTCGCAGTCCCGGAAGACGAGATGGCGCATTCCCGTGAGCGCGATCGCGCCGACGCCGCCGTCCTTCGGCGCCGACAGGTCGCGCCATTCCGGAATGCCGTGCGCGTTCCACCGATACGAGCCCTCGACGTGGTGCGCGAGACAGTTCTCGACGAGGACGTGTCCGCCGACGCCCGGCGGATTCTCGATGCAGAGGCCCTTGCCGGCGTTGCAGACGACGAGATCGCGTACGGCGAAATACGCGGCGTTCGTGACGAGCAGGCAGCGCTGGTCGAACATGCGGTCGCGGCGGATCGTCGGACGCGCCCCCGTGCCGTACGCGCCGACCGACGCCCAGTTGTCCGCCGCGCCGCACGCGCCGATCTCAAGTTCCTCGTTGAAGACGCTGCCGCGCCTGAGCAGAAGCCGCTCGCCCGGACCGAGCACGCGTCCGCGCACGCGCCCCAGGGTCTTCCAGGCCGACTGCGGCGAGAGACCGTCCCGCGCGTCGTCGCCCGCAAGCGCGTCGACGTAAAACGTCCTCGTCGGACGCTCGGGCGGATTCCACTTCGCCGCCGAGAAATCGGGATCCTCGGCCGGCATCACGACGACATCCTTCGTCTCCGCGCAGAGCGTCCGTCCGTCCGCCTCGACGCGGAAGTCGACGACGACCTCGCCGTTCGTGCCCGCCTCGACCGTCCATTCGCAGGGAACCGTTCCCGCGAAGCGCTTGCCGAGCGGAAGCCGCGCGGGCGTGACGGACGCGCCGGGCGTCTTCACCTCGGCGACGAGGACGGCGTCCGCAACGCTCGTCCCGCCGCTGAAAGCCTCGCCCGTCAGCGTGAACGGCTTGCCGGCACGCGGCAGCAGGTCCTTCGACTTGAGATCGAAGAGATGCACGATCGGTTTCGCAACGACCTTCGCCGAATACGCCTTCACCGTCCCGGCGAACGGCCACATGACGGTCGGCTTCCGGACGGGCGGCATCGGATCGCGGCGGATCTGCCGGCCCTCCTTGCCGCCTTCGAGCGCGACACGGATGACGGCGCCGTCCCACGAGCCGGTCACGCGATAGACCTTGCCCGTCTCGATCGGCTGCTCGGCGAGCGCCGTGTTGTACCACTGGGATCCGACCTGAAACGCGAACGAACCCTGGCCCTGCCACGGCTGGTACATGAGCGACCACGCCTCGTTGCCGATAAACGTGATGCCGTCCTTCGGCACCGCGTCGAAGACGACCTCGGCCGAGACCTCAAGCCCCGGCACCGCGTCGGGCATGTCCGCAACCTCGACGGCCCTCGCCGCGAACACCCAAAGCGCACATGTCGCCAGCGCGACTCGAACCGTTCGTCTGTTGAAGTTCTTACACATACCGCGCATTATACCATTTCCTGAAATAGAAAGTAGAGAGGTAGGCAGTCAAGGCGCCGCCACGGGGAACGCCTTGCCGCATCCGTTCGCGCGCCAATAAGTTGAGCCGCAAGCGTTTAGTCGGCCCCCAGCTTCTTCAGCGTCTCCCCGGCGATGCGGTAAACGGTCCAGTCGCTCATCGCCTCGGCGCCGAGGGACTTGTAGAAGCGGATCGAGGGTTCGTTCCAGTCAAGGCACCACCATTCGAGGCGTCCGCACTTGCGTTCCTTTGCGATTCGTCCGAGCTCGTGAAAGATCGCCGTGCCGATGCCGCGTCCGCGAAACGCGGGACGGACGTAGAGGTCTTCAAGATAGATTCCCGAGCGGCCGAGGAACGTCGAGAAGTTATGGAAGAAGAGCGCGAAGCCGACTTCCTCGCCGTCGATCATCGCGAAGATTACCTCGGCGTGACGCTTCTCGAAAAGCTCTTCCCGAAGCGTCGCCTCGTCCGCGACAACGAGATCGCCCATCTTCTCATACTCCGCCAGCTCGCGGATGAACTTCAGAATCAATCCCGCATCTTCAAACGTTGCCTGCCTGAACGTCATCTTCACCACTGCCTTTCTACCATTTCACTTGTCACTTCGACCAGAACGCGAGACCCGGAAGGACCGTCACGATGTTCTACGAGAGCTGTTCATCTCGCCTTTCCAGCTCCTGTCGGATGAACTGTGTGAGATAAAGTAGGTAGCGCTTCGGAAGGAAGTTGAAAAGCACGTGCGAGGCACCTTGCGTATCTTCGAGACAGATGTACGAATCCTCCAAGGAATGAGCGCCATTCGCCCCTATGACAAAATTCTGCTTGCGCTTCCAGCCAAACAGATTTGCAATGTAAAGGCACTCATCGCCACATATCGTCAAGCGGTAGCGCCCGAACAGGCCCCACGCCAAGATGTAAACGAGTCCTGTCACGAAGGCAAGCGCGACAAGCGCCATCAGCGTCACCATCACCACCGGCCAACGGGACAAGAGGAGAAGCAGGAGCGTGACGAACAGAAGGCCGATGATTCCACTGACAAAATACCCGCCTGTGCAAACAAGCGACGGCGCCCAGACGGACACGGTCGCACCGTCCGCGTCGCGCACGATGGACATTCCATGCGGCAGCTTCGCGAGCAGTTTTTCCCGCGCCGCGCGCACCTGCTCGGTCGAAACGACACGCGAACGGTTCAGGCGAATGGACAGAAGGTCGGCGGCCACGGAATCCGTGCGAAAGAGCGGTTGCGCAACGGCTCCTTCGCAAACCATCACAAGCGACAGCTTCGGCGCATTGTAAAACGCATACCCGCCGCCTGCAAACCTCGTCCACGGCTTCCACGCGAAATGTCGTGTCGTCCACGGGACGAGTCCGAGCCACCGCCAGCGACAGACGCCCTTCTCGCCGTGCACCTCAAGTTCCGCCTCGAACGGCCCGCCAAAGGCATAGAGCAAGGCAATCGCACCGACGAGGACTGCCAATGCGATGAAAATGAGAAGCGCAATGCCGACGCCGAGCGGCAGCCCCCCGTTCTTCAGTGCCACACAACCGAATACGAGCAGCGGAGCGAGCCCAACGCCAACCAGACCGCCGAAGAACGCCGCCAACCATTTCTCGCGCTTCGCAATGGATACGCGCACGCGACAACCGTCCGGAAGTTCGGCGTAATCGACTTGCGGATGTTCAAGCGAATCGTCAATGACGCCGTTGACGCGGATGTCATGCGGCTCATTCGGCAAGTCCTCGACAATCTGAAATGCGTATGCAACGCCGAACTTTGTCGCATACTTGCCTGTCCCCGCCATCAGCCGGTCATACCAGCCGCCGCCGTAGCCGAGACGCTTGCCGTCCCGCGTGAACGCGAGGCCCGGCACGAGCCAGACCGCCACATTTTTCGGCGGGACGATATCTGCGTCCTTCGGTTCGAGAATGCCCATCGGTCCCTTGCGCAAGTCCTCGTCGCGGAGACTCTTCAGTTTCGCAAGTTCATACGTCTCGCCATTCCAGCGCGGCGCGACAATCGTGATGCCACGCGCCAGCATCCCCTCGATCGCCGATGTCAGGTCGACTTCATCCGGCGAGGCCAGATAGACGGCAAGCGCGCCCCATCCGTCGAACGGATCGAGCGCCGCGGCCACATCTGGATGCGCAAGAATCTTGTCGCAGACAATCCTCGCCGCCCGCGCCTTCGCCTCTGGCGAAAGCGCCTTGCGCCTCGCACGCATCTCCTGCCGAATCGCCGTCTTGTCGCTCACACGAGCCCTCCTTTTGATCACATGTCCGCCAAGGACAAGGCGCCGAGCGTCATTTTCAGATTCCGCTTCTCGGGATTCTTGCAGAGAAAGGCCTCGACCTTCGCCGCCAGCGACTTGCGGTCATAGCGCTTCGCGTCGCGTTTGACTTCGAAAAAGTCAAGCGTCCCCTTGAACTCGTTCTCGCAGACCAAGTCGATCTCGTTCTCACCCTTCCGGTCCCACCAGCCGCCGATCTTCGTGTAGCGACTTTCCTCCAGGAACTTGGCGCGAAAATAGCGCTCCAGCGAAAGTCCCGCGAACGCATCGAAGTCACGCTCCGCCTGCGCAACGAGTTCGTCGAACATCTTCTGCGCGATAAGATGCTGGTAGCGGTAGACGAACCGAAACCAGAAGCGGAAGAAACAATCGTCGATACGATACCGGCAGTTCTTCGTCGCCGACGGCTCGGCAAAGGGCTGAATCTTCGAGACAAGCTCATAGGACCGCTCCAGTCGCGTGAGCTGACCGCCGATGTCGAACCCGATCTGATTGAGGATCTCGGCATATGACGTCCGCCCTGAGGCGATCGCGGACATGATGGAGAAGTAGACGCCGTGGTCAGGTCCGAACTCCGCGCCAAGGATCGTCTCGCCTTCCGTCGCGTAGGAAGAACTCAACGAATAGACGAGACGGAGCATGTCCTTTCGGGTAAAAGCACCATTGTCCATGAAGTGCTCGACATAGCGCGCGATACCCCCCGTCAAGGTCCACAGAGCAAGCAGGTCAGACTTGGCATAACCCGGACAATGCGCGGCAAAGATGTCCTTGATGACCGACGTCGGAAACGGATCGATCCGAATGCTGCCCGTATTGCGTCCGTAAAGCGGTTGCGAGTCGTCAAAGAAGATCTTGTGCATCAGACGATTCACGCTTCCGCAAACGACGAAGTTGATGCGGCACTTCTTGTGAAGGCGATCCCAGACGCCCTGCATCTCGCCAAAGATGGCCGGATCAATCTTGTCGAATTCCTGAAACTCGTCGATGACCAGTGTCAGAGGTTCCTTCTGAGCCGAGAGCAGGATGGCCTCAAAGAGTTGTGAGAAACGCTCCGCCCGTCCCAGGATCGGCGCCTCCAAAACACGCTGCACCTCATCCTGCAATATGCCGCAGAGTTCGCGTTCGGCACGATTCGTAATCAGCAGATAGAGATAACGCATCTTGCCGTCGTTCAGCGCATGTTCCAAGAGTTCGGTCTTGCCCACCCGTCGACGCCCCGTCACGACCGTGAACCGCGCATGCGTTCGCGACAATTCGCGAATGCGAACTAGTTCGTTAATCTCAACTTCGCGGCCAAAGAACTCCATTATCCACCCCTTTGCTATACATACAATCGTATGGCATACCGTCATTTGGCATATCGTATCACAATTCGAACAATATGTCTAATTGCAATAAACGATATCATTTATTGCAATACAGCGTCGTCGGTTACACTATTGCTTGAATAATGCGATCATACAGTTCGATCGAGGCACCAGTCGACGAGTGAACGATGGAGGACCCCCTTGTCGCCGAAGTCGACCTCGTCCAGCGTCAGGACCAGGCGGGGATAATTGTCGCCGGTCAGATTCTCCAGCGGCTTGAACTCGCGCGTCCGCGTCGCCTCGTCAGGCATCAGGTAGGCGACCTGCACGTACTGCCGCTCCTTGCCTTTCGACGCCACGAAATCGATCTCCA
>DCIH01000082.1 GCA_002317575.1 Verrucomicrobia bacterium UBA1731 | reverse complement strand
TCGCGCCCAGATTCCGGATCACGACATCGCCGGCATTGGACGTAACGCCCTGCATCGTGATGCCGTATTTGATCTCGAGGGGGGCCTTGATGTCGTAGGTGCCTTCGGCGAGAACGACTTTCGCGCCCGTGCGGGCGATGGAAACCGCTTCGATCAGGTTGGTCGTGGCCGTCGCCCAGTTCGCGTACGGATAGGAAGGATAGCGGCTGTTCTGGTCCACGTAGATGCACTCGGGCGTGACATACACGAGCGCGTCGCGCCTGGCGACCACCGTCTCCTCGTCGACCTTGCCGCGGTTCTTCGTCACCTTCAGCTGCGGCGTCTTGTAGCCCGTGCCCGAATAGCGCCAAACCACGTTGGTGCCTTCGGTGGTGTAGATGATGTTCTTCAACTGGTCGTTGAAGCCGTAGGTGGTGGGGTCCCACCAGTATTCGAAGACGTCCGTCTTCTTGCCGCCCGTGACATACGGCGTGAAGACCATCTCGCCCCCTTCCGCGATCACATCGTCGCTCACGGAGAAGCCCACCTGGAACGAGTTCGTATTCTGGCATTCCCAGCAGCCGACGTCCGGCACCTTCCCGACGAGACGCGGATTGCCCGCGAGGTCCGTCTTCCCGTACGGAACGACGACGCCGTCGTTGACCGTCTTCACGCCCTTCTCGTGCAGCGCGCCCGCCGGATACGGCGTGAGGTCGCCCTTCTCCCAGTCGTTGAACACGTTCCACGGGCTTTCCTTCACGCACGTGTCGTTGTACGGCAGCTCGATCGACGTGACGCAGTTGTAGTACCCCGCCGCCTGCGCGACGTCCACGTCGTTGTAGTCCTCGGTCCGCGCCAGGGCCTGGTTGCCGAGGATGACGCTGTTGACGATCTTGCCGTAGGTGCCGTCCACGTACGTGCCGCCCAGACGGCGCGTCGCGTTGTTCACGACGGTGCAGTTCGCGAACCAGCCGTTCGCCACCCACGCAGTGGGGATCGTCTCCGTGCCGCCGCCGTAGGTGTACTTGTTGTCGACGAAGAGACAGTTGTCCGCCCGCGCGCCGCCCGTCACGGTGAGGCAGGTGGGGCCGGTGGTGCCGGGCGCCAGGCCCTCCTTGACGTTGTTCGTGAAGACGCAGTGCGTGACGACCGAATTCGCGCCGTTCGCGTACACGGTGGCGAACGTCTGCCCGAGGCGGTTGTTCTTGATCAGGCAGTTCGTGATCGTGCCGCCGTAGCCCTGCATGTACACGCCCACGCCCGACGCGCCCCACTGGTTCCAGTACGCGTTCGACACACACAGGTTCTCCAGCCGCGCCTGCGGATGGTCCAGGCGGATCATGCGGTATTCGCCCGTGGGACGGTACAACTGGAACCGCCCGGGGTCGGCCGCGTCCGCGCCGCGGATCGTGATCGCGCGCTGCACGTGCAGGAGCGAGCCGCGGATCGGGATGCGCGCGGGCTTGCCCTTCTGCGCGTGCACCACGATCGTGCAGCCGTCGATCGCCATGTCCACGAGTTCCCGGAGGTTCGTGTGCGCGTTGTCGTACGGGTCGTTGTACGGGAAGTTCGGCACGAAGGACGTGTCGTAGTTCTCGTCCGTGCGCACGTACATGTTCGTCGGGAACACGGTGATGCCCTTCTCGAGCTCGAAGGTGCGCACGGACTGGTCCGTGTAGCGGACGTTCAACTTCGGCGAATAGATCTTCGGCGTGTCGTACGTGTGCGTCACCCCCGCAAGCGAAACGCCGTCGGAAGGTCCCGGATACGACTGCGTCTGGCCGTCGCCGAACACATACTGGTAGGCCTCGATCGGTTTCACCTCCGCGGGCGCGTAGTGCGGCGTGAACCGGATCTCGTTCCCCTGCACGATCTTCGAGGGCGTGGGCATCATCGAGAAGTCAAGCGAGTCGTCGACGATGCCGCCGATGGCGGTCCAGTTCTCGTCGAACGCCTTGCGGGCCTTGCAGTTGGTGAAGCGCGATTCGGGGCCGTAGTAGGCGTCGCGGTGTTCGGCGTCCAGATCGCCGGCGACGTCGTTCTCCCAGAAGGTGCAGCCGTCCACCGTGGCGGTGGAGTTGCCGTCGATGAACACGCCGCCGTAGCTGCGCACCACGTTCTTCGTGACGAGGCAGTTCTCCATCCGCGCGCTGCCCGTGAGGTAGATCGCGCCGTAGACGTCGTATTCCTTGTCCGCCGTCTTGTTGCCCACGATCGTGCAGCCGCGCATGAGGCCCTTGGACATGTACACGGCGAGGCCCGCGGGCATGAGGTCGTACCAGCCGCAGGTGTTGTTGGTGATCACCGAGTTGACGACGTAGCCCTTGTCGCTGTAGCACGAAATGCCGCCGCAGGAGGAATCCCAGTTCCCCGTGGTGCCGTCGCGGATGATGCAACCGTCCACGATGCCGCCCGCGGTGTCGATGCACACGCAGGAGCCGCGCTGGCTGTTGCCGCTCGTGCCGCCGTTGCGGATCGTGACGTCCAGAAGGCGCGCGCCCGCGTTCTGCAGCACCACGACGCGGCGGTTGCGCGCGGAGTGGTACATGCGCGCCGCTTCGCGGTCGCCCGAAAGCGACCGGATCGTGACGGCCTTCGTCATCATGAGGATGTCGCTGTCGGTGTTGGACTTGTTGAAGTTGTAGTCGCCGGCGTCGAGCATCACGCAGTCGCCGTCGGCGGCGGTGTCGTAGGCGCTCTTGACGGTCTTCTTGGCGTTGCCGCGCGTGAGGCCGTTCAACGAATCGTTGCCGTTCGTCGCCACGAAGACGCACTTGCCGAATTCGGCCGTGAGCTGGAGCGGTCCCGTAACGGCGCAGACGAGGTTGGAGGTCATGAGCGTGGGCTTGTCCGCCGCGAGCGTGCCCGAGCGGGCGGTCCACTGGTAGAAGCAGGCGTTTTCGCTGGTGGGCGTGGCGACGAGGCCGTCCGGCGCCTCCCCGTGCTTCACCCAGAGTTCCGTCGCGGAGACCTGGCCCGAACCCTGCACGGAGACGGTGACGCGGTGGCGCACGTCCCACTGCCATTCGATTTCGTTCCAGCCGTTCGTGCGGGCGATTTCGATCGAGGTGGTGGAGGACGAAACGGGCTGGATCTCCGTGCGCGCGCGCGTCGCGGGGTCGATCTGGTAGAGCTTCGCGCCGAGGCACGTGGCGAACATGTCCGCCGTGGATATCTGCGCCGGCGCGGTGAACGATTCGAAGTCGTGGGTGAGGTGCGTGAAGTCGCCGTAGCCGGTGCCGTCGTCCGACTTGGGGCTGAAGCCCGCGTCCGCCGGGCCGACCTCGAACGGCGCGCCCGTGACGGTGACGAGGCCCATGCGCGTGGAGCCGACGATGCGGACGGCGAGACCGGTGGCGACGCCGTACGCGGCGTCCCAGGCGTTCGTCTCGGTCCATGCCGGGTGCGCGGGCGAGCACAAGAGGAGCGCGTCCGTCTCGGCGTTCGGCAGCTCCTGGAGGGCGATGCGGTTCGTGTTCACGCCCGCGTACCACGCGATGAGCGGCGCTTCGATCGTCTCGTCCGTCCACGCGGCGGGGCTTTCGGGGTCGATCCAGAACCTGAGCGGCTTGGAGGACGTGGAGTCGCTGTTGCCCGACGTGCCGCCGAACTGGTAGCTCGAACCGCCCGTGAACTGGATCGGCGGCTCGAGGTACCCGCCCACGGGCACGGAGAATTCGCAGCCGCCCGCGAGGTTCGTGAGCGAGGCGTTGTTGAAAGTACGGAAGTTGTAACCCACCTTCAGGACGGGGTTCGTGCCCTTGAAGTGGACCACGCCGCCGCCCTGGTTGTAGCTCGGGTAGATGCCGCCCGTGCAGACCATCGTGGCGTTCGAGATGAGGACGTTTCCGCCGCCGGCCAGGTCGAATTCGCGGAACGTCGCCGTGGCGCCGTTGAGCACCTCGAACTGGTTCCAGCCGTAGGCCGCGTTCACCGTGTTGTTGTAGGCGCGGAAGTTCGAGTGCGGATACTTGAAGTTCGCGCCGTCCGTGAACGTGAGGCGCCAGCCCGTGCCCATCCAGTCGTAGGACTCGTTCCAGGTGACGTTCACGTGCGAGAACGTGATTTCGTCCGTGTAGACGCCGCCCGAGTAGTTGTCGAAGAACCGGATGCGCGTGGGGTGGAACTCGATCGGACCGCCGTCCGGCGCGCCCTGGGAATCGAACTTCAGCTTCATGCGCTGCGAGGTGAATTCGACGTGGAACACCGAGACGTTCGTGGGGCAGTGGATGATCGCCTCCGTGCCGTGCTCGAACGTGACCGTGCAGCTCTTGGAGGCCGGCCAGCCGAGGGCGTCGGACGTGCTGGCGCTCCAGCATTTCGGGTCCGTCCAGGAGCCCTCGCGGACGGCGCGCCGCCACGTGTAGGTGGTGGTGTCCTTCGTGGAGGCGACGGCGGGCGTGGTGCGCACCTCCCAGTTCGTGGTGCCGCCCTGCGCCCAGTTGACGCTGCGGAACTGCCAGTAGTAGTTCTTGTCCAGCTCGGGGAACGTGTAGGTGAACACGTAGTCCGCCTTGTCGTAGATCGACTGCGCGGCGACGGGCTGGGTGAAGAGCGATTCGTCCACCTCGCCCAGCTCGTTCGTGTCGGACTCCTTGCCCACCCACAGGGAGACGGTGTCGAGGTCGCTGGCGCCGAGTTCGGACATCTTCACGGACCACTTCGCCGTGCGGCGGTTCATCTCCGTGAGCGTCGCGCTCGCGAACGCGGACTCCGCCGACATCGTCACCTCCAGCACCTTCGAACGGTAGGTGCGGCCGAAGGTGTCGATGGCCTCCACGCAGACGAAGTAGGTGTTGCCCGGCCTGAAGTAGTGGTCCGACGCGATGTCCGCCTCGAAGAGGTCGAAATTGAAGCTGCGCGCCTTGGTGCGGCGGCTGCCCGCGAAGCCGGCCCAGCAGCGGTCGAGGTTCTCGGGCGAATCGCCCACGTGGATCTTCAGCTCGCACGTCGGCCCCTGGTAGGACTTGAGGCGTCCCGTGACGTTCAGCGTGTCGCCGCCCGTGCCGTCCAGCGCGATCTCCGTCAAATACGGCGCGGCGTAGTCGCGGTAGTAGAGGTTCTCGCTGCCGATGGTTTCGGCCGTGGTCTTGTAGTAGAACGCCATCACGCGGCGGTCGGCGGCGCCCCACAGGTTCGTGACGGGCGCGGTGAACGTCGTGGCGCCCTTCGCGAGGTCGGCCACCTTTTCGGCCCGGAGCCAGGTGTTCGTGTTGTCCGTTCCGCCCGTGGGACCGCTCAGCACCCACAGCGTGCCCGCCGCGCCGAGGGCCGAGAACGAGAGGTCCACGGACGCGAGCTTGCCGTTGTCGACGTTTTCCTGGACGATCTCGATGCCGCCCAGGCCCGGCTCCGTCCGCAGGAGCGTGCCGTCGCCGGTGTCGATGAACGGATTCCAGTTGGACGTGTTGTCGCGCGTGGTGTAGCCCTTGTTGTTCCACGCCATGCCGTACTGCCAGCCGCAGCCGCCGTACTGGCCGCCGCCGTCGCTCACCTGGAGTTCGATCGTGTACCAGCCCGCGCCGCGAGGCGGCGTCCAGGACTTCACGGACCAGCCGCTGCCGCCGTTGAAAACCCACGAGCCGTCGAGCCGCATCCACCAGCCGTCGTCGTACGTGCCGCCGAAGGTGTAGGCCTTGTTCTCGAACCACATGTAGCCGGTCCACGCCCACGTGCCGCCGCCGGTCCAGCTGTAGCTCTTCGTGCCGTCCGCCGAGGACCACGTGGGCGCCGTGTACCCTTGCGTGACGTGGACGGGTTTCGGGTTGAGCACGCGATCCGTCTTGTGCGTGGTCCAGTCGACGGTCGAACCGGCGTTGTTGCCCGAGGTGCCCACGCGGTACTGCCAGATGCCGGGCTGGCCGCCGAACGCGGGCTTGACGGTGCAGAAGCGGTAGAGCCCGTGCGGGTCTTC
>DCIH01000093.1:87492-108191 GCA_002317575.1 Verrucomicrobia bacterium UBA1731 | reverse complement strand
TGAAGCGTCTGATTGAAATCACCGGCCCCGGCTTCGCGTGGTTCGCGCTTACCGTTGAGCGGACGCTCGAACAGCGCGCGAAGGACGACGCGCGGCTGCAGCGCGAAGCGGAACCGCCCCCTTGGGCGCGGCGAAGGACGGGGTAGGCACCAATGCGCGGTGCGCTTTCGGGCGCGGGACGCGCCCGGGTACGAAATAGGCGCGTGGATGTGCCGCCCGCGCTCGGGCACGTAATGGACGGCGGGGAGCGAACGCTTTGGAACAGGAAGAAAGCAACGGAGCAGATCAATGACCAGAAGAGATTTCATTGCAGGCGGCGCGCTCGCCGCACTCGGAACCATGGCGCGGCGTGCCGACGCCGCCGAACCGGAAAACGTCCTCGCCGTCTGGCAACGCGACACGGACGCCGTCGCGCACACGGCCTACAACCAGTACTTCGCCGACGGACAAACGCGCGGTCTCGTCTCGCTCGAAAAACTCGACCGTGCGTTCGAGAACATGCTCGCGGAAATCAAAACGGTCCAGATCACCGACAAACCGGCCGTGTGGATGGTCTACAACATGGGCGTCGTGGTGAAAACGCGCAAGGCGCTCTTCTCGATCGACCTCGTCCACCGCCGCGCGCCCGAACTGGCGCCGCTGCTCGATTTCGCGCTCATCACGCACAACCACGACGACCACTACCGTCCCGAATTCTACCGGGCGCTGGACCGCGCCGGCAAAACGGTTGCGTCCAACTTCCTGGACAATTACGGCGTCAGGAACTGGAACCGCGACGGCGGCTTCACGCGCGCGCGGAAGATCTTCAAGATCAAGGACGTCGAAATCGCCACGTCGCTCACGGACCACAACAACTACCTCGTCGACTTCACGACTGCCTTCGAAATCAAAGTCGGCGCCTGGCGCATGCTGCACACGGGCGACTGTTCAAATGTCCAGAAGCTGAACCCGATCTGGGGACGTCCCGACCTATGGGTGTTCTTCCCCGGCTGCGGCGTTGACGTCGCCGCCGGCGAACGGCGCATCCGCCCCGCGCTCACGGCCTACGGGCACCTCTGGGAACTCGGTCACGCGAAATGGCGTCTCACCACGCCCATGGTCGAACGCGCCCGCCGCCTGACTCTCGCCGAAGGCGGCACCGTCACAATCCCCCTTTGGGGCGACCGCATCGTGTAAACAATGCAAAACAGGTCAAGCCTGTTTTGCATTGTTTGGATTCTCGGATGGAGCGCACGAAATGTAAATTTCTTCATATTGCTTGGCTATGCAAGACCAGGCATATTTAGACATCGCCAAATGCCGTCCGCGCGCGCCCATTTCCCGTCGTTCCGCATCCGTGAGCGCCATCGCGGCGGACAATGCCGATTGCAACGATATGGTTCCCGCGTCAACCCACCATCCGCAACGTTCCGTCCGAAGCTCCTGCCAGGGCGTCCCCTTGGTTGCGACAACCGGCACGCCGTACGCGAGCGCATCTAACACAACCGCCGAAAAATTCTCCATGGGACTTGGCAAAACAAATATGTCTGCCAACCGATAAAGCCGCTGCAATTGCTCACCCTGCACCAAGCCGGCAAATTCCACATTAACGGCTTTTTGCGTCGCCACCATTTTTTCGATTCGGGCACGATATCCTCTCCAGTCAGGGCCCGCCAACACGAGACGCCAGTCAGAAGCCCCCAACCCTGCCCAAGCGCGCACCAAATCAAGGAGCCCTTTTTCCTCGCTCAAACGTCCCACGTACAAGACCGTTTTCCCTTTCACCCCCTCGACACGGAAACCGTTCTCCGGGACATGAACACCCAGAGGCACAATCGTCCGCGGACTTGCCAGGCCCAAATGCTTCGCCACAACAGCTTCCGGCTCGGCCGTACAATGCAACCTGTTCGCGCGATTCAAAAACCGCCTCAAAAGCAATTTGTAGAAAACCGTCTTCTTAAGCCACCCCTTCGTGAACACCCGCGGCAACAACCCGCCATGCAATGACACCACATAGGGAACACCATGTCGCCAACACCATGCCATCGCCCGAACGCTAAATACCGACCACACACCATGCACATGGACGACATCCGGGCATGACGCCAAGTCATTCAAGGACGAACCCTGGACTACTTTCACTGCCGCCGAAGGCTTGCGTTCAAAGTGGCGTTCATACAAGATCTGCACATCGTGCCCCATGGCGACCAACGCCTCGGCCGTCTCAACGCAACAAACGCTAACGCCCGAGGCGAACTCAAGACCGTGAACTGCCAATGCAATCTTCATCGGCACGATCTCCAATCGACATCCCAATCGGACCGGGCGTCGTCACGGATTCGCAAAGCGTCCAAAACAACGCCCACGAAAATGAGCGCCCACGTGAAGCCGCCCAGCCCCGACATCGCGAACATCGTGAATTCCGCCATGTTCACCACGAGCAGGGTGGAAAACAGGCAAAACGCCATGTACGCCCGGCGCTTGATCAACAAAGTCAACATAGTCAACGCCACGGCCACAAACACCGCGAGTCCGAACCAGCCACCCTCCTCCAGAATCGCCGTGACCCACACACCCTTCTCCACTGGCGCCGTCAGGAGCTGTTTCCAGCTCATCACCCGGGCACCAGCCATCTGTTCGCTCACCTGAAAACCGTTGCCGACATACGGGCTTCGCCGCAGATTCGCCAACTGCGCGTCAATCAGAAACTGCCGCGTCGCCAATAATCCTTCCGCATTAAGGCTTCCGACCGTCGCCCCACGATCATACTTCATCGCAAGCCGCGCCACGCTGTCGCGCGCCGCCGGCACCGCCACCACCGCCACGCAGCACGCGCACAGCGCCAGCGTCATCCCCACCAGCACCTTGCTCCGCCATTTTCCGCCCAGCCCCCGCATCTGCAAGAGGCAAAATCCGACCACCAGCACCCCCGCCACGAACGACGCCATGGCCGTGCGGCTTGAGGTCTGATAAATTAAAAAGGGACACAACGCCAGCAAGAACGCATACAGCTTGCTGAAACGGCGCACGCCAAACGCCCAATCCGCGAACAAAAACACGAAGAAGAACGCCACCATCGGGCCGAACGCCTGCGAATGAGAACTCAATCCCTTGAACAAACTCGTCACCTCCTGCCCCGCCAGCACGGCCCGCTGATATTCTTCACCCGACAGCTGGCCAATCTCCGGAAACGGCATCACGCAAACCGATCCCACGATAAAGAAACTTGCGAATGCCAACATCATGGCCCGCAAGCGCGCAACATCCACTTTACCATCAGAAATTGCCTTGTCCGCCACGCCGAAGTACGCCAAGAACACAACCACAAACAGAAACATCTTCAAGTACGACACGACCGGCTGCCAGCCCCCGTACGACGGAATCGCCATATAGGCCACATACGCCAGAAACCACAGAAACGGCGTCACCATCTTCGCCTTGCGCCGTTTGAGCAACCGCACAACGCCCAACAGGCCAAAGCATCCGAGCACAAAACGATTGGCCATCACGAAAACCGCGCCTTTCGGCATGAAAAACGCATTGCCCACGACAAGCGTGGCGATCAGCAGAATCCAGAAAAACATCTTTTCCGCGCTCCGTCGCATCAGCGCGAACAAGGCGAACGGCGCCAATGCCGCGAATCCCGCGCCTTCGGAAACCTTCTGAACCGCCACCGCGAACAAAATGCCAACGAGCGTCCACCAGAACGCCTTTCTGTCGTATATGTTGTTGTCAAAACCATCCATGTTGTCGGCGGCATTATATCATGGTCAGCGTCTTGACGCCTTGAACAAACCGCGCCACGGAAACGCGCTTAGCCGCTTGCCGCGAAGCCGCCTCCTTCCGTCGCCAATCGGTCGAAGACCAAGTCGCCAAACGCCGAAACGCCAGCATCCATTCACTCCGCTTGAACGGCGAAATCGAAACGCCATTCGCATCCGTGAGCAAGTCCGACGCCGCGCCCACGCGATTGCTCAGCAAAAGCGCGCAACCGCACAACGCCGCCTCATGGACCACAAGCCCCCAATGTTCTTCGCGACTCGACAACGCGAACGCGCGCGCACCGCGGTAGATGTCCGCCAGCGCCTCTGGCTGGACGAAGTCGTGGACACCAATGGACGGATCGTCCTGCGGCAGATCGTCCTTCTGCGGTCCACAACCGTACAAATCGAGTCGCCATCCCTGCGCCGCGATGCCTGATGCGCGAAACGCCGCCACCAGCATGAGCACGTTCTTGCGTTCGCAAAACTGCCCCATGTACACGATCCGCTTTTCGCGCGTGTCGAGCGGCTCGCCCCCGCCAAAAATCGCATCGTCCGCCGCATACAACCCCGTCGCAATCCGTTCGGGCGGCACGCCGTAGAACCGCAGCAATTCGGTCGCCGATTTTCCTGGCACGAAGAAGGCGTCGAATCGGCGCCGCAAAAAGAGCCGAAACCGCAGGGCCTTCACGCATTCCTTAACGCCGAACACAAAATTGTTGTCCACCATCGCAATGACGCGGCCGCCATTCGCCCGGACCTGCTCCGCCAACCGATTGAACATCGGAACACTCCAACCGGACACCAACATCACACGCGGAGACTCTTCCAGCATCGTCATGATGTTCGAACCGTCCTGTGCATCCGCCCAAACAACGGGACATCCGCACAGACGCTCCATGCCCTCCACGGGCACAGTCGGCCGCGTGGCAACCACGCACACGCGCTCGTTCACCGTCCTCACAAACGCCCCAACGCATCGTGCGGCATATTGCGGGAATCCACTCCAACCAACGCAAATCACTGCGTCACCCTCCGATAGACATCCCTCAACTGCCCCCGACAGTTCTTCTCGGCGGCAAAATGCTTCTCCACGATCTGTCGTCCATCCGCCACCAGCGCCGCACGCAGCTCGGCATCGTCCAGCACGCGCTCCACAATCGCCGCCAACTTCGCGCAATCGCGCTCCGCGAGGAACACCTCCCTGAGCGGACCTGCCGAGAACGCCAGAATCTCCGCCATGCCCCCTTCCGGGATGAAGCCGCACACGGGCGTACCCGCCGCAAAGCATTCCAGAACGGCCGTGGGCATCTCCTCGCTCCGGCTCGTCACAAGATACGCCGTCATCCGGCGAATCGCTGCCACACCGTCGCATATCTCATGTTCGCCGCCATTGAAGAAGGAAGCGTCCGACCGCCGCGCCGTCACGACCCGCTCGACCCCGTGGAAGGTCGGCCAGTCCTTCTCTGGCGCGTTTCGTCCAACCATGCCGATTACCGGGACGTTTGATGTTTGACATTTGACATTTGGCGTTGCGTCCCATGCGGACAGGCGGACGGGGTTGTAGAACACTTCGCCCTGGGCGTCGGGATGGAAACGACGAAACGCGTCCCAGGTGCTTTGCGAAACAGGCAGAAAATAATCGGGACGGCGGCAGAGCGTTTCGAGAAGGCGCTGCTTGAAGCACAACACACCCGTCGGCGTGTGAATGGAACATACGACCCTCACATGCGGAAAGAGCCACAACAACAACACAGGCAGGAAACAACCGCTGTGCACATGCACGACATCGGGCCTAAACGACCGCATCACCCGCAAAAACGGACCCACAATGCGCAGGTCGTGGCCACTCGCGCCACCGAGCACGTCAACGGCCACGCCATCCGCCGCCATCGCGTCCGTGGCCGGACCCGCCGAAACGGCGCACACGCGCACGGACGCGACACCGTCAAGACACTTCGCGAGACAATGCACGTGCCGTTCCAAGCCGCCCATGCGCCCGCTGTTGATCAGCATCAGCACGCGAAGCTTTTTCCCGCTTTCGTTCATGTGCTCACATTGTACCACGGGGGTGGAGGATGGTGGAAGGAAAAGTGAATGGGGATTGCGGGCGGACCAATTGCTTTTTATTCAATTAGTCGCCGCAACGCGGGATTCGTGTCGGGGCGGCGGCCCCCAACCCGAAGGGGAAACTCGCCCAAGACCACCCTCCCCTCCCAATCTGTTACACATTCAACAAATCGTCGAATGTCATTTTATAGAAGATACTCCATTTACAAATCGCTTGTCAATCTGCTATAATTTGACTTAAAAGGAGGTTGTAGAATATGTTCATTGGTCGAGACCGAGAACTGGAAGAGTTGGAATCCTTTTGGGGACGAGACCACGGCGTATTGATCACCTGCCGCGGCAGACGACGCATCGGCAAAAGCACGCTGATTGACGAATTTGCCTCGCGCACCGCCAAAAACTACATATCGGTCGCAGGCCTCGCGCCCCGCAAAGGCATGTCCGACGCAAAACAACGCGCACACTTCTGCGAGACGCTCGCTGAACACGCCGAGCGGCCGGTCGACTATGCGCAAACCTGGTCGCGAGCCTTTCAGCAGCTTGACGCGCTCCTCGTCAATCCGGGACGCACGGTTGTGCTGATTGACGAAATCTCCTGGTTGGGCGGCTATGACCCCGATTTCGCCGGCTACCTGAAAACAGCTTGGGACAAATATCTGCACAAGCACGCCGAACTCATTCTGGTGCTTTGTGGAAGCGTCTCCACCTGGATTGCCGACAACATCCTCAACTCGACCGGCTTTGTCGGCCGGGACTCGTACGACCTGGAACTGAAGGAACTCTCGCTGAAGGACAGCGTCAAGCTCTTCGGTCCAGTCGGCGAACGAATGTCCACGACGGAAAAGCTGGACCTACTGTCCCTGACGGGCGGCGTTCCGAAATACCTCGAAGAAGTCCGTCCCGAGCTCTCGGTCGACGAGAATTTCCGGCGGTTGTGCTTTCAGCCGCGCAGCCTGCTCTTCCGCGAATTCAACGAAACTTTTTCCGAGGTGTTCGGCGCCAAGGTCGCCACGCGAGGACGCATCCTTCGGCTTCTTGCGGCAAGAAGCTTGACCACGTCGGAACTGGCGGAACAAGAGGCGAAAACGCCGAACGGAGGCTACGCCCAGATCCTACGCGACCTGCAGTACGCCGGGTTCGTCGCCGAAGAATCCGGCCTCAGCCCGATCACCGGCAAGTCGCTCAAGGAAACCCGCTATCGCGTGAAAGACAATTACACGCGCTTCTATCTCAAGACCATCGAACCACGCGCCTCGGCGATCAAAAACGGCCTCTTCGAATTCGCGTCGCTGGAACAGCTGGACGGCTGGGACGCCATCCTGGGCCTGCAATTCCAGAATCTCATCCTGAACCGCGTCAACGACCTGTTCCCGCTTCTGGGCCTGGAGCATTCCCTCGTCCTGTCGGCGGCTCCCTACGTCCAGAATGCGACCAACCGAAACAAGGGATGCCAAATCGATCTGCTGATACGCACGGCGCGAACGCTGTTCGTGGTGGAGATCAAACGCAAGAAGCACGTCAGACACGACGTCATCGAAGAAGTCGCCGAAAAAGTACGCCGTCTCAGACACGACAAGAGCATGTCCATACGAACGGCCCTGGTCTACGACGGCGAACTGGCTTTGTCGGTCCCCGCAGATCGCTACTTCGACTTCATCGTTCCCGCCGGCAAACTGATCTGACCACTCTCACCCGCATTCCGCCCCGTGGACAACACGTGGCAAACGGGCGCGAAGCGATTCATTCACGGATTCAACCTTCGCCGACGGCGAGTTCCTCGCCGCCCTCACAAGCAACGCCGCAAGAAGCAGGTGCTCAAGCGCAAACGTCACGGGCACGCGGCAGCCGCCCCACCCAAGCGCCGCGAAAACGCGCTCCCCGAAAAACGTCCAGGCCACGTTCACGACCGTCAGCGCCCGCACGGCGCGTCCGCACCGGTCCGTCTCCGTCCAATGCAGCAACACGTAAACGAGCGGGAACACCAGCGTCACGAAATCGTAGATACGGTGATAGAACATGACATTCGCCACCACCGCCAGCATCGCAAGCTTCAGCACCACATCTTTCTTGCCAATCCAAACGACGACAAACGCAAGCAATCCGTAGAAGGCATAGCACGGCAACGCAAAATCCGCATGGTTCGACACGTCGCAAAACGCCAGCAGCGACAGCGGATCGGCATCGCCCGCCCCCGTCAACATCGAACCGACCTTGAGCGACTGCAGCACGAGCGTCACCGGCGATTCGTGCAAATACAAAGAAAGCCCAAGCGTGGCGGCAATATGCAAACCTGCGCCCACGACGATGGGCTTCCAGGCGCGAAGCATGACGAACACGAGCAACATCGGTGCGACCGTCGTATACTTGAAAAAGCACAATGCCATCAAAACACCCGAAAGCACATGCCGCCCTTGCAACTCACAAAACAAAGCCGACATGAAAAAGGCCAACGAGAACATCACGTGCTGGCCATTGCCGATCGTGACACGCAGGGGCGTGCCACACAGCAACAACAACATAATCCAGACAAATCCATTCCGAACCGCAACAGAAGCATCCGCGAAAAACACTTTGTAGACAAAGAACAAGAACATTCCCGTAAAGACGATGTTGCAAAAAGCCCAAACGGCATTCGCCAGCGGATAATCCATCAGCGTCCATGGCGCCAGCAACAACAAGCACGAAGGGATCTGATTGGCGTCTATCTGCATCCAAGTCCGCCACGGCAAATGATTCAACGAGTAGACATACGGATTCTCCCCGCCAAGCATGATTTTCGCGGGCATCCACTGGAAATCAACGTGATTGACGATGCCATTGCGCAAGCCGACCGCGAGGGACACGACGGCTAAAACCAACAGCACCGACAATCCGCCCCACCGACAAACATTCTTGACAGATGCCGTCATTTTCCGCACACCGCAAACTGAATGGTTTGAACGAAACTTTTCACCGCCGCCTTGAGCAGTTTCCACTTCCTGATGCTGACTTCGCCTGTCGTGCGGTCGTGCTGCGGCACGGGCATTTCAAAATAGCGCAACCGCTTGCGCGCCACAATGCCGGACAGAATCACGTTCGGCGCGAATGTCGAGAGCGGAATCCGATTGAACGCATCCGCGAACGCCGACACGCGCATCAACCGATACGGCGTGTTCACATCCCAGACGGTTCGCAGCCCATAAAACAACTTGACGCAACAACGGGAAACGAAACTGATTACCCTTCGCGAAAACGCCTGGATGCGTCCGTCGCGATTGCCCACAAGAAAATCATAATCGTTGCGGCGCGACCAAAGCTCGCCAAACTTCTCCGGCCCCATCTCGTCATCGGAATCGATTTGGAATATCCAATCGAAACCATCCGCCGCCGCCTCGCGGTAACCGGTCAGGACGGCATGCCCGTGTCCGCCGTTCGGCTTGTCGCACACCTCCACGCCCGCGTCGGGATGTGCCGCCGCGAAATCGCGCATCATCTGCAAACTGGCGTCCGTCGAACCGTCGTTGTACGGCCGGATCGCGAAATCAACGCCCAACGCCCGCAACGCAGACGACCACTTCGCCAGCACGCCGCCAATGGCGGCCTGTTCGTTGTAAACGGGCATGACGACACAAAGTCTATCGGACATAACTGCCGCCTATCATATCACACCCAAGCACCAATAATCACCACCGTTTCAGCAATCGCCGCCGAGCGTCACCATGAACCTTGATCAAACACGCGACACGCCGTATCGCGCGTCCCGCGAAAGCAAACACGTTGTGTGTCCAAAGCACGAACAACGCGCAGCCCGTCATCCGCCACAACCAGAGCGGCACGGAATAGCGCAGACGCGTTCCGCGACAATGCCGCCAACCGCATGCATGCGACAAAACGGCAAATTCACTGCGAACCTCACGAGCACCGGATTTGTCCGACCGCATGACAATCCATTCGACCACGTCATTTTCCGCCGACGCGCGCAAATTAGTCTTCAGCACGTCCTCAAGCCCACACTCACGCGCGTACATCCGCTGGTCTTTCCAAATGCCCGCTAATGCGTTCAAGTAAGAAATCGAATTTCGCGCCGTGCGCCTGCGCCGGCTCAATGACATCGGATTCGACCGATAGAAGTACCCCTTGAACGTCCCGACGGCGATTTTCCGAATGTGCGGCGCGGCTTCAACCAACCATACGCTGTCTTCTTTGCAACGGATGTCGGGCTTAAACGACAAGCCATCCACCAACTCCCGACGCACAAACGTCGCCCACAAAAATCCCCACGGGAAAAACGTGTTCCAGCAATAACGTGTAGCCGCACCATTCTCGTACACGCGGCAAATGCCCGAACCTTTTCGGTAAAGGAAACTCAACGGCGGTTCAACAGCAAATTCATACCCCAGGCGCACAGCATCGGGATGATGCGCCTCAACCAACTTCGCCGCCTCCTCGAGCCAACCGACGCTCAACAGATCGTCCGCATCCAGAAACGTCACCCACTCGCCGCGCGCCATGGACAGCGCCTTGTTCCGGGCCGCATTCGCGCCCGCATTTTCCTGATGCAACACGACGAAGCGCCCGTCTATCCGCGAATACTCATCCAGCAGAGCGCCACTCTCGTCCGTCGAGCCGTCATCCACACAAATGCACTGCCAGTCTATGCTCGTTTGAGAACGCACGGAATCCAAACATTGCCGTAAATAACGCCCTGCATTATACACGGCCAAAACAAGCGAAAACTTCACGCGCAGTCACTCCTTTCCGCGATTATATACCGTGTACACGACTCCGCTTTTAGACCGGAATGTGAAAATATCGGAAGGCAACGCAATAGGCCATGCTGAAGTCGGGAACATGAGCCTGAAACGCCCCGGCATTCTAGAGAAACGCCTGTCGACGCCAGCCGTCGCAAGATATGCGTCCACCGCCGCCCGCTGCTCATCCGTGAGATCGTCACACCCTTCTTTCACCAGAACGACGAAAGAGTTCTCCGTCGTCCAACAACCTGTGCACGGTACGGGCTTAGCCGCTTCAAACCAATCCCCATTCCCCAGATAAAGTTTGTCGTAAAGCTCGTCATTGAAAATCGCAGGATCTCGCTCCAAGCCAAACTCCCAACGGAAAAGTGAACGAGCCCAACGATCCCAACACCAGTGCTGGACCGTATGCAGGAACGGTCCCAACACAAAATTCGTCCGCTTTGTTATACCCTGAGGATCGTTTTTGTATCGTGCAAGCATCGCATAGGCATCCATCCCAATCACAATTTGCGCTCCCAAAGCCACCGAAAACCAAAGCGCCGAAAAAACAAACATCGGCGCGAGCCATCTTCGCATTTTAAGGCCATAACAATCGCGATGCCTAATCGCCAAGACTATGGAACAAATCAAGCAGGGCGCGATGATGTGGTATGTATTTTTCGCCAAGATTGCATACATGCAAAATGACGCCCCGCCGAACAACCACCACTCTATGTCGCGCGTGACAAACCGCAAGAAATCTCGATGGTGCGCGAAAAGGACGATTGCAAGAAGCGTCAACAGCACAACCGGCCAGAGTTCAAGAACGATGGTGGCCAGATTTTTCCCAATAATCAAAGCGAATGAATCTCTCTCCGCATAACGCGAGGCGCGGGCGACTGCAGAGGGCGCACAACACAAAAACGCAGTCCCCGACAACAATGCAAGCCAACAGGCGCACTGACACCTGGTGGCGGCAAAATGTTTTTCGCCAATCGAGCGCCAGACGATTGCGGTCAACAGGGCCACCACCAAAGGCATCGAAAAGGCCTCCTGCCCCCATCCAAACAAAAAGAACAAGGGAACAAACCAATAGTTCAGTTCTTTGCGCCACCGCATCAAAAGAAACAGCAAAAAGCAACTTGTCCACAAATAGTTGATGCAAAATGCCGCATCGCGTACAAACACCGACGCCTGCCAACAGAACAAGAAAACGATCAGAAACGTTTGCACATACTTCGATGGTGTTCGGGGAACGCCGGAAGCGCGCATGACCAGCAACACAAGCAACATGCACACGACCGCATTGCAGAAATCGAACAGCAGATGCAGTCCAAAGCCCGAAAACAAACCAACAACAAAATGAACAAAAATCCTTCCGCTGAAATCGTGAAAATAACCGACATACTGCTGGCGCACAAGAGCCGACAACGTATTCGCGCGAGGGCAAAAGCCCCAATGCGGCGTCGACAATCCCAACCAGCCGTAGGCCAATTCGTCATGGGCAGGAACCGAAAAATAATTGAAAAGGACTAAACAACATCCCAGCAATCCGATCAACATTATCATCGCATATTTCTTCACGAAAAATTCCCCGTCATCTTTACCGAAAAGCCGACGCCGGATCAGTCTTTGCGTCCACCGGCATTTCCTGTGAAATACCGGCGCTATCACGCCAATCGAGCCTCCTGCTACGAAACTCAAACACCGCCCACACTCCGGGCTTCCTCACAGCGAACAGCCCAAACTTGACGATTTGCCGGATCCCCGGCGTCCGCAAAAGCCAACAAAGTCCGCGGTGATACAAAATGCCGCCGAGCGCATGATAGGTCCGCAGACTTCGCCACAGTGAAATACCCCGAACCTCCGCATTAAACCGGTGCCACAACAGCACCGCATCGCTCATCACACTGATCCAGCACGGATAACGATGCCACGGAATTTCGCCTGCGTGATGCACCACACATCCTTCATCCAAAAGACCCTGCGTAAGCTCGTAGGTGAACCGCTGCCAATTCCGCGACACGATTTCACGCTTGCCAAAGGTGACGATGTTGAGCACGGCTTGATCGGGGAATTGGATGTCCGGATTCGACACCAGGATCTCCACGCAACGCGCAATCAGCTTCTGCTCGCGAAACGCCTTCAAGTTGAAATAGCACAACCCAGAGCAGAAGTAGGATTCCGAATCAAACGGGAAACCCTTTTTCGAAAACCATTGTGCCTCTCTGGCCAGCGTGTCGACATTTCCGTCGGCCGTGCCAATGAATACAACTTCATCATTGCGAGCTTCCCACAACTCGCAGATGTCACGGAGCCAAAGGAAATCGACATCGCAGTAAATACACCAGTCCTTGTCTGGCAGCGCGGCGGGCAGAAGCAAACGCGCGTAAGCCATCTTGTTGCCGTGCCAGGCGGGGTAGCCCTTGAACATCTCGTCGTTCACGGACAGACGGTTAAACGCGCTGTTTGGATGGTAATCCCGCACGCGTTTTTCGAGAAACGCGATGTCCGCGTCCGAAATGCCGCCGTCGAGGATATTGAACGACAACCGGCAATCCTGGCGGGCGTATTTGGCAATCGAGCATGCCGTCACCAGCATCCCGCAGAAATACGGCCCGTTCGCCGCCATCGCTATTTCAACGCACATCATTATCGCTGGACATTGAACATCAGGACATTGTACACCAAAATCAGAACTGTATCAGCAGGCCAGAATTTTCACAGCCGCAGACAATGCATCACAAAGAAAACATCCGCCTCTTATGCGCTGTGCGAGCCTCCTCGCATTATCTTCATATGCCATGTATTCGCCTCGATCCATAGAATGCAATCGTGCCCCTATTTCCCTTAATGATCCCACTGTAAAACCGACTTTGTATTTTTCCACAAACGACGCTTGCGCAGCTTCATCCCAAATGATGACCGGAAGTCCGGCCGCCAAATACATCGACATTTTGTGGGGATTGTTGTAACGCAAATATTCGCCCCACCCCCCCGAACAGGTGTCGACGCTGTCGCCATCCCAAATGAGACCAAATCCTTTCGTCAAGTGTCGGACAACTTCACCGGCCGGATAACACCCGTTAAAGTGGACATTGGGTCCGCCCGATTTATCCGGATCGAATCCGGCGCCATACAATTCCCACACCACATCCGTGACATCGCGCAATTGGCGGACAAACGGGCATTTTCCCCACAGCCCAAGATTCCCCGCCAAAGTCACACAACGGAAATCCCCCTGTCCTTCCTCCGCCGCACAATCGGACGCGAGGTAATCAAAAATTCCCAAATTAACAAGTTTTTCGGACGGAACGCCGTTCTGGTTCAACCACGAAATCATACTTTCATTGTGGGCGACAACAACGGCGGACAACGCCAACATACGGCGCAGCAACGCATCGTCCACGCAAGAACCCAGGCCTCGCAACTGATTTATGTCATGGAGAAGGGTGACGAACCTCACCTTGCGGATCCACCACAACATCTCCAGAAACATGACGCCCATTTTAGAGCGCAAATAATGCATTGGGTACTGGACAAACACCACAGCGCCCATCGGCATGCGCAAAACACGAGAAAACGACTGTAGAAACCACGCCAGACGAGAAAACCACCTACCGCACGCTCCCGTTGCGCTACGACGCGAAACACAGATCGGAACAAATCCACACCTTTCCGCGATGATGGACGCATCTGCGGGGGCTTTGGCCCCTGCGCCAAATTCGTCGGGAATTTTTTCGACAATCTGAAATGTCTGTCGCATGCCAACAATCAACCTTCACTTGTCCGGCCCTTGCACCCGTCGTTCACCACGATCACGTCGAGTTTCTGGAGCAGCGCGGAATCGTCCACGATCAAGCTGCCGAGGCACTTCGGCAGGTACTGCTCCATATTGTAGGACGGCACGATAATTGAAAGAAGCTTCCCCATCTCTTTCGGATCACCCCTTCTTCGATTCGCCAACGCGACCTGGCGCATGATTTTTCAACAGCTGAAGAAGTCTCCGCTGCACAAACATCTTTTCGTCACGATCAAACACAAACCAAAAGCTCAACGACACAAAACACGCCGTGGCGCACGTCCCCGACAGAATGAGTCGCGGCCAACCTGACTGCACGAACAAATGCGGCGCCCAACCACAGACAAACGCCAATGAGGAAACGGCTACGAAAGGAGCGAAAAATTGCGCCAGCCAGGGTTTGAGCGAAAAACCAAGTTGGATCTTCCACAATGTCATGCGCATGACCGCAAGTCCCAGCGTTCCAAGCACCAGTCCCATGCCCACGCCAATAACGCCAAACGTCCACGAAAAGACAACAAGCGCCACAACCGTCAAAACATGAAGCACCAGACAAAGGATTTCATGCAACTTGACGCGGCCATCGGCATTTACCGCAATGACCGCGCCAACGCTGCTTTGCGCAAAAACGGCGTCCAAAAGCAGCAGGCACGTTGTCGGCACAACTTGTGGCGGCGGATTTTCCAACCAGACGTTTATCACAAAATCAAGTTCCGCCATCAGGGGGATGGCAAAGAAAGCCAAAAGAACGGTGCCGAACTTGCATGAGCGCAAGGCCATCTTGTAGGTCATTTCCCGATCGCAGGCACCCGCGGCATTCGTGATGGCGGGCCAGAAAGCGTTGTTCAGCGCCGACGACAACGCTCCGGCATGCCTTGCGACCGTTGACGCAATTGAGATCGTGGCATTATAGGCAATGCCCACGTTCTTGTTCACCACAACAGGCGCGCCTTGATTTCTCAAGGTCAAGCCCGACAACCCCACCAGCAACCAGCGCGCGAACGAGAACAATTGGGAAAACTTGTCTCTATTCCACATTTTTTTCCAGGAGAAACGGCACTCTTCGAACACCACGGTTGCCCGAATGGCGATTATGACGTATATGGCCGACGAAATCACCGCCGCATAAACAGCCCGAAAGACAATGCGGTCGCCCTCATAGCGCAGCAACCACCAGGTGCACACAAATGTGCATATCGGTTCCAACATGCCATACAATGTCAATTCGGCAATGTTTTGTTTGGCCGTGTACATGGCCGAAAAAGGAGCGCACAACATTCCCACGAGCATGTTGACAATGGCTATTCTCAAAACCCAGTGCGCCGATTGCGCGTATTGGGCCGGAATGTCAAAATAGTGGTCAATCGCCCACGAACCCGCCAGCAATCCCGCCAATGCCAACAGCAACGGAACGCAAACGCTTACGAGCACGGCAACGTTGAACCACTCTTGGCAATCCTCGAGCACGGATTTGCGGTCCGCAACGGCATAGCGGCCGAGCACATATGCATAAAACCGACCAATCGACCCCGCCATGGTATCGTTAATCGTGGAGCACAGAAATATGACCACCCCAACCACGCCAAAAATGCCCAATGCTTCCGCGCCCAAGGCCATCAGAACCCAGCGGGCCGTGAAAAGACCACAAACCAAGCCAAATAACGACCGCCCATAGGTGGCCACGATGTTCAGGAATAGGCGGCGATTAGGCGACATTAGGGAAGCGATTTAGTTGTGGCGTGCAACACGTCGAACGTGCCGGACATGTGAACGACTGACCTTTTTCCCGTCACGGATGCTCCTTGTGGCGACTCAAAATCCGCGGCTTACGAGCCAGGCCCGCAAAAACGGATTGAAAAACGCGTAACGCTTTTGGTAGCAATAAATCAGCCGATCGTCGACAAGCCGTTTGAGCGCTTTCGTCAGGGTGGCCGTGGAAGGCACTTCGGCATGCTGCAGAAAATCGGCCGAATACACTTTTTCGCCGCCCCATTTCGCCAAGGCCACAAGCGTCTTCATTTGATAGCGCGTCAGTTTTGCGGTCTGGAATTCGAACTGCCCGCCCTCTGCCGCAAACACGTCCTGCAAGGCGTCTGCAATGTCCTTTTCCGAAAGGCGCCTGCCGTCTTCAGTTGTGCTCCAAACAGCCGCGCAAAGTTGCTGGACGTCGCCTGTCGTCCGGTTGGTGAATTCGAGTATCCGCTCCACGAATGGCCGGTCGGCCACGCGGTTTCCCGACGCGAACCTGCGAATGAGAAACGGAATGAAATCCTCGTCGGGAATGTTGGCGACCTCCAACGTCAGCGCCGACTTGTAGAACGCGCTCGACGGATCGGTGAAAATCGCAACCATGTCCGACCGCACGCTGCCCGAGAAAACGAAACAGGTGTCCTGAAGAAGTTGAATGCGGCTCCGCAAAAGCGCAAGGACCTGGTCGCACGCCTCGAGTTTTTTCACTTCCTGGAATTCGTCGAACACCACGAACATTTTTTCTTCGCGCGCGAAACGCTCCACGAGCGATATGACGTCCGCCATGGACCGAGGGTCCTCCGCCGTTCGCGCATCGACGGAAACGACCGGCATGCCGTTGTCCGGATCAATCGACAGCGTCGGCCGAAGGCGCGACAAGAAGCGCATGGCCCGAGATCCGAAGGATTCTTTCTTGCCCATTTGCGCGGCGGCCGTCGCGACGCGGTTGCAGAAGTCGGAAACCGTACGGATGTTCAGCAAGTCGACGTAAAGCATCCGGTAACCGCGAAGCGTCTTGTGGGCGGCAAACACGAGCGACGTTTTCCCCATGCGCCGTTCTCCGACAAGAACGACATTCTGCCCGTCCTTGACGTATTCGGTGAGCCGGCTCTGCAGCAAGGGTCTTGCGCAGAAAAAATCAGAACCGACCACGCATCCGTATTTGAAAGGTTTCATGCCGCGCATTCTATCATGCCCACGACAAAAAATCAACCAAATGGCTACTAACCATTTGGTTGAATAAATTGAGCGAAAAAAGAAACCGACATAGTGGTTGAGCAACACAAACGGACGCCTCTGCGCGGTGCGGGTCGCACCGCCGCGAGAGGACGCGGGAGGCGATTCGGCGTCAGAACGTCAGCTTGAAGCCGACTTGACCATAGGTCAGGTCTCGGCGGTTGACGCCGTGGAGATTGCCGCGGCCTTTTTGGTTTATCACGCCGAACTGGCCGACGGTCGCATGGAAGGAAAAGTCGTCCGTGACCGGAAAGACGGCCGTCAGTTCCCCGAGGGCCGAGACGGCGCCCGAATGGTAGTCCCCTTCCGGACGGGCTCCAAAGCGCTTGCGGCAGCCGGCGCCGTCGGCGAAGTCCATCGCCGCATTCGGTGCGAGCGTCAACCACGGCGCGATTTTGAACGTGCGCTTGAGGCCGACTTGGTAGTAGTTCCACGCGAGGGGACTCACCGTGAAGCGTCCGTTCCAGTACGGCGTCGCGTAGGGATTGTTCAAGGACTGCTTGATGCGCCACTCATAGACGGACGGCCCGTTCTCGGGCTTTTCGCCGTGGAAGGTCTGCCACTCGACCATGACTTCATTCGAGAACGACCACCCCTCGGCGATTTTGACGTCGTATGCATGGAAGAGTCCGTAGTTCTGCTCCGGCACGAAACGGCGGTGCTTGTGTTGGCAGCGATCCGTGAGCGACGAAAAGTTCCAGTACCAGAGACCGACACGGCCGAACGGACCCAAGCCCGTGTCGACGCGCATCTCGTTCACCTGGATCGGTCGATCCTCGGAAACTTTTCCGCGCGAGATGTACGCCGAGGCGACGTCAAAGGAATACGCACCCTTGACGTCGAACCAGGCGGCGTCGTCGGCATGGGACGCAAACGCCGCGCCAACAACGAGAATTGCCGCAAGACTTTTCATGGGCGAAATCATTCGTGCCATGCCCGACATTGTACCATAGAAGTGCACGCCGTGCGGCTCCCGGTGATCGTGGGTCAGTGCGCTTCTAGCCAATTGGCGCCGACACCCACGGACACCTCGAGCGGCACGCCGAAGTCCCACGCCTCCGCCATCTCGCGGCGCGCAAGCGCCTTCACACGCTCGACTTCGTCCGGCGGCACGTCGAAGAGCAGTTCGTCGTGGATCTGCAGAATCATCTTTGCCTTGAGCCCTTCGGTCTTCAGCGCGCGCGCAACGCGCACCATCGCGAGCTTGATCAGATCCGCCGCCGATCCTTGGATCGGCGTATTGATCGCGTCGCGCTCGGCCGCCTGCCGCGCCGTTGCATTGCGCGAGTTGATGTCGCGCAGCGTCCGGCGGCGCCCGAGCGCCGTCACCGCATAGCCGCACGCGCGCGCCTTCGCGATTGATTCGTCCATGTACGCGCGCACCGTCGGATACAGCCGGAAATACGCGTCGATCAGGTCCGCCGCCTCGCGGCGCGTCACCTTGAGCCGCTGCGAAAGGCCGAACGCGGAAATCCCGTAGATGATGCCGAAGTTGACCATCTTGCACTTGGAGCGCTGCTCGGGCGTCACGTCCGCGAACGGCACGTTGAACACGCGCGCCGCCGTGGCGCGGTGCACATCCTCGCCGTTCGCGAACGCCGCGAGCATCGCTTCGTCCTTGCTCGCCGCCGCCATGAGCCGCAATTCGATCTGCGAGTAGTCCGCCGACACGAGCACATTCCCGGGCCGCGGCACGATCGCCGCGCGAATGAACTTGCCGCGCTCGCTGCGCACCGGGATGTTCTGAAGGTTCGGTTCGGAGGACGACAACCGCCCCGTTTCCGTGAACGCCTGCGCGAATGTGGTGTGCACGCGGCCGTCCGCCGGATCGATGCATGTCGGCAGCTTGTCCACATACGTGGACTTCAGCTTCGAGCACGCGCGGTACTCCAGGAGATCGAACACCACGGGGTGGAAATCGACGAGTTTCTGGAGCGTCTTCTCGTCCGTCGAATACTGCCCCGTGGCGGTCTTCTTCGCGAGCGACGGGTCGAGTTTCAGCTTGTTGAAGAGCAGATCGCCGAGCTGCTTGGGTGAATCGAGGTTGAGCCCGGGGTCGCCGTAGCGGCGGATGTTGGCGACGAGTCCCTGTATCTCGCGGTCCAGCTGGACGCCGTACGCGCGCAGCGCCGCGACGTCCACGCGCACGCCTTCCGCCTCCATGTCCGCGAGAATCTCCACGAGCGGTTCTTCGCTCCGTTCGAGCGCCGTCAGGGCGCCGGCCGCCTCAGCCTTCGGCCGGAGCGCGTCCTCGAGCCGCAGCGCGACATCCGCGTCCTCCGCGGCGTACTCCGCGATCTCCACGAGCGGCACATCGGCCATATTCTTCTGCGGCTTGCCACGCGCGGGCTCGCCGATCAACCGCGTGATCGGGATTGGCTCATAGCCGAGCGTTTCGCGCGCGACGGCGTCCATGCCGTGGCGCGACGCGGCGTCGAGCACATAGTGTTCGAGCAGCGTGTCGTGCACGACACTCCCGAAGTGGATGCCGTAGCGCTTCAGCAGCGTCACGTCGAACTTCGCGTTGTGCGCGATCAGCGTCTTCGTGGGATCCGCGAACGCCTTCGCGAAAATGGAGACGAACCGCTTCACCTCGGCGTCGGAATCGCCGGCTTCCTCGGCGGCGAACGCGAAAAGGTCGCCGGCCGACGACGCCGCGCCCTTCGGCATCGCCACATACCACGCCTTGCCCGGCGCGGTCGCGAAGCTCATGCCCAGCAGATGCGCGGTGCGCGCATCCGTCTCGTTCGGCGTTTCCGTGTCGAACGCGAAACGCGGCGCGGCTTCCAGCTCGCGCGCGAGCGCGCGGGCCTCCTCTTCCGTGACGACGACACGGTAGTCGTGAGGGAAATCCTTAAGCGTTTTGACGGACGACGGCGCGTCCGCCGGCGCAACCGCCGCTGCGGGCGCGACGGCGATTCCCATGCGCTTGGCAAGCTGGTTGAGCTCGTATTTCGCGCAGACGGCGGACAGCTTCGCCGCGTCCGGGGCCTTGAGTGCATAGGCATCCCAGTCGGGCTCGAGCGGCACATCCGTGCGGATCGCGGTAAGGAACTTGGATGTCTTCGCGTCCGCCGCGCCGGCCGCCACCTTCTCACCGAGCTTGCCGGGTATCTCCGCCGCGTGCGCGAGGATTTCCTCTACCGTGCCGTACTTCTCGAGAAGACCCGCCGCCGTCTTCTCGCCCACGCCGCGAATGCCGGGGATGTTGTCCGCCACGTCGCCCGCGAGCGCGAGGTAGTCGATCATCTGCGCGGGGCTCGTCAGACGCCAATGCTCCTTGACCTTCGCCTCGTCGTAGATTTCCGGCGCGTCGCCGCCGTGCCCGGGACGGAAAAGCTTCACGCCCGGCCGAACGAGCTGCGCGGCGTCCTTGTCCGGCGTCGC
>DCIH01000093.1:84913-87441 GCA_002317575.1 Verrucomicrobia bacterium UBA1731 | reverse complement strand
AGCGTGCCCATCACGTCGTCCGCCTCGAAACCGGCCTGGCGGATCACAGGGATCCCCAGCGCTTCGGCGAGTTCGAACGCATACGGGATGTTCGCGGCGAGATCCTCGGGCATTTTCTGGCGTTGGGCCTTGTAGGCGGGATACGCCTCGTGACGGAAGGTCTTTCCTTCGGGATCCATCGCCAGGACGGCGTGCGTGGGCTTGTGGTCCGCGAGGATCGAGGTGACGCCGTTCGCGAAACCGATCAACGCGCTCACGTTCAGACCAGATGCCGTGAGACGCGGCTTCTTCAAAAACACGAAATGCCCGCGGTAGAGGAACGGCATCAGGTCGATGATGAAGATAGATTTCATGGAAACTCCAGATTGGCGGGGCAAAACGAAACGAAACTGGGCGCGCCCCAGTCGGTGGCGAGATCCTTCGCGAAGCACGCGATATCGAGGCGGTTCGTGAGATCGCGGCAGTCGACCGTGAGCTCGTACACATCCGGTTCGGCGCCGGGCGCCACCGTCACGCGCGCGGGATCGCCGTGCACCACGCGCCAGCAGACGCGCGACATCTTGTTTTCGCCGCCCGCGACGGCACGGAACGGGAATGTGCGTTCGACATCCGTGTCGTTCAGCTTCACACCCACGGCGCACGGCGAAATCAGGAAATGGCGCGGTTTCGGCGCAAGGGAAACCGTCTGCCGCGGCGCGAGGGGCGTGAGAACGGCCACGGGCGGGATTTCGTCCAGCTTGAGCGCGTGCGCGGCGGCGACGAGCGCCGCGGCGTCCACGCCGTTGGCGGGAAACGCCGTAGGGTGCGCCCGCGCGGTGAGGTAGTCGTCATCGTTCCGAACGCCTTTCAGGTGGCGGCGCAGCAGCCGCTGGAGCGTGGGCGCGAGGCGCTTCGTCTCCAGGATGCGCTTCTTCGTGTCGGGACGGAACGCCGCCGCCGCCGCGAGCGCAAGACGAAGATACGGCTGATCCGTGCCGGACGACCCTTCCGTCACCAGCGCGTACGGCGACACGGCCGGAAACCGGTCCAACCCCGCCTGCGTCGACACATCCTTGTGCGCGGGGAAGACCCAGAACTGGTTGTCGAGGTAGAATTCCGACAGGACCGCGATCGCGCCGGGATCGGCGCAGGCCGCGCGCGGCAGCGAACACGAGTCGTTCGTGCTGACCAAGGCCAACGACGCGTTTCCGAAAACGGACAATTTCGGGAAAAGCGTATTCGGGAGAACCTTGTCGACCCCCTTCGCGCGCGCCGCCGCTTCGTAGCGGATCGCGGAGAGCCCCGGGAAGTCTGCGACGGCGAGCGTCGAATGGTCGTGGTCGCGGTTCACGTACACGTCGCCCGCGTTGCCGGCGGCGACGCCGTCCGCGAGCCATGTGGCGAGCAGATCGGCCGCCGGACCGCGATAGCGCGCGGCGCGCACGGACGGCAACGGCGGCGCGCCGGGCGCAGGGCGCGTCAGCGCCACATAGCGGCCGCGCTCGAAATCCCAGACGAGATTGGTGCAGGTCAGCGTCGACACGACACCCGGCGGCACATCGAGCGGAGAGAGGACGGGATGCCCCGACACGGGTTCGTGCGCCCGCCGGCGCATATCCTGAACGAGTCCGCGGAAACGCGGCAGCGTGCCGAGATTCTTCAGATCCTCGTCCGCCTCGGCGTGCGCCGCGTCCCGGAAACCGAAATCGACGGCCTTCGCCAACGCGTCGAGCGCGTCATCCGTCTTGTTCTGGCGGTTCAGCGCACAGGCGAGATTGTACTGCCACGTGGCGTCGCCGGGCATCAACCGAAGCCCGTATCGGCTGCACTTTTCCGCAGCCGCCCAGTCGCCGGCCGTAACGGTCTGCACCAGCGTCCGCTTGAGCTGCACATAGGCGCCCTGGCGGGCGGGATAGTCGTAAAGCCCGCAGGCGGCCGATTGCGCCGCCTTGTCCGCGCGCGCGCCCGCGAAGGCGCACGCGGCGAACAAAACGGCCATCAACCCCTTCCGCACGGCGGTGCTCAGATCGCGAGCGCGGTTTTGGACCACGGTTCCTTGCCCGCGAGAAGCGAGGGCGTGGTCATTTCGCTCGGCACCGGAATGCCCAGCAGCTGCAGCGCGGTCGGCGCAATCGCGGAAAGCTTCGCGAGCGGCGTCAGGCGGACGCCCGCGGCGTCGTTGGCGACATAGAAGCAGTCCACAAGGTTGAGCGTGTGCGACGTCTTGGTGAGGCCCGTCTTGTAGTCCACCATCTGCTCGGCGTTGCCGTGATCGGCGTAGATGAGCACGTGCGCATCGAGTTCCATGAGGCGCGGCATAATCTTGCCGATGCATTCGTCGGTGATCTCCACCGCGCGCGTCGCGGCCTTGAGATCACCCGTATGGCCCACCATGTCGCAGTTCGCGTAGTTGACAACGACCATGCCGTAGGGGTTCTTCTCGACGGGATCGCCCGGCTTGCCGATCAGCTCGAAGAGTTTCTCCGAGACGTTGTACGCTTCCATCTCGGGATGCGAGGCGAATGTCGCCGCGTCGAAGCGGCTCTTCA
>DCIH01000093.1:63067-84730 GCA_002317575.1 Verrucomicrobia bacterium UBA1731 | reverse complement strand
TAGTTCTCGAACTCGTCCCAGTAGCGCGTGAAGCCGAGGAAGTCGACCTTCGGCTTCGCGGCGAGATTCGCGGCGTCGGCGTAGTCGGTGCACACGAACGCCTGCGTAAGCTGGATGGCGCGGTCCTGACGGTAGTTGGTGTGCATCACCACGTCGCCGTCCTTCATGCCGGCGTAGTCGCCGACCACATAGCAGGGGATGTACTCGTCGGTCATCTCCGTGCCGTCCGGCGTCTTACCCGTGGCGTACTCGTTCTTGACGCAGTCCTCGATCGACGGCGTCTTCTTGCCCTGGCAGGCGACGATGCAGTTGTACGCTTCCGTCGTGAGCTTGTAGTTCTTGGAACGGTCCATGCCGTAGTAACGGCCCATCGCGGTACCGATCGTCGCGTTGCCCACGGCGGCGAGTTCCTGCTTGAGGCGCGCCACATATTCGAGCGTCGAGCGCGGCGGCGTATCGCGGCCGTCGAGGAACGGATGGACGACGATCCGACCCTCGGGGAACTCCTGGCGGGCGCGCTTCATGAGTTTGAAGAGATGTTCCTGGTGGGCATGCACGCCCTCGTCCTGCAGCAGGCCAAGGAAGTGGAACTGGGAATTGTTCTTCTTCCAGTTGGCGATGAGATTCGCCCACTTCTCGCTCTTGAAGAGTTCGCCGGAGCTGAGGCCGTCGTCGATGCGCTTCAGTTCCTGGATCACGATGCGCCCGGCGCCCATATTCAGGTGCCCGACTTCGGACGAACCCTGGTAGCCATCGGGCAGACCCACAGCCTCGCCGCAGCAGTCTAGCAGACAATGCGGATAGCGCGCACGGATCTGGTCGATGACGGGCGTCTTGGCGGCATAGGCCGAATTACCCTCCGCCCGCTCGTTCACGCCCCAACCATCACGAATGATCAACACGACTGGTCTCATTTTCATCTCCACTTCTTCATATTTCGAACTTCGGATTTCAAACGACAAATCACTCCTCATCAACGACGGACGGATCGACTTGCGATTCGGCGGGGTCGTCGGAATCCGAATTCACGGAACCCCGCGCCGCCGCGCCGTAGCCGTAACCGTATGCATAGCAGCCGTATTTCTTCACCGCGCCGGACCCGATTCCGTCCACATCCACATCATTCACCACGACGCCGATCACCGTGGCGCCGGACTCCGCGAGATTGCGTACAGCATGCTGCACGGGCGTGAAATGCGTACGATCGGGACAGCACATGATCATCACGGCGTCCGCCAGAGCGGACAGCATCACCACGTCGCCCACGAGCCCATACGGCGGCGAATCGATGACCACGCGGTCGTAATGTTCGCGCGCCCACGCGAAGAAATCCTGAACGATCTTCGATCCGAGAACGGACGCAGGGTCTACGCCCTCCGGCGGCAACGACGCGATCACATCGAGATTGTCGACGCCGCTCGCCCGAACCAACGCCGCGAAGTCTCCGTCGCCGCGCGAGAGCGCGTGCGAAAACGAAGTCTTCTCGTCCAGAGCGACATCCCAAACGCGCGCCAGCTGGGGCCTGCGCAGGTCAAAATCGACAAGTAGCGTCTTCTTCTCCGCCTGGGCACTCGCCACGGCCAGCGAACAGGATGTGATCGTCTTGCCTTCGCCTGGCTGGGTGGACATCAGAAGCAGCACCTGGGACGCCGACCGGTAACGCGGCGAATCGAGCAGATTCCGGAGCCCCGCCACCGCCTCGGCGAACTGGGAATAGCGGTTGGTCGTGATGAAGCGCGCGACCTCCTCGCGCTTCTTGCGGCGCACGTGCGGCAGCACGCAAAGGACCTTGAGCGACAGGCGGGATTCGACATCCGCCAGCGACACGACGGTATCCTCGAGATGATCCATCACCAGGATAAACAGCAAGCCGATCGCGAACGACAGGGCGACGCCGGACGCGAAGATCACGGTGGGATTCGGCAGCACGGGAACGCCCGGCACGCCCGCGGGATTTCCGACGCGGACGATCTCGTTGCTCTGTTCGGCGGCGAGACGCGCCGTGTTCTCGTTCTGCTGGAGCTGTTTAAGGAGTTCACTGGAAAGGACCTTCTCGTCTTCAAGGCGCTGCAATCCCGATTCGGCGTAGACGATCTTCTGGTCCGTCACGGCGATTTTCTGCGTAAGGGATTCACGATTCCCCTGATGGACCGCAAGCTGGTTCCGGAGACTCGCGAGATTGCCCTGGGCTGTCGCGAGCGAGCGGGACACGGATTCGGCGAACTGCTGCTTGAGCACATCGATCTGCTTTTCCTTCACGCGCACGTCGGGGTGGTTCTTCGTGAATGTCGTGAGCAGCGAATTGAGCTCCATCCGGCATTTCTGCAGATCGACATAGGCCTGCCCGATTTCCGTCGAACGCGGCACGGCGCTCGGCAACGCGCCAAAATCCTCGGGCGTCTCCTGCGCGGACCGGAGCACCTTCACCCACTCGGCGGCGGCGGTCGTTTCGGTCTCGAGCTGAAGGACATCGGCCGTGACCTTCTGGAGCGACTGCTGAAGAATCTCGCGTTCGCTGCGAAGATTGTCCACCTTGTTCTCCGTGCGGAACTTGAGCAGTTCGTCGACCAGTTTGCCGTCGGCGCGACGCTGACGCTCGACCTGCTCGTGGATCTGGGCGACGGCCTTGTCGCAACGCGCCTTGTTGTCTTCGTCCGTGAAATTCTCGATCGCCTGCGCATAGACATTCGCAACATTCGCCGCAAGCTGCGGCGAACGGGATCGCACCAGGATATGGATCAGGCGCGAGCGGCGCTGGATTTCGAGAACGGTGTTTTCCAGCATCTCAGCGAGTTCGTCGTCCGCCGCCGCGGATGACGGAAAATTCGCGTGATAGCGCTGGATGATCTTCGCGACGATCCTCTCGCCGCGCCATTCGGAAAGACGCGTGTTAAACACCTCTTCGTACGTCGTGCCGTAGTCGGGATCCACCAGGGGATTGGCGCCGTTCTGCGCGGCGCGACGACGCATGTCGATCGAGAATTCGGCGCGGGCTTCGTAGATCGTGGGCGAAATGCGGTACACGGCGAACGATGTCACGAGTCCGATCAGCACGAAGACGAGCACGGATATCCAGCGTTGCGCGAACACGCGCAGCACGCGCGTGAATGTGATGGCGCCGATAAAGGACTCCTCTTCGCCGCCGGCGCCGCCGTAGTAGTATGGCGCGCCACCGTAATACGCCGGTGCGACGGGCCCGCCGCCATACGACGGACCATTCTGGGGCGCGCCGTAGTACACGGGTGCCCCCTTGGGCGTTCCGCAATAAATCGGCTGCTGCTCTTTCGGAGAAGATTCGGACATGCGTCACACCCCCGTTGCGGGCTTGAATTTCACGAACGAGACGCCGGCGAGCGCCAACGCGGCCGCCACGGACGGCGGAAATGCGCCGTTGCGGAAAGCCGACGAGAAAAACAGATCGGCCGCCGCGCACGCCAGCGCGAACGCGCCAGCGACCGCGCACGGTTCGAGCAAGCCGCACCAGTACATCCGCCCGCGTTCGCCCTCGCAGACGAGCTGCCGGGACGCGCCGACCGCCCCGACGACCCAACCGACGACGAGGGCGCCGACCGCCAGTGCCAGGACGATAAGCCCGACCATCCCGCGCTCCACCAACAATGTGAGGAAACCGTTATACGGCGCATTCACCTCGGACGGCAACGCCGCCTCATCGTCCTCCTCCGCCGCGCGAAACGGCGCCTGGAGCGGAAACGCCCCCTCGCCCACGCCCAGCCAGGGATTCTCGCGCCACATGTCGCGCGCCAGCGCGCCCAACGCCACGGCTGCGTCCTCCCGCTCGTCGGAGAAGGCCTTTTCGGCGGAAAGTCCGGCCGCCTTCGCCTCGGCCACCTCCGGACGCCACTCCGGTACCAGACACGCAAGCGACAACAACGCGCCGCAAACGGAAAGGACCACCACGCGAAAGAACGACCGCACTGGCGCGACGAACCGCAGCCGCAGCAGACACGCCGCGGAGAAAACCGCGAAAACCGCCAGTTGCGCCCCGGCGAGCAACGGCGGCGAAAACAGCGCCACGGCCACGGCATTGCCCGCCAACGCAACGACGAACGGCAACCCCGCGCCACCCCAACGGCGCTGCAGAGCGGCAATGCCGCACCCGCCCCCCACGAACAGCCAAACGGCGAACATGGATCCAACGAACGCCGAGGATGTGAAATCGACCTGCGCCAGACGCACGCACTCGGACAGCCCGGCGAACGCCGCGGCGGCCGCCGTCAGACCGCCGACCGCAGAGACGGATGCCCCCGCCAGACCGAACCAGATGCGCGCCGCAGGCCCCAAGAACCGGCGCACGCCAACCACCAGCACGAGCGCGGACCACGCCGACGCGAAGGAAACGAATCCGGCCGTTCCGGCCGAAGACGGCAAGCCAGCAACGCGCGCCGCCGCAACAGACCAGACCTCGTCTTCGGGATTATAAACCAGTTCGACGCCGCCATTGAACGCACGCGCCGCCGCGAACGCGGCGGCCGCCGCGAACGCCCAGACGATAGGATCGCGGAATGTCTCACGCCACGCGCGGACGCGCGCGCAAGACGGCGTCTCGCCCGCACGCAACGACGGCGAAACGGTGAGCCACAGCACCGCAAACACACTCAACAGGAAAATCCAGCCCGACAAACCGGCGGCGTCGAGAAACGGCGTCAACGCGACGGGCACGCCGGCCAAAACGGCGAGATGAAGCGCCAATCCATACTTCGATACCAGAACACGGAACATGTCAGTAGTGGAGTCGTACGCCCACCGTGCCGCGGAAGCGGTCGTAGTCGTAGTCTTCGTTGGAATTGTCGCACCACTCCTCCTCCCACGTCACGCTTGCGAAGAGGGACGCGTAGCGGTTGAGGAGATAGTCGGCGCCGAGACGAACGGAAAGCACCGTCTCGTCATAGGCGGAGCGCCGGTCGTAATACGCATTTGAGTACGCGTTTTCGTCATATCGCCACGTGATGTTTCCCGTGAGGTTCAGGCGGTCGCCGAGCGTGAGGTAGGAAACGCCTGCGCCCAGCGAATAGACCTTGGTCGCCTGGCCGATATTGCGTTCGGAGGGCTGATAGTAACTCGATCCGATGAGCGTGAACATCAGGTCGCGGCGAACGCGCCAGCTGGACGAAAGCGAATATGTCCAACCGCAGTCGACCTCGCCGCAGTTGCCATACTCGAACCAGGAGGCGCCCATGAGAGCCCGGTAGGAGATGCGTTCCGTGGCGCGGGATCCGACACCACCCATCACGGCCCACGCCGTGCTGTAGTCGGCATAGTGCGTGCCGGCCACATCGCCCGCATCCTGGTCGTAGCGGCTGTAGCTTCCGCCCAGCAGCACATCAGTCCATTTTGAAAACGCGTAACCCGCTTCCACCCCGCCCGAATACTCCGACCAGCCGTGCATGACGGAATACTTGGACGGATCATTGTCGTAGTCGAGACGGTTGTACTGCGCGGAGACATCCGCGTGGAAGCGCGGCGTGAACCGGTATTCGTACGCACCGGTAACATCGACCGTGTCGCGGTCGCGCCAGATGCCGCGGCCGTTCTTACTGCCGATGTCGTCGGATTGCGACACGTGTGCGAAACGCTCGCCGAGGGCCAGCGTCCAGCCCTGCTCATCCGCCTTGGACGACGCGTAGTTGAAATTCAACGCCTCGCCGTAGCTGTTTTCGTCAAGCGAATCGGAATTCTCCTGATACGCCTTGTATCGGTAGAACAGCGATCCATGCAGCCGCCACTTGTCACCCTTCCACTCGAGGTCGGCACCGGGCTCGATCGAATAGATGGAGTCGTCTTCGGCGTGCCGTGACGACTCAATGTTGGTATCGTAGGTGTAGAACAGGGACACATAGGGCTTGACCGTCAGACGATTGCCGAGAAACCGGAAGCCCGCGGGCCTGGACGAGGCGGGCGCGTCGGGAAACGCGACCGAAGCGAAAACCGCCACGACCGCCGCAACGAATTTGTTAGCATTCTTCATGGACATCGTTTCTGCCTTCCGTCACGGAATCTGCCCAGCATAGGGCTTCGTGGACTGGGGTTGCTCCTGCGCCTGCGCCTGCGCCTGCGCCTCGCCGCCGTCGGCCGCGCGGTTTTCGGAAGGAGATGCGTACGCGCTGGCGGAAACGCCGCCCGCAGGACTCGAATCGGATGCGGACGCCGAAAAATCGGCCAACAGGGAGTCGCGCAACTGCTGGGTCGCCACGGGAACCGACACGCCGTGGCCGTCTGCCTCCTTCTCGTTTTTCACGGCGACGCCCTTTTCGTTCTTCTCGTCGGACGCATTGTCGTCCTTCTTCTCGGACTTATCCTTGGCGGCGTCCTGCGTCTCCGTGGCGGCGGTCGCGTTGTCGCCTAGGAGCGCGCCGTAGGAGCGCGCCGCGCCGGCGGCCATCGCCGCGGGGATCCACTGCGTCTTCGCGGCGTCCCGCGCGCCTTCGGACACGAACTTGTCCACCAGCGTTTCCGGCAGATCGGCGGGCGCCCCGCCGGACGACCGGGTAAAGAGCAAGATCGCGAATGTCGTGCGCACATCGGCGTTGTCGACGGATTCGCAACGGTCGGCGACCGCGGCCACGGCGCGCGAAGCGATTTCGGAGAACTGCGCGTCGGTGATTAAGACGGCGTCGTCCGCCTTGCGACTGAAGAGCGTCTCGGAGAAATTTGACTCAACGCCAGGAAGATATGCCGGTGGCACCGTCGCGAACGTCTCCGCCAGCACGGCAACGCGGTTTTCGGCCGCGGCACCCTGGATCGCCGCCTTGTTCACGGCGACGAAACGCTCCGCCTTCTTGGCGTTGGACTCGGGCAGCTTGGCCACGGCGGCGTTGACCGCCTTGAGGAACGCGCACTGATCGGCCTTGGCGATTTTGGAAATGGCCGATCTCGCGGTGGCGGGATTCTTCGCGGCCACCGCGACCTTGGCCTGCCATTCGCGCTTGGACATTTCTGCGCCGGACGACGCAAGTCCCGCGGCCACAACACCCAACGCCAGAACGATTCTGCACATGTTCATCAGCACACCTCCTTGGACAAAATCAATACCAGCTCATCGGCACCCACACGACATCGCCGGCGCGGAGCAGCACATCCATGTCGGCCCGGCCCTCTTCGCCGATTTCGTTCAGGTTTATCCGCCGCTTCGTCTGCCGCCCGTCCTTGTCGCAATGCGCCACCTGCACACGGCGACGGTCGGCCAACGCCGAAACGCCGCCCGCCAGCTGCAAGGCGCGCAAAAGCCTCAGATCCTGCGTGGACGGAATGTCCACGGGGCCAGGACGAGCGACTTCGCCCAGTACCGTCACCGTGCCCCACGGCGAAACCATGCCGCCACCCGCCTGATACACGAACGTGGCCATCACCTGCGGATCGCGGTAATACTCCTTGTACGCGCCCTTGACCTTCTGCTCGAGTTCGACCAGCGAAAGCCCGTCGACCTTCAACTGTCCTATCAGCTCCATGGAAATGTAGCCGTCAGCATTCACGAAGAACTGTTTTGACGCCTGTCCCTGCGTGCCCGTGGCCGTCACGGAAATGGCCAGCGCCACGCCCGGACGCACGCGACCCACATCAATGTATGTCGCAGACACGGCCGCTTCCTTCTCCGGACGACTGATCTCGCATCCGGCAAGCGCCAAAATGCCCGCGCCCAGCAAAAGCGCAAGCCTTTCATTTCCTAAAAAAAACATGTTTGAATTGTATCAATTTCGGCAAAAAAATTCAACGCAAAAAGACCGTCAAACGACTGTCGAAACGGGGGGGTAATCACCGGGAATCGACACGGCCGCCTCGCCGTGACCGCCGTCGGTTCGCGCGACGGGCGTCAGTAGAACACCTTTTGCAGGAAAAGCCCCCGGCCGGGCGCCGTCGGGACACGCGCCGTGCGCGGCGGCACATCGCGCAGCAGATCGCGCACGGCTTCGGGCTTTTCTTCGCCCAATCCCACGCGGACCAGGAAGCCCGCCATCGACCGCACCTGCTTGTACAGGAATCCGTCCCCCTTCACCACGATCAGGATCTTCGGACCCGCCTTCTTCACCGTGCAGGAGAAAATCGTCCGCACCGTCGTCTCAATTTCGCGCTTCGGATTGGCGGCGAAGGACGCGAAATCGTGCTTTCCCACGAAGTAATCGGCGGCGGCCTGCATGGCCTTCACATCGAGCGGGCGGTGCTGAAACGCCCAGAACGGCGCCAGCTCAGGCGGCAGGATGTCGGCGTTGTAGATGCCGTAGCGATATTCCTTGCCTTTGGCGTCCTTGCGCGCGTCGAAGTCCTTGCGCGCATACGACGCCTTCATGACACGCACGTCGGCCGGCAGACGCGCGTTGACCGCACGCACGAGATTCGCAGGAGGAATGGGTTTGTCGAGATCGAAATGCGCCACGAAACCGCGCGCGTGCACGCCCGCGTCCGTGCGGCTCGATCCGAACGCCCGCACAGGCGATCGGTTCAGATACGCGAGCGCCTCCTCGAGCACCTGCTGCACGGCGATCCCGTTCGTCTGCAGCTGATAGCCCGAATAGTTCGTGCCGTCGTAGGCGAGAACGATTTTGTAGCGTCTCATGCCGAAGGAAGTTTCGCGACGAGTTTCTTCAGTTCCGCGGCGCGGTCCTTGGCGCACACGAGCACGGCCTTCGGCGTGGAGACGACCACGAGATCCTTCACGCCGAAGAGCGCCACCGGCGCGCCTTCGCCCACCACGGAAACGCTGGCGCAGTCCAACAGCGTCGCGGCGCCCGCGACGGCGTTGCCCGCCTTGTCCACGGGGAAATGATTTTCGATCGCCGACCAGCTGCCCACATCGTCCCAACCGAAATCGCCGGCAGCCACGAGCACCTCCTCGGCCTTTTCCATCACCGCGTAGTCAATGGAAATCTTGGGGACCTGCGGATAGAGCTTTTTGAGAACGACGGCCGGCTTCGCCGCGTCCGCGACGGCCGCCGCGAGAATCGCCAGCGCGGGTGCGTGCTTCGCGAGCGCCCGTTCCATCGCCGCAACGCGCCAAATGAACATCCCCGCGTTCCAGACGAACCCCTTCTTCACGTACATCTTGGCGGTGGCTGCGTCCGGTTTCTCCACGAAACGCTTCGCGAGGAAGATGGGCGTTTTCGTACCCGTCTTCGCGCGCACGCCCGGCTCGACGTAGCCGAATCCCGTGGCGGGGAAGGTCGGGGTGACGCCCAGCGTGACGATCGCGTCCGTCTTCTTGGCGGCGACGGCTGCGTCGGCGAGGATGCGTCGGAACGCCGCCGGCTTCGTCATCAGCTGATCCGCCGTGAGTATCGCGCACACGGCGTCCGCGCCGCCGCGGCGCCTAACAAGGCCGCACGCCGTGGCGACCGCGGCCGCGGTATCGCGGCGCATCGGCTCGCCAACCACATTTTCGGCGGGCACCTGCGGTAAGGCCCGGCGGGTGGCCGCAACCAGCGACTGGGCCGTCACCACCAGAATGCGTTCGGGCGGCACGAGTCCCTCCAGACGCTCCGCGGCCTGCGCGATGAGCGCCTTGCCGCCGAAAAGCGTCACGAACTGCTTGGGACGCTTGGATGTAGAAAGCGGCCAGAACCGCTCGCCCGAACCGCCGGCCATGATCACGGCGTAGAAATCGTTCATCGCGCACCTCCGAGATTGAAGGTCAACAGACGCCCGCGATCCGAATCGGGGGCGATCCAGGCGTTGAATTCGCCTTCGCCCGCGACGCGCGTGCCGGCGTGCCAGAAACCGAGACGGGAGACGGGCACCTCGATGCGGACGGATTTCGTTTCGCCGCCGACGAGTTTGACGCGCTGCCACCCCTTCAGTTCGCGGCGCGGACGCGAAACGCACGCGACCACGTCGCGCACATAGACCTGCACGACCTCCTCGCCCGTGCGGCCGCCGAGGTTCGTGACGTCGGCCGTGAACACGACCTTGTCGCCGTCGACGGCGGCCTTTTCATTCGCGTAGGCGAATGTCGTGTACGAAAGACCGAATCCGAACGAAAAAAGCGACCTGCCCGGAGACGGTGCGTCCACATAGCGCGTCGTCCAACGGTCTCCGTCGACCCAAGGACGTCCCGTTTCGAGACGATTGTAGTAGAGCGGGCATTCGCCCGTCTTGTGCGGAAAATCAACGGTGAGGCGGCCCGTGGGTTCGGCAAGGCCAGTCATCACATCCGCGACACCCCACCCGCCCGAAGAGCCGGGATTCCACGCTTCCACGAGCGCGTCGCAGGCGTCGGCGAGTTCGGGGATGGCCAGCGGACGACCGTTGAACAGGACGGCCACGAACGGCCTGCCCGTGGCGCGAAGCGCTTCCACGACCTTATCCTGTTCGCCCGGAAGGCCGATGTCGGCGCGCGATGTATTCTCGCCGTTCATGGCCGCCGCCCACCCGCACAGTTCGCCGAACGTGGCGACCACGAGATCGGCGTTCGTGGCGGCGGCGGTGACGGCCACCACGTCGACGGCGCCCGTCATCGTGTAGCAGGGCGCGTAGACGACATCCACGCCATCCGCCCTGAGACCGGCGAGCAGCGCCGCGTTTTCGCCGGGCACATCCCATGTCTGCCACGTCCCGAGCATTTCCGAGGGGTTGTCCCCGAGCTCGCCCATGAGCACGACGCGCGTGCCGCGTTTGAGCGGCAGCGTGCGCTTTTCGTTCTTGAGCAGCACCACGCTTCTCTGCGCCGCGACGCGCATCTGCTCGGCATGTTTTTTCAAATCGAGTTTTTCCAGCAGCTTTTCGTCCGCATACGGATGCTCGAAAAGCCCGAGCGCGAACTTGACGCGCAGCACGTGGCGGACCGCCTCGTCGAGCACATTCGCCTTCACGACGCCCGCCTTCACCCGTTCGACGAGATGCCTGCGATAGGCGTTGCTCATCATGTCCACGTCCATGCCGGCGTTGATCGCGCCGGCCGCCGCGTCCGCGAGATTTGCATACATGCCGTGGCGCGGCGGGACGAGCTCCCCGACGGAACCCCAGTCGCTCACCGTCATGCCCTCGAAACCGAAACGGCCGCGCAGCGTGGTGCGCAACAGATAGGGGTTTGCGGAACACGGCAAGCCGTTCATCACGTGGAACGCGGGCATCACGGTAAGCGCGCCGGCGCGCACGCCCGCCTCGAACGGCGGTAGATAGACATTGCGCAGCGTGTCGTCCGAAAGCTCGACCGTGTTGTAATCGCGGCCACCCTCGCAGGCGCCGTAGGCGACGTAGTGCTTGAGGCACGCGGCCACATGCCGGCCGTCCGCGGGATTGTCGCCCTGGAACCCGCGCACCATCGACGCGGCGTAGCGGGAGGCGAGGAACGGATCCTGGCCGGCGCATTCGGCGATGCGGCCCCAGCGGGCGTCGCGCGAGACGTCGAGCATCGGCGCGAACGTCCAGTCGATGCCGCGCGTGCGCGCTTCCACGGCGAATGTCTCCGCGAGGCCGCGCCAGAGATCCTCGTCCCATGCGCAGGAAAGGCCCAGCGGTATGGGCGCGACGGTTCGGCAACCGTGGATGACGTCATGTCCCAGCATGATCGGAATGCCGAGACGGGATTCCTCCACCGCCATCTTCTGCAACTGATTGTATTTCTTGATGCCGCAGCAGCTGATAAGCAGCCCCGCCTCGCCGCGCACGACGGCGTTCACCACGTGCGAATCGAGCGGGCCCTTCTCCACGTCTCCGGAGGCGAAATCGCCGCTGCCGATCTGGACGAGCTGGCCGACCTTCTCCTCGAGCGTCATGCGCGCGAGCAAGGCGTCGATTCTCTTCTCGATCGCCGGCGCGGCGGCGTCTGCGCATGCGCACGCGAGAACGGCGCACGCGATCGTAAGATGCTTCATGATCTCCTCCTTGAATGTTGAATCACGCGACGCACTGCGGTTCGTCCATCACGGACGACACGGCTCCTGGCGGCGGCGGTGGCGGCATCTTCCCCTGCTGGACGAGCCGGGAGTCGGCGAGAACCTCGTCCCAGCCGGCATAGCGCTTCTCGCGATCCTTCTCGCACATCTTGATCAGCATGCGCGAGAAACCGGGCGACAGGGTCGGCGCGTAGCTCCGCGGATAGGGCGCGCGCGCCGCATCGTCGACATGCGCCTTCAATGTGGCGTCGTTGTCGTCGTCCGGAAAGAGCATGTGGCCGGTGACGAGATGGTAAAGCGAAGCGCCGAGACAGTAGATGTCGCACCGCGGATCCAACGGCTGGTCCGCGAAGATCTGGTCCGGCGACATGTAGGCCGGCGTACCGATGATCTCCTCCACGGGTCCCGTCACGGACTTGCGGCGGTTCGACATCACGCGGCACAGGCCGAGATCGGTCACCTTCACGAGGCCGTCCGCGTCCACCATGATGTTCTCGGGTTTGATGTCGCAGTGGATGACTCTGTGCTCCCGCCAGGCGTAGCCGAGCGCCTCGGCCACGGAATCGCAGATGATGAGCGCGTCCGCCTCCGCGATGCGGCCCTTGCGGCCGAGCAGCGAAGCGAACGTGTAGCCGCCCACATAATCCATCACGAAATAGTAACGCCCGTTGCAGCAGTCAGCCTCGTACCCGTGCACCACGCCCGGATGGCGGATGGCCGTCATCGCGCGGGCTTCCTCCATGAACTGGCGGATCTCCTGCCCCGTGCGGGTTGACTCCTCGTTCATGACCTTCACGGCCACGGTTCTATTGAGCCGCTGGTGGAACGCCTTCCATACGACCGACATGCCACCGCGACCGGCGATGGACTCGAATCGGACGCCGGGAATCTTTGGGACGCGTTCGGCCATCACTTGATCTTGCGGCCCGTGCCGAAGCACTTCGGACACGGCGTCGCCCCTTTGGCGCGGCATTCCCGGCACGGGACGCGACCGACGCCCTGACATGCGGAGCAGGCGCGCACGGTCGGCGCGGGATGGTGCTTCTTGTCGCGTGACGGCGTGATAACCCAACCGTCCCGGCAGCCCGCCCCAGGACATTTGACCATGCCGTCGCCCTTGCAGCGGCGGCACGCCTTCAAACCGCTCCAACCGCAGGCCGGACACGGCGAAACGCCCTCCGCCGGTTCGCACGGCGACAGATCATACATCTCAAGACGGCGTTTCCCGGCACAGGTCGGACACGGATCGAGCCGCTTGTCCCAGTGCTTGACATTCTCCATGCGCCCGTCGTACTGTCCCATGTCCGGCGGACGGACCACCAACGAACCCTTGCCGTCGCATGTGGGACATTTGACCTTCTTGGTGCGTAGCACAAGCGACGGTGTTTCGGCCGGTTCAACGCCGGAAGACGACACCGCGAAGACGCACGAAACGAGCAACAGGACGAGGAATCGCGTCATGCCTGGATTCACGCCAGCGTGAGGATGTCGGAAAAGCCAGTGATGTCGAAGACTTCGCGGACGGCGGGAATCGCACCGACGATCACCATGTCGCCGCCGGCCTTCATCATCGCCTTCTGGGACATGAGCAGACACCTAAGCCCGGCCGAACTCATGTACGGCACGCCGGACAAATCCAGCACCAGCGACTCGACGCCAGAGAGATCCTGCAATTCGGCGGCCAACTGCGGCGACGTCAGCGTGTCCACACGCCCCTTCACCTGCACCGTCAGTTTTCCGCCGTCCTTCTGCTTAACGATCTCCATTGTCACTTCCTTTCAAACGACTTGGTCATAGTGAGTACATTCTTGCCGTTTCGGCGCTCGTAGGTAACGGGACTCATCGTCTTCTTGACGATGAAGATGCCCAACCCGCCGACCGCGCGCTCCTCGGCCGAAAGCGACGTGTCGGGATCGCGCGCCAGAAGCGGGTCGAACGCCAGGCCGTCGTCCTCGAATGTGAGACGAACGCCTTCGGGGTCGTGCGTTTCCTCGACGGAGAGCGTCCACGCGGATGCACGGGAATGGCGCACGATGTTGGCAAATATCTCATCGGCGGCCACCATCACGACGGCCTTCGCCGAATCGGGAACGAACGCCAACGCGCCGTCCAGGTCGGCCGCTGCCTCCGCCAAGCCGTCCATCGTCGGCCGATATGTCTTTTCAAACATCCCATTCCTCCCAAAAATGTTTCGCTATTATACCACATTTCCGCCTCAATGGGCGAAAACGGCACCGAGAATCGCACCCGCGGAAACCAACATCGTCACCGGTGCGCGACCGGCGACAAGACAGCCCGCCGCGCCCAGCGCCAGCACGCACCCGAACGGTGAAAAACACCATGCGTCGGCGGCGTTCCACACGCTCATGGACGCGAATGTCACCGTCGCGGACACGAGCAGCGCGCTCGTCGCCGGACGCGCGCCGAACAGCACGCCCTGCACGAAACGGTTGCCCCGCCACTTCCCGATTCCCGCGAAGGCCGCCGTCAGCAGAAGGTACGACGGCAGCAGCAATCCGGCCGTCGCCGCCGTCGCGCCCAAGATGCCTCCCATGCGAAAACCGAAAAACGTGGCGGCATTCACGCTAACGGGGCCCGGCGTCGCCTGCGTCAGCGCCACGAAATTTGAAAACGCCTCCAACGGCAACTGCAACGACGGCGCCGACGCGCCCACGAACTCCCGCACATAGAGCGGCACCAGCGGAAACCCGCCGCCGAAACACAACAGGCCGAATTTCACGAATGTGGCGTACACCGTGAACGACAGCAACACGACTGCGACGAGCGCCAGGAACCAGACGGCGGAAGACACCAGGTGCCGCGCACGGGACGCCGCCGGTTCCGCGAACGCCGGCGCGTCGATCGGCGGCATGTAGCGCGCGAAACGCGCGAACGCCACGCCCGCGGTCATGGCACCCACAATCACCCAGGCGGGATTGACCGCGCCGTGGACGAGCACGGCGGACGACGCAAACGCCACGACATGACCGAACCATCCCGACACGGCACGCCGCCACCCGCGCAGCAGCGTGCCCGCAAGAACGCCGGCCATGGTTGCGCGCAATCCGAACAGCGCGCCGGAAATGAACGGATTGTCGACGGGCAACCGGGCGAATCCCCAGGATACGGCCAGAAACACGATAAAACTCGGCAATGCGACGGCGGCCAAGCCGACGGCCGCCCCCAGGCGGCCCGCCGTCTTGCATCCGACATAAATCGCCGTGTTCCCCGCAACGAGCCCAGGGAGCATCTGGAAAAGAGGCAGCCGGTCCAGCAGTTCGCCGGGCCGAAGCCATTTCAACTTCCGCCCGAACACATCGTCGGCTACCAGCAGAATCGCATACCCGCCGCCCACCACGCATGACGAAATCAGGAAGAACGCCCGGAACAGCCGGAAAAGCGACGGCTTTTCGGCGGCGTCATTCGGACTTGCGGCCAGACGCCCGGCGTTCATGTGCATCCTTCGTGAACGAAGCGAACGGATTGAGCTTCTGCAGGATTTCGGCGCTCTTGTCGAGCATGTTCACATTGTCGATGACGGGCGCGTAGTCCCAGTGTGGGTCGTCCAGCGTGCCCCGCACGCGGAACTGTAGCAGAAGCTTCGAGAATGGCCAGGTGATCGGCGTGGCGAGCGTGTTCAGGAAGGAGTCGTTCCGGAACAGCTGCACGCGCACGAGCATGTCGATGCCGCCGGTGGCCAGGTCGCACAGGCCCACGCCGCGCACCGAAAACACCTTGCCCTCGATGAGTAGCTTCTCCGCACGCACAACCCCGTTCGACAGGGAAAAGACGATTTCACCGGCGGACTGGTTCACGAGCGCGGAAATGCCGGGAACCTTCTCGGCCATCAGCGATGTGAGTCCGGCGAAGAACCTGATCTGCCCCAGCTGCCCGTCTTCAATCTTCACGTCGCCGCGTCCGCACAGCGTGGATACCGCGTTCGTACCCAGCCCGCCCGTCAGCGACAGGCTTCCCGAAACGGACCCCTTGTCGCCGCCGAAGCTCAACCCAAGAACATCTGACACATCGGCGAAGGACAGCCCGCCGCCTTCCAGCGACACGCCGAAGCGCGCCGTCTCGGCGACGCCGTCGGGCGAATCGACCCAACCGTCGCCCGTCAGCTTGCCGCCGTGCGGCAACGCGGCGCGCGCGCCATCGAACGAAACCCGCGTGCCGCGCGTCGCGAATCCGACATTCGCGAACCGCAGCGGAATGCCGAAGAATGTGCCGCGTTCGAACGCGATCGTGCCGTCGACGCGGTTTGTCGAAACAGGCGTGTCGCGCACGGCCAGCACGCCTTCGAGACGGATGGTCGTCGCGCCTTCGGGCTGCAGGCAGTCCAGCGTGCCGTCGGTGAATACATCTGCCACCGCCAGCGCGTTCGACAGCGTCGTGGTCATCTCCACATCGTCGAAATACACCGCGGGACGATCGACGAAGTTCTCGTAGCGCACCGTGCCGGACACCTTGCCGCCGTCCTTCAGCGCGCCCTCGACCGGTCCCACCGTTACGCGCACATCGAACGGTTCGGAGAATCCGTACAGGTGCACACCCACGTTGCCATCCGCCTTGCGAACGGGCACGCCGTTGTAGCGGCCGCCCGTAGGATGGAGCGGCACATTTATCTCGAACTCCTGTTTCTGGAAATCCACGTCGAACAGGCACGACACATCCACCGGCGTTTCGACGCCCGTGAAGCCGTCGAAATACGGAAAGGCCGATTTCACATCCAACGCGTCCCACAGCATCGGACGGATGTTGCGTTGACGCGCCTGCCCGTGCACCTGCCCGAACAGCCGTTGCTGGCCGAAATCAAGCGTGACCTCGCCTTCCGCCACCATGCGCACGTCGGCGTCGGGCCACTGGACGCGGGCGCCCTTCACCTCGAGCCGCGCGGGCGAACAGCGCACCTCGGACACCTCGGCCGAAGACGCCACGATGCCTAATATCTCCGGCCGCACGAGCCGAAGTTCAAAGGATCGCAATTCCGGAAGTTCGAACGGCAGTTCGAGCCGAACCGGCTCCCGGACCGCGGACCGTGACGCCACATTCGTCACCGGCTCGTAGTACGACGCGGGCATGCGCGGAAAACACGGCTCTTCGATCTCCACCGCCGACAACATGTTGCGCAACCGGAGCGGCCAACGATCGAACCGAAGACACGCCGTCACGCGATTCGCCGACATGAAGGGCTTCGCTTCGGCACACGCACGGTCGAGCACGCGCACGCGCTCGAGCCGGATACGCCGCGGCACGCGCACGGACACACGGTCCACGCAAACCAAAAACGAATCCGTGGAAAGCTTCTCGCAGACGCCGGACAGAACGGATTGCGGAACCTCAATTTCAAACGAAAGAAGCGCGGCAACCACCACAAAAAACGAACCCGCGATGAAAAACGCGAGCCATTTGAACATCTTAAAGATTTTCTTCATGCGCCCGCGACCGAATTGGCAGCCCCTAGCGGAGTCGAACCGCTCTTACAAGGATGAGAACCTCGTGTCCTAGCCGATAGACGAAGGGGCCAAGCTGTGGTGCACCCGGTGGGAGTCGAACCCACACACCTTGCGGCACTAGAACCTGAATCTAGCGTGTATGCCAATTTCACCACGGGTGCTTCAAGGCGCGTATTAAACCAAAACGACATGGCAAAGTCAAGGACGCAGTGCAATTATTTTTCCGCAGACCCGAGACCGAAATACAACGGCCTGTGAAGCCCGTCCGTTTCCGCCAGCGGAACAAGCGAACAAGCCGCCGCGTCGTAGCGGTATGTCCGCACGATGCCGCTCATCTTGAGGCAGGCCACCAGCGTCTTCCCGTCCGGAAGAAATCCGAAATCGCGCGGGTACGCGCCGCCCAATTTGACGATGCCGCGCGGCGTGAGATACCCCGTTCCCGCGTCCACGTCGAACACCGCGAGCGAATCGTGGCCGCGGTTCGAACAGAAGAGCTGCCGCCCGTCCGGCGAAAACTTGATCGCCGCCGCCTTGGAGAAGTCCGCATATCCTTCGGGCAGCAGCGGCAACTGCTGAACGGCTTCGAACCGGCCGTCCGCGAACCGGTAGCTCGTGACGAGATTGAGCAACTCGAAGATCACGAACGCGAATTTCCCGTTCGGATGGAACACGATGTGCCGCGGACCGGCGCCCGCCGGCTTCGTGACGAACGAACGGTCCGCCAACGGACGCATCTCGCGATCGTACACATTCACGCGGTCCGTGCCCAGATCCACGACGCACAGATATTTCGAATCGGGTGTGAACAGCGCACAATGCGCGTGCGGACGGTCCTGACGCGGCTGGTTCGGGCCGACCGGATCCACGAGCGTCACCTGCTTGAGCGACGCCTTGTCGAAGGAGCCGTCCGCGTTCAGGTTCACGAGTCCCGCCGTACCGTGCGAATACTCGGCGAACGCGAGCGTTCGCCCGTCCGGCGAAAGCGACACATGGCACGGCACCGTCTCCGAGGTGGGCACGAAATCGAACGGTTCGAGGCCGTCCCCCTTCACGCGGTACGCCGCCAGACCCGTGGGACCGGTTTTCGACAGGTACAGCCGCGCGCCGTCCGCGGAAATCGCCATGTAGATCGCGTTCTCCACGGTGAGCACGCGGCGCATCTCGATCGCACCCGTCGCTTCGTCGACGGCGAGGATGCGGACGCCTTCGCGTTTCGCATCCGTGTTGGATCCGATGTAGACGATGCGCTTCATCTCACGCCTCCTCCGTTTGCGACAACCGTCGCACGATCAACGGCAGCGCCGATTCGAACGACACGCCGTACCAGTGGTCCTCCGCCGTGGCCTCGATCGCCGCACACACGACATCCGCCGCCAGCGCGGCCGCCTCGGCGGCGGAAAGGCCGCGCATCACCGCGCCCGCGAATGTCGCAGCGAACACGTCGCCCGTGCCGTGGCTCTGGCACCTGAGCAGCGGATTGAAATCGTAGACGATGTCCCGCCCGTCGTAGGTGGCGGAACCGAGCTCGCCCGAGTCGAACGACACGCCCGTCAGAACCACGTTCTTCGCGCCGAGCGCGTGCAGGCCCTTCACCACGTGTTCCACATGCGCTTCGTCGTACCCCGTCAGCACGGGCTTCTCGCCGAGAAGCAGCGCCGCCTCCGTGAGATTCGGCAGCGCGTAGTCCGCCACCCCCACGAGCCGCGCCATGTCCTTCGGAAAATCCTCCCCGAAGCCGGCGTAGAGCTTGCCGTTGTCCGCCATGGCGGGATCGACGAATTTGAGCGCGCCCGGTTTCGCGGCGGACGACATGATCGACAGAATGGGGTCGATCTGGTTTGCGCACACGTAACCCGTGTAGAACGCGTCGAACGCGACGCCGTTCTTTTTCCACTCGGCTTCGATCTTCGGCATCTCGGGCGTCAGATCGCAGAACGTCCAGCTCTTGAATCCGCCCGTGTGGTTCGACAGCACCGCGCTCGGCAGCACCGCGCATTCGACGCCGCACGCCGACACGACCGGCAACGCCACCGTCGCCGAACACTGCCCCACGCACGACACGTCCTGAATCGTCAACAACCGTTTCATTTCAACCTTCAATCCTGTAGAACCCTTCCCACCCCTTGCGCGGCGGAATGCGCAAGAGCGCGTTCGCCTCGGCGTCGCCCGGAATCGTGCCCGTCGCCGCGTCGAACCGAATCGGTCGGTTCAACCGCTGCGCGATGCATCCGAGGCAGAATGTCTGCGACAGCGGCGCCGCCACCGAAAACGGCGAACGCGTCCGCTCTTCGCCCATCACCGACAGGAGGAAGTTCTTCCAGTGCGTGGACGGCGATTCGGGAAACGGCGCGAGCTTCGCACGCTCCGCGCCGACGCGCCGGACGAGCGAACCGTGCGATCCGCCACGCCACACCGTGCCGTCCTTCTGGTAGATTTCCTTGCCGGGATCGAGCTTCGTGCGCCACAAGTCCGCCGCGCCGGAGTCCGGAACATCCTTGCCGCGCCCCTTGGACGCCGCCGTCTTCCACGGCACCTCGGGCAGGTTTTCCGTTCCTTCCCACCACTCGATGTCGAGCTTCTTGAACTTGAACGTGAGCGTGTCCTGCATCGGAAAGACAAATCCGTTGTGTCCCTCGACGTTCGTGATTTCAATGGACTCGGGCAGACCCAGACCGAGGAACTCGTGCGCCGTGTCGAGGATGTGCGCGCCCCAGTCGCCGAGGCAGCCGTTGCCGAAATCGTACCAGCAGCGCCAGTCGCCCATCACATAATCGCGGTTGTAGTCGTGCCACCGCGCGGTGCCGAGCCAGACATCCCAGTCGAGCGACACGGGCTGGAACTGCTCCGCCGGATACGCGGCAATTTTGCCGTTCCACTTGTGCCAACGCCGGCCGAAATTCATGTGCGCGACGATCTTCGACACGTCCTTGATCTGACCCGTTTTCACGTATTCGCGGAACTGGAAGTAGTTGCCTTCCGAATGACCTTGGTTGCCCATCTGCGTGACGACGCCGTATTTCTCCGCAGCTTTCGCGAGCAGTTCGCACTCCTCGAAGGTGTGTGCGAGCGGCTTTTCGACATACACGGCCTTGCCGAGCTTCATCGCCGCCATCGCCGCCGGAAAGTGCGAATGGTCCGGATTCGCCACCAGCACGGCGTCGATTCCGCCCGCCATCTCGTCGAACATCCGCCGGAAGTCGCGGTAGGTCTTCGCCTTGGGGAATTTGTTCAGCGCGTTGAGCGTCTGCTCGCCGCCCAAATCCGTGTCGCACAACGCCACCACGTTGCAGAGGTCCGTGGACCACAACTGCTGGATGTCGTACCACGCCTGGCAGCCGATACCGACGCACGCCAGGTTCACCTTGCGTCTGGGCCGCCACTTCGCGCCCAAACACCCCGGCAGAAACGGCGCCGCGCCCGCCGCCAGAATGCCGCCCAAAAACGAACGCCGGTTCATGACACGGCCCCTCCTCACTTGCCGAACCGCAGCTTGAACACCATCTTGAGCGTTTCCGTCGCGATGGAGCCGGAAATCTTGGATGTGCCCGCGCGCCGTTCCGAAAAGGTGATCGGAATTTCGCGGAGAACGAGTCCCTTCTGCGCCATCCGGTAGTTCATCTCCATTTGGAACGAATAGCCGAAGGAACGGATCACCGAGAAATCGCCCATTGCCTCGAGCGCCGCGCGCTTGAAGCACTTGAATCCGCCCGTCGGGTCCTGCACTTTGACGCCCAGCACGAAGCGGATGAACCGTCCGCCGAAATACGAAATGAACCAGCGCTTGAACGGCCACCCGACGCACTTGCCGCCGCGAATGTACCGCGAGCCGATCGTGACGTCCGCCCCCGCCTCGCAGCTTTCGAGCATGCGCGGCAGGTCCTTCGGGTCGTGCGAGAAATCGCAATCCATCTCGAACACGTGCGTCGCGCCCAGTTTGAGCGCTTCGGCGAAGCCCGCCACATACGCGCGGCCGAGGCCTTCCTTAGCCGTGCGGTGCAACACATGAATGCGCGGATTCGCGGCGCACAGATCGTCAATGGCCTTGCCCGTACCGTCCGGCGAATTGTCGTCGCAAAAGAGAATGCCGCCCTCCTCGGGCAAATTCGCGAGAACCGCCTCGGCCATCGGCCGGACATTCTCGATTTCGTTGTAGGTGGGGATGACGACAATCGGTTTCATGAGCGAGATCAACCGCGCGCCGCCAGCTGGGCCTTGAGCTCCTTGACCTCGGCCTTGAGCTTCGCGAGCATCTTCGGCACGAGCACGCGACCGCCGAAGTCCTTCATCGATTCCGCCGGCGCGCCGATCACATACTTGACGGAACCGTCGAGCGACTGCGGCACGCCCGCCTGCGGACCGACCTG
>DCIH01000093.1:62893-63048 GCA_002317575.1 Verrucomicrobia bacterium UBA1731 | reverse complement strand
CGATCTTGATGTGGCCGGAAATGCCGGCCTGCGCCCAGATGAGGCAGCCGTAGCCGATTTCCGTGGAACCCGCGATACCGGACTGTGCGATAAGGCCGGAATAGCCCTTGACCTTCACATTGTGGCCGACCTGCACGAGGTTGTCGATCTTCGTC
>DCIH01000093.1:49663-62804 GCA_002317575.1 Verrucomicrobia bacterium UBA1731 | reverse complement strand
CGCCGATTTCCACGATGCCGAGCTGCGGAATCTTCTCGATGTAGACGCTGCCGTCCTCACGGCGGCCGTTGTTGAAACCGTAGCCGTCGCCGCCCAGCCGGACGCCGCAGTGAATGATGCAGTCCTTGCCCATCACCGTGCCTTCGCGCAACGTGACCTGCGGGTATATGTGCGTGCGCGCGCCCACCGTGCAGTTCTCGCCGATGAATGTCTGCGCCTCAATCACGGCGCCGTCGCCGATCACGCTGTTCTTCTCGATGATTGTGTATGCGCCCACGTGGACGCCTTCGCCGAGCTTCACCGTGGGATCGACGATCGCCGTGGGATGGACGCCCGGAAGACGCACGGGTTCCGGCGGCGCGAACAGCTTCGCGGCGGCCATGCACGCGTGGTTCGGATCCGCGACGCGGATGATGGTGCAGGGCGCACCCTTGTCCCATTCCGGCGGCAGCAGCACGGCGGAGGCCTTCGTCTCCTGCACGAGCTTCACATGCTTCGGGTCCTTGCAGAAGCTCAGATCGCCTGCACGGGCCTCTTCAAGCCCGCCGCAGGCGGTCAACTCGCAATCGGCGCCCTCGAGGACGCCGTTCAGTTTCGCAGCGAGCTCACTTGCCTTCATCTTTCTTCTCCGCCTTGTCGGATTTCTTCGCCGTGAGCAGCTTGACGATTTCGGCCGTGGCGTCGAGCTTCGCGTCGGCGTAGCCGCACATCGTCGAATCGATCACGAGACTGTAGCCGTTCGCCTTCGCCCATTCGGCGATCTTGGCGCGCACGTCGTTCGTCTCGATCTTCAGCAGACGGCTCTCGAGCTCGCTCAGATCCTCTTGGTAGCGCTGGTCGTCCTTGCGGAGCGCCTGCTGCGCAGCCATCATCTTCTGCTGCAGGCCTTCGAGCTTCTTCTGGAGCTCCTGTTTCTTGGACGCGGAGATCATCGGATTCTGCCACTCTTCGTTGAGCTTCTTGGCCTCTTCCATGATTTTCTTCGCGTCCGCCTGCTTGGCGTCCATCTTCGCGCGGTAGTCGTCCGCCGTGGACTTGAGGAGCGTGCGGTTCGCCTCGTGGTTTGGATGCGCCTTCACGAGATCGACCACGTTCACCGTGGCGATTTTCGTTTCCGCAAACCCCGCGCACGCCATCGCCATCGCCGCCAGAACCAGAATCTTTTTCATCTACGCAAACTCCTTGATTTGAATTGCGCCCATTATACCACGTTCACGCCCGCGTTTCCACTCGCGCGCGAGCGACGCGCGCGTGGGTTCGCCCATCACATACAACTCCTTGCCGGCAAGCGCTTCGGCGCCGTACGCGTCCAGGAAGGACGCCACCCCGCTCGAACTCGCGAAGAACACCGCCTCGCACGCGGGCAGCGCCCCTTCCGGACGCACCGCGCACGTGCGGTACAGAACGACGTCGTCCACCTCTGCGCCGCGTTCGCGCAGCGCGTCCGCAAGCGCGCCGCCCGCCCGGTCGCTCCGAAGCCGCAACACGCGCACGCCCTTGAGCGGCTCGCGCGCGAGCCGCGCCAAGAGGCCCTTCGCCGAGAAATCCGTCTCGGGCGTCACGTCCGCGACAATCCCGCGCGCGGCGAGTTCCGCGTTCGTGCCCGGACCGCACGTCCAAATCGCGGGCAACCGCCGCACGTCGCCCTTCCACGTGGCGAAAAACGCCCGCACCGCGCCCGGACTCGTCAAGACAAGCGCGTCATGTTCCTCCACCGCGAAACGCGCCTCGCGATCGGGCCGCGTCTCCACCATGCTCCACGGCACGGGACGCCAGCCGCGGTCCTCCATCTTCAGCGCCGCGCGCGCCATCATCGTCGCGCTGCACGTCATCAGCACGCGCTTCCGGCGCGGAAACGGCTCGCCCGCGTAATCCACCACCAGAAGCCCCGGCTCCGCGCGTTCGTCCAGCCGCGGATCGCCGCAAACGCCCGTCACGATTTCCTCGTGCGGACCGCACGCGTCCCACACCATCGCGAACGGCGTTTCGGCTGGAAACGACGCAAGCGTTTCGCGCGCCGTCTTCGTGGCCATGAAATAGATGTGCGGCGTCTTCGCGCCCTGCGAACGCGGCGTCGCCACGGCGAACCCCGCCGCCTCGCCGCGCTTCGTGAGCAGCAGCCCGTTCGGCGTCGTGGCGGCCGTGAGCGCGCTCACGCCCGGCCGCACCCAGAACGGAATCCCCAGCGCGTTGAGCGCGTCCGTCTCCTCCGAGAGCCGTCCGAAAAGCCCCGCGTCGCCGCCCTTGAGCCGCACCACGCGCTTGCCTTTGCGCGCTTCGTCGCAGATGAGGCACGTGATCGCGTCCTGCTTCATCGCGTGCGCGCCGCAGCGCTTGCCCACGTCCACGAAGCGCGTATCCGCCGCGCGCGCGCCCGTCAGGACATCGCACAGCACGACGTCCGCCGCCGCGACGTCCGCCGCGCCCTGCACCGTCATGAGGCCGGAATCGCCCACGCCGCCGGAAACGAAACGGACCGCTTTCACGAAACGCTTGCGCATTTCAAGGAAACGCTCGTCGCCCGCCTTGAACGTCACCGCCAGCACGCCCTGCCCTTCCGGCGGCGCCAGTTCGTCCACGGGAATGGGCTCGATGGCGAAGGAACCATTGGAGAAGCCGAGCAGGCGGTTCAAGCCCGCGAGCGCCATCACCACGGCGTCGTACTTCCCCGCGCGCAACTGCTCGAGCCGCGCATCGATCGCGCCGCGGATCGGAACGAGTTGCGCGGCCGGAAAACATTTCGCCGCCCACGCGCGGCGCCGGTCGCTGGAAATGCCGATGCGCACGGACGCCTCTGCGCAGTTCGGGGCGAACGGCTCTACCGACAGGGGTGTCCGCTCGTTCGCACGCGTCACGAGCGCGTCGCGCGGATCCTCGCGCTCGGGCAACCAGAACCAGTCCAGCCCGTCCGGCACGGGGTCGGGCACGTCCTTCGCGGAATGGATCGCACAGTCGATTTCGCCCGACCGCACCGCGTCGTCCAAATCGCGCGTGAAGAAATCGGGCGCGCTGCGCTCGAGCGGCGTCGCCAGATCGCGGTCGCCGGGCGTGAGCATCGCCACGCGCGCCCAATCGTATTCGGGAACGGCGTCGCGCAGAAACGCGAGCGCGCGCTCCGTCTGCGCGACGGCAAGCGCGCTGCCGCGCGCGCCCGCCCTCAGCGTGACGCGCGGCTCGCCCTTCTCAGTGAATTCCACCTTTGGCACGGTTCTTTGCGCGCTCATCTCGCCAAGTCCTTTCCCGGTCCCCGCTTCTTGCCCGGCGGCACGGCGGATATGAGCACGGAAAGCGTGTAGCGCCTGCCGGACGCGAGCAGATCCTCGTCGTGCGGAAACGCGCCCCAGCAGTTGTCGCCGCCGACCCCCATCTGGTCCGCGTCCACGTTGAACGTGATCGCGCCCGCGCGCGCCATTTCCCACGTGTGCGTCTTGTTCTCGAGCTCGCGCTGCGGATACGGCCAGGCGTTGAAGCCGAACGGTTCGCCCATCGTGGCGATTTCGAAAACGGGCGCCTTGCGCGTGCCGATCTTGAGCCACCGCACGCCCGTCCGATAACCCTGCTCGCACGGCCTGACGTAGTTGTCCGGATTGAGGGCCATGGCGGGATACCGGAGCGCGGGACGGCCTGCCACGTCCACGTGACGGGCGAAGCCGTCCACGAATCCGACGGCGGCGTTGTGCACGCCCAGCCACGCGCCGTTGGCGCGGTCGCGGTAGTTCTCGTGCGGACCCAGACCATACCAGCACACGCAGTCGAATGCCAGCGGCGCTTCGAAGGTGAGGCCGACGCGCGGAATCTCGGGAAGCCCCGCCGCGGCGTCGAACGTCCAGTCCACGCGCAGCCCGCCTTCGGGCGTGAGCGTCTGGACGAAGCGCGCCTTCGAGTCGCCCGCGGGCACCGCGTAGTCGGCGATCACCTGCGGCAGGCCGTTCGTTTCGCCGACGACGACGTTCACGCATTGCGCTTTCGCGCCGGCTTCGCGCCACACGAGACAACGGTCCCACATGCCGTTTCCGCGGTCGTTGTCCACGGGCACGCGCCAGAAGTTCATGGCGGGCGAACCGGCGAACAGATCGACGCCGTCCTTGCGGTAGGACGCCACGAGACCCGTCTTGCGGTCGAACGCGACCTCGAATCCGTTTCCGCCGAACGCGACGCGCGACGCGTCGTTCGTGGTTTGCGTCCACGTGACGTTCGCCGCGTCGAGACGACGGCGCCACCGCCATTCGTCCTTGCGGCACTGCAGACGCGCGACTTCGCCGCGCGCGCCGTCGAAGAACGCGAACGTGAGCGTGCGCTCGCCCCGGCGCGTGTCCGGGTGCGGCGGCTTGGGCCGGAGCGTGTCCATCAAGCTGACGAGCTTGCTCGCGCCGGCTTCAAGGCCCTGCAGCGAAAAACTGCCGTGATAGGACGGCATGCCGTTCACGGCGTACTGCCACGCGCAGCGGAATCCGTCGAGATTCCGGAACAGAAAGCCGTTCCGGATCGTGACGGTCATGTTCTCGAAATCGCATTCGTCGACGAACACGTCGCGGTAGACGTTGCGGATTTCGTACGCGCCCGGACGCGGATGGCGCAACGCGTCGAAGAACCCGTTGCAGTTGAAGCACGAGGCGTTCGGCTTGTCGCCGAAGTCGCCGCCGAAGGCGAGGAACGGCGGACGGCCCGCCTGCTGCGCGTTGTTGTTGGTGGTGGACCACAACGCCTGGTCGGCAAATTCCCAAATGAAGCCGCCCTGCGCGGACGGATGTTTCGCGACGAGGTCCCAGTAGTTCTGCAAGTCACCCGTCGAGTTGCCCATCTGGAGCGCGTACTCGCAGAGAACGTGCGGCTTCTTCGCGTTCTTGACGTAGTCCTCCACGGACGTGAAGCCGGCGTAGTCGAAATGCGAATGGCCCGTGGAGAACGCGGGCGCATACATCGGGCACTCGATTTCCGTCTCGGGGAAGTTTTCGTGTTTGCGCGATTCGCAGGCGCCCTCGTATTGGATGGGACGCGTCGCGTCCAACGCCTTCATCGCCTTGAATTCTTCGCGGAAGTTGTCCCCGAAGCCCGCCTCGTTTCCCATGGACCAGACGATCACGGACGGATGGTTTCGGTAGGTCGCCACCATGCGCGTGCCGCGCTCGACGTGCTGCGCCGCGTAGTCGGGACGGATCGCGAGCGTCTTCTCGCCATAGCCCATGCCGTGCGATTCCACGTTCGCCTCGCACACGACCCAGAATCCGACCTTGTCGCAGACGTCGTACCACAGCGGATCGTCCGGATAATGGCACGTGCGAACGGCGTTCACGTTGAACTTCTTCATCAGTTCGGCGTCGCGGTGCATGTCCGCGGGCGTCAGCGTGTAGCCCGTGCTCGGGTTCATCTCGTGGCGGTTCGCGCCCTTCACGAGAATGCGCTTGCCGTTCACCTTCAGCACGGCGTCCTTGATTTCCACCTTCCGGAAACCGACGTTGAACGCGTAGAAGGTCTGGTCCGCCAGCAGCACCAGCGTGTAGAGCTTCGGCCGCTCGCAGTTCCACAGTTCGGGATTCTGCACGTAGATTTTCTCCGCGGCGTTGGTGACCGTCCCCACCGTGCGCCCCTTCGGATCCACAAGTTCCAGCTTTTGGAAGATCGTGCCGCCCGTGAGGGCGAGCCGCACCGACGCGCGGGTGAAGTCGTCCGAAAGCGCCGTCTCCACCACGGCGTCGTACACGCCGCCTTTGGGTTCGGAGACAAGATACACGTCGCGGTAGATGCCCGAAAGCCGCCAGAGGTCCTGATCCTCGAGATACGAACCGTCGCACCAGCGGTAGACGGTCGCCTCGATCACGTTCGTCGCGCCGTTCATCTTCACGAACGGCGTCACGTCGAACTCGCACGGCAGACGGCTGTCCTCGGAATAGCCGACCTCCGTTCCGTTGATTTTCGCTTCGAGCGCCGAGGCGACGCCGTTGAAATGCAGCGTCACCTTGCGGTTCTCCCAACGCTTCGGCAGAACGAATTCGCGCTTGTACCGTCCCGTGGGATTGCGCATCGCGTGCTGCGTGAAGTTCGGCGGCGGCGCCGTCATGATCCGCGGCGGATCGACGACATGCGGATACTCGACGTTGCAGTACTGCGGCGGATCGTAGAGTCCCTGCAGCTGCCAGCAGGACGGCACGTCGATCCTGGTCCACGGTCCCGGTTCCGCGTACGGATCCTTGGCCCAGCGGAAATCCCATTTTCCGTTCAACGAAAGGACGAACGGCGACGCGTCGCGCGTTTCCTTCAGCGCCGCGATCTTGAGCGCCAGATCGCGCGTCGGGCACGGCACCATCACGGTGCGCGCCGGCAGCCGGTTGGAACTCGTCACGTAGGGATTTTCCCAAGCGGGAAGCGCGGCGTACGCCGCCGGCGAAAAGTCCGCCGTCGCGCCAACCGCCGCCAAGAGGATAGTTGCGAAAAACATGGCGACCATTATAACACGTAGCACGAGCTGCCCGCTGTCGGCTTCCAATTGGCAGGTCTGTCGTTGGCGGCATCCGCCAGGCGACATCCGGAATCCACCACCCAAAATCGACTCATCGGAAAACCGTGAATTATATTTCATCGGCATTAAATCAATTTTCGGGGAAATCGACTACCGAACAGCCAAAATGCGTGATATAATGTCCGCCGTGAAGCAAAACACCACATTGCGGTCGGCCCGGCTGTCGGATGCCGAGAAGATTTTCGCGCTCATTCACCTGCACAAGGACGAGCTTGTGCCGAAGCCCATGGGCGACGTCGTCGCGAACCTCGACCGGTTCGTGGTCGCGGAAGTGGACGGCGAACTTGCCGGCTGCGCGACGTATTCCGTGCTCCCCGAAATCGGCGCACACGACCGCGCCACGGTGGAGATCCAGTCAGTCGCCGTCCGCGCGCCCTACCGCAAACAGGGTCTCGGCCAGGCGCTGGTGGAGGCCGTGATCGCGCGCGTCTCCGCCTTCGGCGCCTCGGAAGCGCTGGTGCTTACGTTCGCACCCGGCTTTTTCAAGCGTCTCGGTTTCGGCGAAATCCCGAAAAGCCGCGTGATGCACAAGCTCTATTCGGGCTGCATCCATTGCACGAAGCACGCGGACCCCTTCACGTGTCCCGAAATCGCGATGGTGAAGCCGCTGGCATGAACCGCGTGCGGGAACTCTGGCGGCGGTACGTCCGCCAGCCCGCGCATCTGTACCTCGGCGCGGAAACGACGCCCGCTGAACTCGCGGAATGGTTCCGCGAAATCGCGCGCGAACTGGATGCGCGTCCACGTCGGCTCAATCTCGTGGTGCACGGCGCCGAAGGGGTGGACGCCTGGCTCGATTTCGACCCCGCGGACGGCGAAATGGTCGCGCGTGTGGACGGTTGTGGCGACGAGAAGTTTTCGTTGCGGCGACGGTGGCTTCCCGAGCATCCCGTGCCGCTGCGGCTGAGCCGTGCGAGCGCGGCGGGCGAAATGCGCACACTTCTGGTGGATCCGATCGACACGAACCGATTCCGCGTGCGGATCGCGTTCGACGCGCGCACACGGACGCTCTTCTCGCACGTGTTCTTCGGAGTCGGCTTCGCGAGCTTGTGTCTCTTCGTGTTCCGTCCGCATCCCGCGCTCGTCGTTCTCGCGCTGATGGGCGTTGGGCTGTCGGTGGCGGTGAAATGCGTTTCCGATCCGAGGGAGTGACGCGATGCGATTCACGGTGCTTGATTTCGAGACCACGGGCGTGGTGAAAGGATGGCCGAACGAACCCTGGCAACTGGGGCTCGTGGACGTCGTCGACGGCGAAGTCGTTCCCGAGACGAAGTGGGAGACGCTCTTCCGCGTGGGAAATCGCCCTTTTTCGCCGCGCGCGGTGGGCCGTTACGCAGAACGCCGCGACGAACTCGCCGTCGCGCCCGAACCGATGTCGCTGTGGCCCGAAATCAGCGCGCGGCTCTTGGGACGTCCCCTGGTGGCGCACAACGTCTCGACGGAGCGCACGATGCTCACGAAGCTCGCGCCGATGACGGCGTTCGGCCCGTGGATCGACACGCTGCGGTTCGCACGCGCCCGATACCCGAAATTGGAGAGTTACGCGCTCGGCGATTTGATCGCGGCGTTCGGTTTGCAGGCGGAAGTCGACGCATTGTGCCCGGGCCGGACGTGGCACGACGCGCTGTACGACGCATGCGCATGCGCCGTCCTCGCGGCGCGTCTTGCGCGCGGCGGATTGTTCTGAACGGAATCCGCGCGCCGCGTCAGAAAGCGGCCTGGACGTCGGCGGCGATCTGCGCCACCAGCGCTTCGCGCGTGTCGAATTTCCGTTCGTCGCGGACGAACCGCCGGATCGTCACGCCCAGCCGCTCCGGCACGGATGCGGGGCGATCTTCAAGATGAACTTCCAAAACGGGCGACATCCAGGCGGCGTCGCCCGCCGAGGGCGCAAGGCCCCAATTGGCGAGTCCGCGGCCAAGCGGCGTGTCCACGGCGTACACGCCGAAACGAAGCGGCGGTTCCGCATCCGGCACGACATTGACCGTGGGAAATCCGAGATCGCGCCCGAGGCCCTTGCCGGCACGCACCGTCCCCTCCAGCGCATAAGGCCGGCCGAGCATCGCCGTGGCCGCGGCGACGTCGCCGTCGGCCAAAGCGGTGCGGATGCGCGTGGAAGAAACGCGGAACCCCCGCCACGTGGCGTACGGAACGACGTCCACGCGAAGACCGTGCTCGCGCAGAAACCGCGCGTCGCCCGCGCCGCCCGCGCCAAATCGCCAGTTGTCGCCGCAGCGAACCGTCTCCAGATCCGGGAAACGGTGCATCAGGCGTCTCAGGAACGACAAGGACGAGACGGACGCAAGCGCGGCATCGAACGCGAGAACGTGCACCGTCGGCACGGCCTTCTTCAGTTCCGCCAACCGTGCGGTCTGCGACATGATGAGCTTAGGCGCGCGTTCGGGCGCCAGAACGGAAATCGGATGGTTCGAAAAGGTCAACGCGGCATCCGCCCCGGCAAGAATCGCCCGATGGCCCAGGTGCACGCCGTCGAAGAATCCAATCGCGAGCTTCATGGCCGCGGAAAAGCCGTGCGGGGAACGACGCGGTTCTTGAAATCGACCGCGTCGAGTTTCAGAAGCGACATGAACGGGATGGCGTCCACGACGTTCCATTCGCCGCAACGAACGCGGCGGCAATCCGCGACGGACGCGCCGCAACCGAGCGTGCGTCCCAGATCGCGCGCGAGCGCGCGAACGGAAACGCCTTTTGCCGCGCGGATTTCAAGCCGCGCCAGCGGCGGCTCGAACGCCTGCATGTCGTACTTGTACACGTGCACGAGCTTTTCGCGCAACGCGTCGCCTTCCGCCGTGCGCACGATTTCGTATCCCTGCTTGTCGGGTATCTTGACGGCGGAAAATTCGGGCGGCGCCTGATACACGTCGCCGCGCCACTCCCTGAGCGCGGCGTCGAACGCCTCGCGCGTGACGCCCGCGGCGTCCTTCTCCGAAACGACGTTGCCGGCGTGGTCGCCGGTGTCCGTCTCGCGGCCGAGGACGAGCTCCGCGGACCACGAGCGGTCCGCTCCCATCATGTCGTTGGAAAAGCGCGTCGCGTCGCCCAAAAGCAGAATGAAGAGCCCCGAAGCCGTCGCGTCCAGCGTGCCGCCGTGTCCGATCTTGACGAGATTGAAATGCGTCTTGACGGCCTTCATCACGTCGTGCGCGGAAATGCCGACGGGCTTGTCCACGAGGATCGCGCCGTCAAGTTCCGCGAGCATCGCGATGTTACCGAGGTTCGCCATCTTCCGCCGCCTCCGGCGCCGAACCGTCCGCAGCGTCCAGCGTGTTCAGGATCGCCAGCACGTGGTCGCCCTTCTCGAGCGAATGGTCGAGCTCGAAACGGAGAACCGGCGTGAACTTCATGCGGACCTCGCGGTTGATCGTGCGCTCGAAATCGCGCGTGTGGTGGACGAGATGCCCGAGCGCGCGTTTCTGCAGCGCTTCGTCGCCGAACACGCTCACGCGCACCGTGGCGTTGCGGAGATTTTTCGCGCACTGGACGCCCGTCACCGTGATGAGCCCGGGATTGACGTCGTCGGACTGCATCACACGGAACATCGCGTCCGCAATCACCCGCTTCAGAAGCGAGTCCACCCGTTCAAGCCGGTCCACGCCCATGGTCGGTTCCTTTCCCGCGGGCCGCCTCAAAGCGTGCGCGGCAGCTCTTCGAGCACGAAGCACTCGACCACGTCGCCTTCCGCGAACTTCTCGAAGCCCGCGAAATGGACGCCGCACTCCTGCTGGCCGGTGACTTCCTTGACCTCGTCCTTGAAGTGCTTGAGCGACTGGAGCTTGCCTTCCCAGAGCTTCTCCTTGCCGCGCAGCACGCGGTAACGGGCCGTCGACAGAAGCGTGCCGTCGAGCATCTGCGAACCGGCGATCTTGCCGACCTTGCCGATGTCGTACACGGCCTTGATGGCCGCATGGCCCTTCACCACCTCCTTGTATTCCGGCGGCAGCAGGTCGAGCATGCACTTCTTCACATGGTCCATGAGCTCGTAGATGATGCGGAACGACGTGATCTTCACGCCGTCGTGACGGGCCTGGCCCTGCACGCCGGAATCGTTTCCGATGTCGAAGCCCACGATCGTGGCCTTGCCGGCGGCGGCGCTCTTCACGTCCGTCATCGACACGTTGCCCGTGCCGGTGCCGATGATCTTGAGCGAAACCTTCTCGCTCTTGATCTCGCGCAGGGCGTTCACGATCGCCTCGAGGGATCCCTGCGTGTCGGACTTGACGATGACGGAGAGCTCGCGCTTGCCGTCCGCGCCCATCTGGCTCAGGAGGTCATCGAGGGACGCCGCCTTGGTGTGGGAAAGCTCCTCTTCCTTGCGGAGGCGCGCGGTCTCTTCGGCGAGCGTGCGGGCGCGTTTCTCGTCCAGCATCACGCGGAACTCGGCGCCGGCCTCAGGCACGCCGGAAAGGCCCGTGACCTTGACGGGCGTTCCGGGCGCCGCTTCCTTGACGCGGCGGCCGTGGTCGTCGATGAGCGAGCGGACCTTGCCGAAATACTCGCCCACGAGAATGGCGTCGCCGACCTTGAGCGTGCCGCCCGAAACGAGCACCATTGCGGAAGGGCCGAAACCCTGCTCGAGCTCGGCTTCGATCACGTAGCCGTTCGCGCGGCGGTTCGGGTTCGCGGTGAGCTCCAGGACGTCCGCCTGCAGAAGCATCATCTCGAGCAGGCTGTCCACGCCCTTGCCGGTCGTGCCGGAAACTTCGCAGCACACGATGTCGCCGCCCCAGTCTTCGGGCGTGAGCCCCTCCTTCTGGAGCATCTGCTTCACGCGCATCGGATCGGCCGTCGGCTTGTCGCACTTGGTGATCGCGACCATGATCTGGACGCCCGCCTGGCGCGCGAACTTGATGGCCTCCTGCGTCTGCGGCATGATGCCGTCGTCCGCCGCGATGATGATCACGGCGATGTCCGTGAGCTGGGCGCCGCGCTGGCGCATCGCGTTGAACGCGGAGTGGCCGGGCGTGTCAAGGAACGTGATCTTGCGGCCCTGCACGTCAACCTGGTACGCGGAGATCTGCTGCGTGATGCCGCCGGCTTCGCCCGCCGCGACCTTCGTGTGGCGGATGTAGTCCATGAGCGTCGTCTTGCCGTGGTCCACGTGGCCGAGGAACGTCACCACGGGACCGCGCGGCAGCATCTGCTCGGGCTTGTCCTCGGGGATCTCGTCGTCCGCGTCGATCGCCTTCAAAACGGGTTTCTTGTTCGCGGCGTCGCGCGCATGCTCGACGTTCACCTTGTAGCCGTACTTCTGCGCCACCTTCGTCGCCACGTCGGGTTCGACGCGCTGGTTGATGGACGCGAGGACCTTGAGCTGCATGAGGTCCGCGATGAGACGGTTCGGACGGACGCCGAGCTTCGTGGCGAGTTCCTTGACGATCACCGCGCCGCGGATGGATATTTCGCGGCTGGAGACGGACACGGTCACGGCGGGAGCCGCCTGCACGACGGGCTTCGTCTTCATCGAGACGCTTGCGAAGCCGGCGCGGAACCCGCCCACGCGCTGCGCGGCGGCGGCCGCGGCGGTCGCGCTCTTGGAGACGGAGATGACCGGCTTGGCGGACGCCGGGGGTTTTGCGGCGGGCGCGGCGGGCTTCGCCGCGGACTCGGCCGCAGGTTTCGCGGCCGGCTTCTGCGGCTGCTTCGCGGACTGCTGCGCCTGCTTGGCGGACGCCTTGGCGGACGGCTTTTCCTTGCGATCCTTGCCCTGGAGATAGTCCGCGTCGTCGAAATCGTCTTCGTCGCGGTCGAACGCGGCGGCGGCGGCCGGTTCCGGCGCGTCTTCGGGCTCGGAGATGTCGATGGACACCGTGGGCATCTGCGGCAGGTCGAGCGTGATCTCTTCGCGCGCCGGCTTCTTGGGGGCGGCCACGGGGGCGGCCTTGGCCGTCTCGGGCATCGCGATCTTGCCGCCGCGCTGCTTGTAGACCGCGACCGCGCGCTGGCGGCGGGCCTCAAGCTCGTCCGCCTGCTTGCGGTTGCGGGAAACCTGCGCCTTCGCGGCCTTTTCGGCCTTGGCCTGACGGCGGTCGGCCGCGGCCTGCGCTTCGGCGCGCAACGTCTCGGGGCCGGCTTTCAGGAAGGCCGCGTTCAGCGTTTCCACGTCGGCGGCATCGAGCTGGCTCAACGGCGAATAGATTTCGACGTCGTTCGCTTCGGCCAATTCGACGACCTTGGCGAACGTCACGCCCGTTTTGCGGGTGAATTCATATACTCTCATGGCTTAAATCTCCACTCAGGAACCGACCGTCAAACGTCCTCGAATGCGCTTACTCGGCGTCCGCGACGGGTTCTTCGTCCACATTGGCGGCGCCCGTGAGCTCCGCGACCGCCTGCGCCGCGGCGTAGAGGCCGTGGGCGGTGACGTCGTCGAGGCCCGTCGCGGCGGCGAAGTCCTCCACGTCCGTCTCCAAAATGCCTTCCACGGAAAGGAAGCCCGCGTCGGCGAGCTGCGTCGCCTGCGCCGTGGAGATGGAGAACATCTCGGCGAGATTCTTCACCGCTTCCGCCTTCTGGTCTTCGAACGAGGCGAGGTTCATCGCCTTCGTCACTTCCACGTGCCAGCCGACGAGCTTGGAGGTGAGGCGGACGTTCTGGCCGCGCTTG
>DCIH01000093.1:46583-49645 GCA_002317575.1 Verrucomicrobia bacterium UBA1731 | reverse complement strand
CCGATCGCCAGCGAATACTGGTCGGGCGCCACCGTGACGTGCACCGTGTTCTCGCCGTCGGGATCCACTTCCACGCTTTCGAGCTTCGCGGGCGCGAGCGCCTGGGTGACGTACTGTTTGATGTCGTCGGACCAGCGGACGATGTCGATCTTCTCGCCGCTCAGCTCGCGGACGATGTTCCGCACGCGCGCACCGCGCAGGCCCACGCAGGCGCCCACGGGATCGACCTTGTCGTCCATCGTGCGCACGGCGAGTTTCGAGCGGTAGCCCGGGTCGCGGCTCACGCCCATGATCTCCACCACGCCATCGGCGATTTCGGAAACTTCCAGACGGAAGAGCGTGCGCACGAAGTCGCCGTTTGCGCGGCTCAGCGTCACCGCCGGACCGGTGGCGTCGGACTTGACGTCCTTGACGATCGCGCGGATGGGATCGCCCACCGAGTACTCCTCCGTGGGGATGCGCTCGCGGGCGGGCAGAATCATTTCCGTCTTGCCGACCATGACGTAGAGGTCGTGGCGGTTCTGGCCGGAAACGGTGCCGGAGACGATTTCGCCGATGCGGCCCTTGAAGTCGTTGAAGGTGTTGTCGCGGATCGCCTCGCGGATGCGCTGCATGAACGTCTGGCGCGAGGTCTGCGCCGTGATGCGGCCGAGCTTGGTGGCCGGGATTTCGATTTCGATCGTGTCGCCTTCCTGCGCCTCGGGATCGATGCGGCGCGCGCGGGCGATGGAAATGAAGCCGGTGCCGGTGTCTTCGTCGGACACGACCATCGTGTCGTACACGTGAAGCGTGATCGTCTTGCGGTCGATTTCAACGCGCAGGTCGTTCGTGACGGAAGGATTCTTCGCGGCCGCCTTGCGAATGGCTTCCTCAATGGCCGTCAGCACGCGTTCGCGGTCCACCCCGTTCTCACGTTCGATGTACGTCACCATCGTCAACAGCATGTTGTCGGCCATTTTCATCTCCTTGTTGTGTCAAAAAATTCAAAAGAACCCCGCGCGGAAACCCAAGGTCTCCGTGAAAAACGCCCCAATGATACGCCAAACCGCTCCAAAAGTCAATGACTTGATGTGTTTTACCCCCTGCGCAATTCTGGACGAATTGCGCTGCCGAGAGGGGCCATCAGGCGCGGGGGACATTGGCGTCTTCGCGGAAGAAGACGACTTTGGGCTCGAAGCCGGCGGCTTCTTCGGGCGACATCTGGCCGAAGGCCATCACGATCAGACGGTCGCCGATTTTGCCCTTGTGGGCGGCGGCGCCGTTGAGACAGCACGTACCCGTGCCGCGCTTGCCCTTGATCGCGTACGTTTCGAAACGGTTGCCGTTTTCCACATCCGCCACCAGTATCTTCTCGTAATTGAAGATGCCGGCGGCGTCCATGAAGTCTTCGTCGAGCGTCAGGGAACCCACATAATCGAGCTGCGCCTCCGTCACGTGGATGCGGTGCAGTTTCGACTTCAGCAGCGTGACCGTCATTTGAGGCCTTCTTTGACCATCTCTTCCGTGACGACGACCTTGCGGACCTTGCCGCCCGGCGCTTCGTACATCACATCCGTCATGATGCGCTCCATCGCGGCGCGCAGACCGCGCGCGCCCGTCTTGCGGGAAATCGCGTTGCGCGCGAGCGCCTTGAGCGCTTCCGGCTCGAACGAGAGCTCCACGCCGTCCATCGCCAGCAACTTCGCGTACTGTTTGACCAGGCAGTTCTTCGGCTCCGTGAGAACGCGCACGAGCTCGTCTTCCGTGAGCTCCTTCATCGCGGTGATCACGGGGAGGCGCCCGGTGAATTCCGGGATGAGGCCGAACTTCACGAGGTCCTCGGGACGCACGTCGAGCGGATTGACGCCTTCGTCCTTCGCCTTCGCGGCCGCCTCTTCCACGGCGCCGTAGCCGATGACGCGGTTGCCGGAGCGTTCGCCCACGATGCGGTCCAGCCCCACGAACGCGCCGCCGCAGATGAACAGGATGTTCGAGGTGTCCACCTCGATGTATTCCTGGTCGGGATGCTTGCGGCCGCCCTTCGGCGGGATACGGCAGGTGGTTCCTTCGAGAATCTTCAGAAGCGCCTGCTGGACGCCTTCGCCGCTCACGTCGCGCGTGATGGACACGTTGTCCGTCTTCGAAGCGATCTTGTCGATTTCATCCACGTAGATGATGCCGCGTTTGGCGAGTTCCACGTCGCCGCCCGCGTTCTGCAGGAGGTAGCGCACGAGGTTTTCCACATCCTCGCCGACGTAGCCCGCTTCCGTGAGCGTCGTGGCGTCGCCGATCGCGAACGGCACCTTGAGCATGCGCGCAAGTGTCTTCGCGAACAGCGTCTTGCCGCAGCCCGTGGGGCCGATCAAGAGGATGTTCGACTTCTCGATTTCGACGTCGTCGTTCGTCTTCGGCGCTTCCAGACGGCGGTAGTGGTTGTGCACCGCCACCGCGAGGATCTTCTTCGTCGCGTCCTGGCCGATTACGTACCTGTCGAGCTCGGCCACGATCTCCTTCGGCGTGGGCACGGGACCCAGCGCCGGCGTCTTCTTCTTTGCGGGCACGGACACGGAGGCCTGCATCTGCTTCGCGGCCTGGTTGAACATGTCCGTCACCATCGAGGCGCATTCGTTGCAGATGTTGGCGCCTTCGGGACCGGGTACCACGGACACGCCGTCACGCGCCGAACGTCCGCAGAAGCTGCAGCGGGGATTTTCGTTTTTGCGCGGCATGGCGTTACTTCTTCGGCACGAGAACCTTGTCCACCAAGCCCCATTCCTGGGCCTCGACGGCGCTCATGAAGTGGTCGCGGTCGGTGTCACGGACGACCTCGTCGTACTTCCGGCCGGCGTGCTCGGCGAGAATCTCGTTCAGGCGCTCCTTGAGACGCAAAATTTCGCGGGCCGTGATTTCGATGTCGGAGGCCTTGCCCTCGGCGCCGCCCCACGGCTGGTGGATCATGATGCGCGCGTTGGGGAGCGCGTAGCGCTTGCCCTTCGCGCCGGCGGTGAGCAGCACCGCGCCCATGGACGCGGCCTGGCCGATGCAGTATGTCGCCACCGGGCACGAGATGAACTGCATCGTGT
>DCIH01000093.1:39420-46546 GCA_002317575.1 Verrucomicrobia bacterium UBA1731 | reverse complement strand
TGACGCTGCCGCCCGGCGAGTTCACATACATCGAGATTTCCTTTTTCGCGTCCTGCGCCTGCAGGAAGAGGAGCTGGGCCACGATGAGATTCGCGGATTCGTCCGTCACTTCGCCGCCCAAAAGGACGATCCGGTCCTGCAGCAGGCGGGAATAGATGTCGTAGGAACGCTCGCCGTGCGAGGTCTGCTCCACGACCATCGGAATCAGATAGTTCTTTTCGTTCATGGCGCGGAAATCCGGGACTTACTTCGCCTGGGCGAGGATGAAATCGAGCGTCTTCTCGGCGCGGGCCTGATCGCGCTTGGCTTCGTCCTTCTCATCAACCTCGATCTTCTCGGCGTCGGCGATGTCGAGGAGAATGTAGGAGAGACGCACCTGCGTGGTCGCGCGCTCGGTCGCATCCTTGAGGATTTCCTCGCGGTGCTGCTCGACATACTCGTTCGTGACGCCGGCGTACTGCATCTGCTGCGCGAGCTGGCTCAGATACGCCTCGGTCTGGCGCTGGACGAGCGCGGGCGGCACATCGAAATCGGCCTTCTTCACGAGCGCTTCAATCGCCTGGTTCTTGCGGTTCGCGGCTTCGGCTTCGGCGGCCTGCTTTTCGAGACGGGCGCGCACATCGGCACGGATCTTCTCCATGGACTCGGCCTTGGCGTCTTCGACGAACTTCGCGTCGTCCGGCAGCTGGCGCTTGCGGAACGCGAGCACCTTGAGCGCGTACTCGCAGGTCTTGCCCTTGAGCGGCTCGGGTGCGTTGTCCTTAGCGAACTTGACCTTCACCGTCTTCTCGTCACCGACCTTGAGCCCCTTGAGACCTTCGAGGATTTCGGGAAGGAAACGGCCCTCCTCGAGCTGCGTCCAGTAGCCCTTGGCACCGCACACCGCCGGCAGATTGTCCACGACTTCGGCGAGCGGCTTGCCCTTGAGCGTGCCGTCGTAGTCGAACTGGACGAAGTCGCCGTCGTCGATCAGGTCACTATCCTTGGCGTCCTCGAACTTGGCGAAGGCCTTGCGGAAATCCTCGACCTGCTTGGTGACATCCTCGTCCTTGACCGTCGTGTCGCCGGCCTTGATGGCGAGGCCCTTGTACTTGGGCAGCTTGTATTCGGGGCGAACCTCGACGAGAACGGTGAACGAAAAGCCCGTTTCGGGGGCGAGCGTCGCCTCGGTCACGCCTTCCATCGCCACGGGCTTCAAGCCGGACTCTTCCAGTGCCTTCGGGTACAGCGCGCGGAAGCATTCGCCCTGCGTCTCCTGCTTGATTTCGTTCGCGAACTTGTTCTTCACGACCTCCACGGGCGCCTTGCCGGGACGGAAGCCCGGAATGTGGCCGTTGCGCACGAACGCGTTCAGCACCTTCTTGCACGTGTCCTTGATTTCGTCCGGCTCGGCCTTCACCGTGAGGGACACCACGCACGCGTTCTTTTCGACCTTCTTTTCAACCTTCATTTGATTAGCCTTTCTTGAAGTAAATCCGCTTTTTTGAAAATGAGCGGGAATTATACCACAAGAAAGGCCAAACGACAATGGTGCGTCACCGTTTTTGCGCCGCTTCGGCGATTTTCTCGGCTTCGGCCGCAATCGCCTCCATCGCCTTCTTCTTCTGCTGGACGAAATCCTTCTTTTCCGCTTCGAACGCATCTCGCGCGTTCTTAAGGGCCGCGCGTTCCTCGGCGAGCTTGCGCTTCTCTTCGTTCAGCGCGCTTCGGGCGTCCTCCAGTAGCTGCCGCTCCTGGATGAGCGCGCGCGCGGCGACATCCCGCCGCTCCTCCTCGGCTTCCGCAGCGGCGCTTTTCGCGTCGGCGGACGCGGGCGGCGGCGCGAGTTGCGACACGGCGCATTCCGGAGCGCTCGGCTCGACCGGCGCGACGGCGCGCGCAGGCGAGCGGCGCGAGACGATCGCGCAGGCGAGCGCCACGAGCAACACGAACGACAGCGCCGACAGCAGCCACACGGGCATCGACAGGCGCGCGGCCGACGCGGCGGCCGGCTTCGCTTCGGTCGGATCTCCAAAACCCGGGAATTCGATGTGTGGCGTCGCCTTGGACGCATTCGCGGACGATTCCATCCGCTCGGAAATGAGCGACGCCGCGGCTTCGGGGAAGCGTTCCGCCAACCGCGCGGCGAAGTAACGCCTGGCACCCGCGTCGTCGTCGTTGCGCGCGACATACTTCATGTCGTCCGCGCCCATTTCGGATTCGACTTCCGACACGTAGGTCCTGTACTTGGACTCGGTCACTTCGTCGGCGAACACTTTGCAGTAGAACGCCAGCGCCACGTACTGTTTGGCGCCGTAAGGTGCGTTGGAGAAATAGAGGTTCAGCTTGGGGTCCTTCATGCACTGGGCCCACGCGTGCTTGATCTTCCACTCGGGAATGACTTCGATTTCTTCCGCCATGATGCGCCTCCTCCCTAAATCAACCGCCCGCCAGCACGAGCAGCGCCAGACCCGCCACGAACAGAACGAGCATCGCCGCGTTGAGCGCGTGCGACGTCTTCGGCGCACCCGCAAACTCCTTCCACACGAGAATGCCCCACAGCGCCGAAACGAGCGTGGCGCCCTGACCGAGCGCGTACGAAATGGCCTTGCCCGCCGCGCCCGCGGTCACGAACGACAGGAGTGTGCCGAGACCCCAGATGACGCCGCCCAAAGCGCCCACGAGATGAATCGGGAAGCCGCCCTTGAAATACGCGCCAAGCGCCACCGGTTCGCCGGAGACGGGCTTTTTCATGGCGATCGTGTTCCAGATGAAGTTGGAGAGGAAGATGCCCACCGAAAAGACGAAGAAGCCCGTGTACGGCGTCATCATGCCCGCGCGCGGCGCCACGACCCCTTCCATGAACGTCATGTCCACGACCTTGTTCACGAGCGGCGAGAACCACATCATCAGCAGACCCGCGAAAATGGCGAGCACGAGCCCCTTCCTGGTGGCGGACGCGTCCGCCGCCGCGCCGGCGGCCTTCTGCTTCGCCTTGAACGCGAGTGCGTTGCACACGATGGAGGTGACGATGAGCGCGAGACCGCCCGCGATGAGCGCCAAGACGCCCTTGCCGTCCTGCAGATAGTTGAACATGGTGCCGCCCACGAGCGCGAGGCCGACGCCCACGGGGAACGCGACGCTCATGCCCGCGACAGCAATGGCCGCCGACAAAAGGATGTTTGAGAGGTTGAACACGACGCCGGCGGCTAACGGCCAAAGCCAATTCGGGCCGCAGGACGACTTGAGGTTCGCAAGGAAGCCCCATTCGGGATTCGCGCCCGCGCTGCCGAGCGTGAGGCCCGCCGCCAACGAGAACAGCAACAGACCGATTACATAGTCCCAGTAGAAGAGTTCGTACCGCCAGCTTTTCCCAGCCAGCTTCTGGGTATTGCCCCAACTACCCCAGCAAAACATGCACACCACGCAGAACAAAACCGCCAACGCGTAATTGCTGCAAAAATACATGCCGAACTCCTTGTGTTTGCAGGAATTGTACCATGTGAGCGACCGCCGCGCAACTGTCGGAACGCCGGGATAGCGTCCCTTCAACACCTCACCCCTTGTAGTCAAGCGCCAGCATCGTGATGTCGTCCGCCTGCTCGGCGCCGTTCGCGAACACATCCACATCGGCTCGGACGGCGGCCACGAAATCGGGGCCGGCCTTGCGCACCGTCTCGAGCAGGCGGTCGTCGCCGTAGAGCGCTTCGGACGGATCCACGGCCTCGGTGACGCCATCGGTGTACAGGAGGATGCTGTCGCCCGCCTTGAGCTGCACCGTCTGCGATTTGTACGGAATGCCGTCCATGGCCGCCAACACCAACGCGCGCTTGCTCTCCAACCATTCCACGGAACCGTCCGCATGCCGGACGACCGGCAAATTGTGGCCGGCGTTCACATACTCGACGACACCCGTGGCGGGATCGAGCAGACCGATCCACGCCGTCACGAACATGTTCGCGTCGTTCTCGGCGGCGAGACGATCGTTCGCAAGCGTGATCGCCTCCGCGAGGGTCGATGTTTCGGCGACCGCCGCGCGAACGGTCGCCCTGGCCTTCATCATGAAGAGCGCCGCGGGGACGCCCTTGCCCGACACGTCCGCGATCAAAAACAGTTCGCGCCCGTCGGGAAAGCTCGTGAAGTCGTAGAAGTCGCCGCCCACCTCGCGCGCCGTGTCCATGAGCGCGAAGATCTTGAAGTGATCGGTGTCCGGATACACCACGGGCAGCGACGACCGCTGAATCGTGGTGGCCATCGCCATGTCTTTCTGGACGCGTTCCTTCTCGGCGGCAATGAAGTCCTTGAGTCGCATGACGAGATCGATGAGGCGCGTGGCGAGGAACGCGAAGACGGCGAACACCACGAACAGGATCACGATCGTGCCGAGCGCGTTTCCAACCGGCGAGATCTCGACCGTCGGCAATACGGCGTACACGCGGAAACCCGAGTACGGACGCCACACGACGCGACACGGGAATCCGTAGAACGAGGCGTTGAACGGCTCGCCGGCCTTCGGCGCCAGGTCGGCGTTGAAGCCGATGCGCGCGAGCGTGTCGTCGGAACGGGTCTCGGTGGAACCGTTGGCGACGATCTCGCCCGTGTCGTCCCGCGTGCACAGGATGAATCCGTCCCGGCCGATCGGATTCTTGCGCGCGAGCGTCTTGAACAGAAGCGCCACGTCGGGCCGCTGCGCACCGGTGACGGAGGCGTTTTCGTCGACCATGCCCACCTGCGACAGCGCGCCGTCGACGCGGTTTGAAAGCATCACGTCGGCCTTGCGCTCGTCGATCGTCGTCTGCACCAGCCAGGAGACGCCGGCGACGAACAGGAACGCACCCGAGCACACGAACACGACGGGATTGAACAGCGCCGCGCGAAGACGCCCGGTCCAGGGCATGTTCACGGCCGGACCGGACGCACCGAGTCCCCGGAAGAACATGCCGAACGCCTTGAGCTGGGCGAGCGCCGCGGTCATGGCGTCCGGCGACAATGCGGCCAGCGTGCACAGGAAGAGCAATGTCGCCAGGAAGAGAGCCCCCGCGAACATCCTGCGGTTCGCCAGCATCTCCATGGGCGCGGGTTCGCCCACCATGACGCGCGTCGTGCCGCATGTCGTGGAGAGACAGAGGTAACGGCGGCCGTCGCGTTCGCGGCCGTAGTAGCCGCGAACCGGGTCGCCCGATTCCGCCTCGGGCGCCGCATCGACGAAACCGCCGCGCTTAAAATCGACGAAATTGACGTTCTCGGCCACGCCCGCCAGCGACAGCAACGCATCAAGACGGCCCAATCCGGCGCCCACGCGCACGACGCCGGGGCGGTCGATGCGCGCCACGCCGGCGTATTGGAAGAGTTCGCCCGCGACGCCGCGCGGCTGGGGCTTCTGCACCAGCGAAAAATCGCGGTTTGTGACCGCCGGCAGGAACGCGGCGGTCTGCGCGAGCGCGTGCAGGTCGAAACCCACGAATGTCTTCGGAATGCCGGCGACGAGCACGCCCTTTTCATCGCTGATCTGGACTTCGTCGAGGTCGCATGTCACCTGGGCGCGCTCCAGCCGTTCGGCGTCCGCGAGCATGGCGGGGTCGGCAGCCACGAGCATGGCCGTCAGACGGGCCTTCGCGACATTCACCGCGGATGTGATCCGACCCGCCAGGACGCGGTTCTCCTCCGTCGCCCGCACGCGGCCCGAGGCGTTTTCGAGTTCGAGCAGCAGCTGTTCGCGCACCGTCTCCGCCAGGCCCCGTTCGCGCGCCGCCTCGAAGGCGACAATCAATGCGGCAACGACGCCGCATGCGAAAACGCATGTAAACGCGCGATGGGGCGGCGCCGCGTCACCGCGAACGAAGACCATGCGCAGCAAGGCCAGGAACAAGACGGCCGAAAGGACGAGCAGCACGGCGAACACCGCCGTGCCCGCCAGTGGAGACCACGGCAGCGGAATGCCCACGGAAACACGGCGACCGCCAAACACTGCGGTCTTGCACAGGACATTCCGTCCGTCGCGCACGAACGCGGCGATCGACGGCGGCACCTCGGACGACTCGTCCCCGGTCTTCTCGACCTTCAGGAATCCGCCACGCCGCACGCGCGATGTCTGGGCGACATCATCCAATCCCGCCAGCGCCTTCATTTCCTCGAGACGCTTCGCGCTCACGCCCACCTGCACGACGCCCGGCTTGTCCTGACGCGCCACGCCGGCGTACTGGAATGTCTCGCCGTCGGCGCTGCGCTTTTGGGGCTTCTGCGCCAAGGAGAACGATTTGTCCGAGATGGCCGGCAGAAAGGCGGCGGATTGGGGCGAGGACTTCATGTCGTAGCCCAGGCGGTTCTTCGGCGCGCTGGCGACGACGACGCCGTTTGCGTCGCAGACGACGACTTCGTCCACATCGAGGGCCTTGCGCGCCGCCTCGAACGCTTCGGCGTCGCCGATGACGCCCGGCTTCGTCTCGATCAAAAGCGCCAGCGCGCGCGCCTTCATCAGATTGGCGTCGTCCGTGAGCACGGTCGCGGCTTGCAGCTTCACGTCGATATCGCGGACACGGTCGACGACATTCGCGAACGTGAGTTCGAGATTGCCGGTCGCGCTGGCGCACGCCGCGCGTTCGCGCGCGGACTCAAGCGCGAGCGCCAGCGTAACAACCGCCAGAAGCACCGTCAAAATCCGGAGTTTCGCCAGGTTCTTCATGTCTTCCCCCCTTAAAAAAGTCAACGGTCCGCCGAAGCGATGTACTGGCGCTCGACACGATTGCCGAGCGCGCAGATGACTTCGTACGCATGCGTGCCCTTGAGCTTGCCCCAGTCGTCCGGCGTGATCGCGCCCTTGCCGGAGCCGCCCAAGCAAATCACCTCGTCGCCGGGCTTCACCGCGCCAGCGCGCGACACGTCCACCGTGGTGTAGTCCATCGAGATGCGCCCGACGACGGGACACGCCCTGCCGTTCACGAGCACATGCCCGCGGTTCGTGAGCGCCAGCGGCAGGCCGTCCGCATAGCCCGCGGAAATGGTCGCCACGCGCGTGGGTTTGCCCAGACACCATGTGCGCCCGTAGCCGAGCGTCGTGCCGGCCGGCAACTCGCGCACCTGCGCGACGCGCGTCTTGAGCGTGAGCACGCTCTTCACCTTGAGCGCGCGCTTGCCGTTCGGGTCGAAG
>DCIH01000093.1:37082-39413 GCA_002317575.1 Verrucomicrobia bacterium UBA1731 | reverse complement strand
CTGCCGTGCAGGTTGATGCCCGTCCGGACCCAATTGAACGGCGCCTTCTTCGCGCGCGGAAAATTGTTGATCGCGTCCGACGCCGCCACATGCACTTTCTTGAACGCGATGCCGTCCTTCGCGACATCCGCGAGAATGGCCTTGAACAGGTCAATCTGCTCCTCCGTGAACGGATTGGCGGGATCGTAGGCCATCGGACAATGCGAGAATATCCCCTCGCAGTCGAGATGCGGAAACTTGACGACTTCGCGGATCACGGCCGGCGCGTCTTTCGCGAGAATGCCGAGGCGGCCCATACCCGTGTCGAGCTTGAAATGGACCTTGGCGCGCACGCCGCATTTCGCTGCCGCGCGGTTGATCAGCTTGGCCGTGGGAACGTCGATCACGGGCAAAATGACGCCCGCGCGCACCATCGGCTCGATTTCGTCCGGCAACACGGACGAGAGCATCTGCACGGAAAGGTCCGCGCGCTTCATCCTGCGGAACAAATCAAGAAGCTGTAGCGCTTCGAACGGCTCGGCGACGCCGAAACCCGTGCAACCGGCGTCCACCAGCGCGCGGGCGTAGGGTTCCACGCCGAGGCCGTAGGCGTTCGCCTTCAGCACGCACAACACCTTGGCGGGCTTTACCGCCGCCGCGATCTTCGCGTAGTTGCGTTTGAGCTGCGCGAGATCGACCTCAACCCACACCCGACGCTTGAGTTTCATCTCAGAATAAATTCTTGCCGCAGCATTTCTTGAACTTCTTGCCGCTGCCGCACGGACACGGGTCGTTGCGTCCGACCGTCGGCATGCCGCCCGCGGGACGCGGAGCGCCGCCCGCAGGACGCACTTGGTCGGGCCGGACGCCCATCAGCGCGGCGAACGCATCCTGGGCCGAAACGGGACCAGATGCGCGCGCCGGCTCCGATGTCGGCACCGCGCGCGGCCCGGACTCGGCGGCTTCCGACTCCTCGTCTTCCGTGACGGCGGAGTTCTGCTCGAACGCGTCTGCGTTCGTCTTCGCCTCGGCCGCCATCTGCGCGGCAATGATGCGACGCATGTTCGCGGCAGTCGTGGCGCGGAACTCGGTGTTCACCACCTCGACCTTGATCGCGTTCATCAGCTGCTCGAACATGTCGAACGCCTCGCGCTTGTATTCCACGAGCGGATCCCGCTGACCGTAGGCGCGAAGATTGACGCCGTGGCGCAGATCGTCCATCGCACGGAGGTAATCCTGCCACTGGCGGTCGATGCAGCTCAGGAACACGCCACGTTCCATGAACGGCAACACGCGCGGATCCTCGTTCGCACACTTGGCCTCGTACGCCTCCTTCACGAGCTTCATCACGAGTTCGCCGGCCGCCTGCGGATTTCCCATCAGCGGCTTGATATCCTCTTCGTTCACCATCACGGGGAAGTTCATGCCCACCCATGTGAGGAAGTCGGACAGCGAACCGTTCTTCGCGTCGAAGAGGCAGCGCTCGGCCTGCGTCATGATCACGTCGTTCATCACATCCAGGATCGTGCCGTGCACCGTGGCCGCGTCGCCCGTGAGGATGAGGCCGCGCAAATCGTACACGATCGAGCGCTGCTTGTTCATCACGTCGTCGAACTCGAGCGTGCGCTTGCGCACCGCGAAGTGCTGCTGCTCGACCCGGCGCTGGGCCGTCTCAACGGACTTGTTGAGCCAGCGGTGCTCCATCACCTCGCCCTCCTGGATGCCCAGGCGAAGCATGATGCCGGAAAGCTTCTGGCTGCCGAAGAGTCGCATCAGCTGGTCTTCGAGCGAGATGTAGAACTGCGAACTGCCGGGGTCGCCCTGGCGCGAACAGCGGCCGCGCAACTGGCGGTCGATGCGGCGGGACTCGTGGCGCTCGGAACCGAGCACGTGCAGACCGCCCAATTCGATCACGCCCGGCCCGAGTTTGATGTCCGTGCCGCGGCCGGCCATGTTCGTGGCGATCGTGACCGCGCCCTTCTGGCCCGCCATCGACACGATTTCTGCTTCGCGCGCGTGGTTCTTCGCGTTCAGCACCTCATGCGGGATCTTCGCCATCTTGAGCATGCGCGAGAGGACTTCGGAGGTGTCCACCGTCATCGTGCCCAGCAGGACGGGCTGGCCCTTCTCGTGGCGCTCGCGGACGTCTTCAATGATCGCCTTGTACTTTTCGCGCTGCGTGCGGTAGATCTGGTCGTTGCCGTCCACGCGGTTTACCGGCTTGTTGGTGGGGATGGACACCATGTCGAGCTTGTAGATGTCCTTGAATTCGCGCGCTTCCGTTTCGGCCGTGCCGGTCATGCCGGCGAGCTTCTTGTACAGACGGAAATAGTTCTGGATCGTGATCGTCGC
>DCIH01000093.1:36027-37059 GCA_002317575.1 Verrucomicrobia bacterium UBA1731 | reverse complement strand
CCTTCTCGATCTCCACGCCTTCCTTGGCTTCGACGGCCTGGTGGAGACCGTCCGACCAGCGGCGGCCAGGGAGAATGCGTCCCGTGAATTCGTCCACGATGTACACATGGTTGTCCTGCACCACATAGTCCACGTCGCGTTCGTACAGGCAGTAGGCCCTGAGGAGCTGGTCCACCACGTGGACGCGCTGGGAGTGCTCCATGAAGTCCGCCTGGACTTCGCGCTTGCGCTCCATGCGCTCCTCGTCGGAAAGCGTCGTGTCGCCGTCAAGTTCGGACATCGCCGCGGGCAGATCGGGAATCACGAACATCTTCGGATCCTGCGGGTTCATCACGTCGCAGCCGAGATCCGTGAGCGCCACTTCGCGCGTGCGCTCGTCGATCGTGAAATAGAGCTTTCCGCGCAGCTCGATGCCTTCCTGCTTGCGCATTTCGGAGAGCATCTGCATTTCCACGTCTTCGTGGAGCTTGCGGATGTTGGCGTCCTCGAACATGTGCAGCATCTGCTTGTGCTTCGGCATCGAGTGGTAGACCTGGTAGATCTTCCGCTTGCACGCCTCGATGTCGCCGTCGGCGAGCGCCTTCTTCGCCTCCGCGATGAAGCCGTTGCACTGCTGCGTCTGGACGCGCACGATCGACTCCACGAGCGGCCGCATCGCGACATACTGCGCGCTCGTGGACACCGTCGCGGGACCGGAAATGATGAGCGGCGTGCGGGCTTCGTCGATGAGAATCGAGTCCACTTCGTCCACGATCGCGAAATGGTGGCCGTTCTGCACCACCTGCTCGGGCTCCACGGCCATGCCGTTGTCGCGCAGGTAGTCGAAACCGAATTCGGAGTTGGTGCCGTAGGTGATGTCGCAAAGGTACTGCGCGCGGCGTTCGGCGGAGTCCATCGAGTTCTGGATGCAGCCCACGGTGAGGCCGAGGTACTTGTAGAGGTGGCCCATCCAGGTGGCGTCGCGCTTGGCGAGGTAGTCGTTCACGGTGACGACCTGCACATTCTTGCCGGCGAGCGCGTTCAGGTACATCG
>DCIH01000093.1:35310-35984 GCA_002317575.1 Verrucomicrobia bacterium UBA1731 | reverse complement strand
TTGCCTTCGCCCGTCTGCATTTCCGCGATCTTGCCCTGGTGGAGGACGATGCCGCCCACGAGCTGGCAGTCGAACGGAATCATGTCCCACGTGAGCACATGGCCGCAGACCTCCTCGGTGGTGCCCATGAGGTGGCGGCAGGCATTCTTCACGAGCGCGAACGCCTCGGGGAGAATCGTGTCCAGGGGCTCGCCTTCGGCGACGCGCTTCTTGAACGCGGCGGTCATGCGCGGGAAGTCCGCGTCCGTGAAATTCTTGTCCTGGTATTCCTTCTCGATGCGGTTGATCTCGGTGACCAGGGGCTTGAGACGCTTCAGCTCGCGGGCATTCTTCGTGCCCAAAATCATCTTCAAAATGTTCATAAGGCGCGAATTATACCACATCGCGCCGTTTCTTGCACGCATGCGCGCGAACGCGTCAAAAACCAAAATAGTCTTTGGCGTTGTTGTACGAAATGTCCTCGACGAGGCCGCCGAGCCATTTGATGTCGTTGGGGATTTCGCCGCGCTCGACCTCTTCGCCGAACTTCTGGCACAGGAGACGACGGAAGTACTCGTGGCGCGTATAGCTGAGGAACGAACGCGAATCCGTGAGCATGCCCACGAAGTTTCCGAGTGCGCCCAAGGCCGCCAGCGCTTCGAGCTGCTTTTTCATGCCGTCCTTCTGGTCCAGGA
>DCIH01000093.1:34548-35284 GCA_002317575.1 Verrucomicrobia bacterium UBA1731 | reverse complement strand
CGCCGCGCCGAGCTGGATCTTGCCGCGGTCGGGCGACTTCTGGAAGCAACCCATGATCGTGGCGAGCGCTTCCGTGTCGTTCGGATTGAGGGAGTAGAGGATCATGCGCGGCAGCGCGTCCGCCTGCTCGAGACGGTCCAGGAGTTTCGCGAGTCCCTTCGCGGGCGACGAATCGTTGATCGCGTCGTAGCCCGTGTCCGGACCCATCATGCGGAACATTTTCGTGTTCAGGTCGCGGATGCAGTTGAAGTGGAGCTGCGTGGTCCAGCCGGCCTGCGCGTCCAGCTTGAGGCATTCGAAAAGGTAGTCGGCGTAGCGGCCGGACTCGGGGATGTCCACGAGACCGTAATCGGAGAGCCTGCAGCCGTGCGCCTCGAAGTATTTGTGGCGCTCGGCGAGATGTTCCATCGGATCCTTCTTCGTGCGAACCGCCTCCTTGAGGATGCGGTCCGGACGCCACGCGGGCAGGATTTTCGTGCCGAATCCGCCTTCGCCGCGACTGCGGCGGACAGGGATTTCGGCCGCGATCTGCTCGTGGAAACGGAGATCGTCGTCCGGATCGTCCGTGGTGCAGACGACTTTCACGTTCGATTTCTTCATGAGCCCGCGCGCGGAGAAATCCTTCCTGGCGAGCGCACGGTTGCACTTCGCGTAGATGCGCTTCGCGCTTTCGCCGCAGAGCCGTTCGGTGACGCCGAAGTGGCGCGCGAGTTCGAGGTGCGACCAGTCGAAGAGC
>DCIH01000093.1:24534-34407 GCA_002317575.1 Verrucomicrobia bacterium UBA1731 | reverse complement strand
TAGTGGTCGCCGCCGAGCCAGACCTCGGTAATGTCACTCCAGCGCTTGTCCTCCGCGATCTCCTTCGGCGGCAGATGGCAGTGGTAGTCGATGATCGGCATTTTTTCGGCGTGCTCGTGGTAAAGCGCGCGCGCCGTTTTCGTGGTGAGCAGAAAGTCGTCGTTGATGAAGGGCTTTTTCATGCCCAAAAGTATGCCACGTTCAACGCCTAGGCACAAGGGGCAGTCGCCCCCACTGCGCAGACGTAGCATCCACGCGCCTATTGCGTACCCGGGCGCGTCCCGCGCCCGGCGGCACCTATCCCGTCCTGCGCCGCGACCAAAACGAGTCGCAAACCGGAAAAACGAAACGGACAGCACAACACCCACGCTTACGCGAGGGCAGCGGCGATGCGATCGGAGACATCCTTCTCCGCCAGTGCGGAAAGAACCGGCTCGAGCTCGCCTTCAACGATGCGGTCGAGCGCGTAGAGCGTGAGGTCCACGCGATGGTCCGTCAGACGGTTCTGCGGGAAATTGTATGTGCGGATACGCTCGGAACGGTCGCCAGAACCACGCAGCGACAGCCGATTCGCGCCTAGCTTCGCCTCATCCTCGCGCCGCTTCTGGTCCAGGATGCGCGCCTTGAGCGTCGCCAGGCACTTCTCCTTGTTGCGCTGCTGGCTGCGCTCGTCCTGGCATTGCGCCACAAGGCCCGTCGGAAGGTGCGTCATGCGGATTGCCGAATACGTGGTGTTCACACCCTGCCCGCCGTGTCCGCCGGCGCAGAAGATATCGATGCGCAAGTCCTTCTCGGGGATCTCAAAGTCGCCGTCGTCCTCGTCCGCCTCCGGAAACACCACCACCGTGGCCGCCGAGGTGTGGATGCGGCCCTGCGCCTCCGTCACCGGCACGCGCTGCACGCGATGCCCGCCCGATTCGAACCGGAATGCGCCGTAGGCGCCATCCCCCTGCACCGTGAAGAGGATTTCCTTGTAACCATCAAGCGATGTGGCGTTTGCGCCCATCACCTCGATCTTCCAGCCGCGCGTTTCGGCGTAGCGCGAATACATCCGGAAGAGATCGCCCGCAAAAAGCGCCGCCTCTTCGCCACCCGTTCCCGCGCGGATCTCGAAGCACGCGTTGCGCCCCTCGAACGGATCCGCCGGCAAAAGCGCCGCCTCCACCTTCTTCTCGGCGGGCGCGACTTCGGCCTCGAGCTGCTCGAGCTCGGCCTTCGCGTCGGGACCGAAGTCAGGGTCGTCCAAGAGCGACTTATTCCCCTCGATGTCGGAAAGAATCTTGAAATACGCACGCGCCGCACCCTCAAGCTTCTTGAGGCGCGTATGCTCGCGCACCGTCTCGCGGTAGCGTTTCGCGTCCGCGATCACGGACGCGTCGCCCATGGCGGCCTCGACGGCCGCCAGACGCGCCAGTACGCTTTCGATCTGCGCTTTCGCCACCATGGAAAAAGAAAGGCGCCCGGGCCCTGAGCCCAGACGCCCTTTTCTCGCCAGAACCGAAGGATCAAGCCTTTTTCTGGAACTTCGCGTAACGCTTCTTGAAGGAGTCCACGCGGCCTTCCGTGTCCACCATCGTCTTCTGACCGGTGAAATAGGGATGGCACTTGGAGCAGGTGTTCACCTGCATCTCCGCCTTGGTGGAACGCGTCTTGATGACATTGCCGCACGCGCACGTGATCGTCGCGTCTTCGTACTTGGGATGGATGCCGTCTTTCATTTTCTCTGGTGCCTTTCAAAAAAGTGCGCGTATTTTACCATGTCGCGAAAGGAAACGCAATAGCGAATTTTCGCTCGCGGAGAATGGAGCGGGCGATGGGAATCGAACCCACGTAAGAAGCTTGGGAAGCTCCTATTCTGCCATTGAATTACGCCCGCAGAATCGGCCAACCGGAAACCCGATCCAGAACTGGCGGAGAGGGAGGGATTCGAACCCCCGATACCCGTGAGGGTATGCATGATTTCGAGTCATGTGCATTCAACCAGGCTCTGCCACCTCTCCGTGCCCGAAAACGGTTGCATAGTGTAGCACATCGCGAAATACGCGTCAAGAGCCGGTTTTGGAATCACAGGAACTTGAGGACGGCCGGCGTCACATCCACGAGCGATGAGACGCTGTCGCGAAGCTCCTGCTCGTGGGGGCCGCACGCGATAAACGGCACTGGATTGCACGTATGCCCACGCGCCTGCATGTCTTCGACATTCCCGTGATCCGCCGTCATCACGAGCGTGATGCCGGCCGCCTGAGAAAAACGAACGAGCGGCGCCAGGAACGCATCATAGAGACGGAGCACCGCGCACGCACGCCCGTAATCGAGCGAATGGCCGGCGACATCCGTCTGGAAGAATTCGTAAAGCGTGAAATCGTGCACGCGCGCCAGCTCGAACAGATGCGCGGCGGCATCTTCGGGCGTCACGAGCGGAATGTCGGGGTATCGATCCTGAATCGTGTCGCGCGTCAGATCCTGCATCACCGCCAGATCGTCCACGAGGTCGTCCGTGAAGGACAACACATCCGGCGTGGTGAGCGCCATCACCGTAGTCACCGACTTGAAACGTCGGGCGGCGAGCTCTTCGGCGGAGTCAACGAGATACGCGTCTGCGAACTTCACGCGCTTCCCGCGCGCGCGAAGCTGCAGGAACAGGTTGTTCTTTTCGATGGCCGCCCGAAGCGACGGTCCGGGATACCCTTCGCAGTGCCGTCCCATGAAAACAGATGCATTCATCCCCGTGAACATCGTCGCCTGCCCGGTCGCGGACTGCGGCAGTCCCTCCACCGAAAGACAGGCGTCAATCGGTTTGCCGTGCTGCGAAATGAGCCGGCAAAGCGTCGGACAGACCTCGGGGTTCACGGGGTTGTCGGCCGCCGCTTCCCGAAGTCCCACGCCGTCGATGAAGAGAAACAGGATTTTCACGTCAGAGGATTCGCGTCGTCGCCGAAGGCCTTGACGAGCGGACGGTGCAGCATTTGTTCGTAAAGTTCGATGTATCGGCGCGCGCATTCTTCGTGGTTGAAGCGCTTGAGCGACGCCCCCATAACGCGCGCAATCTCCGCCTCGCGCACTTCGCGCGGCTGCTTCCAGAACCACATGGCCTGGTCCATCGCCCAGAACAGCCCTTGCGAATCGTATGTGTCGAAGACGAATCCGTTTCCCGCGTGGTGTGTCCAGTCGAGCGGCTCCACCGTGTCATGCAGCCCGCCCGTATTGTGCACCACCGCGAGGGATCCGTAGATCGGGCCCTGCATCTGCGGCAGCCCGCACGGTTCGAACAGGGACGGCACAAGCGTAAAATCCGACCCCGCGAAGCCGAGCTGAGAGAGACGACCATCAAAATTGCGCACCGCAAGACGATTCGAGATGCCGTGGAAATTCTGAATATCCCAGAACGGCTGCTGGTAGGCGCCGTTCGCGATCACCGCGATTTGCGCGCCCTCATTCCAGTACTTGGAAAGGAACCGGTAGCAGATGTCCGTCAGGAGTTGCGGGCCCTTCTGCACGGGATCCAGGCGGCTCGGCCAGAAGAAAACCGGCGCATTCGGATTCTCCTCGAGCCCCAGCGCGTGCTGCAGCGCGAGCTTGTTCTTGCGCTTTTGCACGAAATGGTCGTCCGGCCCATAGCGGAACGGAATCTTGTCGTCGATCGCCGGATTGTCCGTGGGGTCCGGCGCGTTCAGGATGCCGGCCGCGCATCCCGCGTTTGCCTTGTTGCGGATTTCGTTCCGGATGGAATCCGGGATGAAATCGTGCCACCCGTTGACGATCTCCTTGAGAAATGTGGGCGATACCGTGTTGATGTAGTGCGCCGCGAAAATCCCGGACGCCTGAAGATCCACGGGGTTATCGTCGCGCGATTCAAAATAGTTGTAGGGCGGCCGCGAATAGTAGAGGTTGGACCAGAACTCCGCCGCATCGATGCCAGCGTCCTCCACCTGTCCAAGCGTGAGCTTGTGCGTGTGGATGTTGTGCACCGTGAAGAGGCACGGAATCCCCTCGCGGCGCGCCGCCGCGGGAACGAGACCCGTCATCCAGTCGTTGCAGTGGATGAGGTCCGGTTGCACCTCGTTCAGGATGTTGTTGATCACCTCGCGCTGGAACGCCAGCGCCAGCTTCGCATTTCCATCGCCCTGCGAATAGACGCGGTCGCGGTAGTAGAAGCAGCGGTCTTCGGCCAGATGGATGCGACTGTCTGGCATCCGGCTCTTGATCTTGCGGAGCTCTTCGGAGACGAGCTGCGCGGTTTCCAGATGGAACATTCGGCGGTAGTGCGGCAACGCCACATGCACATCCGCTCCCAAATCGAACAGCGCCGACACGAGCGACGCGGACACGTCGGCCATGCCGCCGGCCTTGGCGCTCATCTTGCCGGCTAGGTTTCCCATGCCTTCGGGCAGATATGTGATCTCCGGAGTGACGATCAGAATGCGCGGCTTCTTCGGCTGCGGAAGTTTCGGTTTGCGCGTACGGGTCTTGGTCATGACGCCCTCCTTACTCCACGCTCACGACGGGCGCGAAAAACGACTGAATCTCCTCGAGGTCCGGCATCTTCTCGACGAGCCGGCCGCGCACATGCGCGTAGATCTCCGCCGCGCGCGCGACATCGAGCATGCCACGGACCTCCAAGGCGATCTGCTCGGCGTCCGCCGGCGTCAACGTGCGCAGCACCTTGCGGAGCACCGGCAGGAACGTGGCGCTCATCGAAAGCGAACTGACGCCGAGCGACGCCCACAACACGCCCGTCACGGGATCGCTCGCGGATTCGCCGCACACGCATGTCGGAATGCACGCGGCTCGGGCGGCACGCACCGTCATGTCCACGAGCTTCACAACCGCCGGATTCGTGGGCTGGTACAGATGCGACACAGCCGCGTTTCCACGGTCCGCCGCCATCGCGTACTGGACGAGATCGTTCGTGCCGATCGAGAAGAAGGTGACTTCGCGCGCAATCGCCGCCGCGTTGAGCGCCGCCGCGGGCGTCTCGATCATCGCGCCCATCGGGATGCGTTCGTCGAAGGGTATCCCGGCCATGCGCAGCTGCTCCATCGCCTGGCGTAGCTCGGCATTCGCCTCGCGCACCTCCTCCACCGTGGCCACCATCGGATAGAGCACCGCCGTCTTGCCAAACGCGCTCGCCTTCAGAATGGCGCGAAGCTGCGTGCGGAACACATCCCGGTGGGACAGCAGGAACCGGATCGACCGGTTCCCGAGAAACGGATTCGGCTCGCGCGACACGCGTCCCTTGAGCGCCTTGTCGCCGCCGATATCAAGCGCGCGGATCGTGATGCGCGCCTCCGGCCCGAGCTGCGCGACGGCCTTCACGGCCTCCGAATAGGCGGCCGTCTGCTCGTTTTCCGTGGGCGCCTCGCCCCGCGACATCCACAGGTATTCCGTGCGGTAGAGACCGACGCCCTCCGCGCCGAACGCCGCCAGGCCGCCAAAGGGAACGCCCAGCTGGATGTTCGCCAAGAGCCGCACATCGAGCCCCTGTTCGGGCGCCGAACGCGCTTCCTCGAGCATCTGCTTGAGCTCCCGGGCGCGCCAGATGAGGCGGGCGAACTGCTCGCGCGTCTCATGGTCCGGATGGACCGTCACCGTGCCGGATGTGCCGTCCAGGAGGATCTTGTCGCCGGGCGCCACATGCGCCGTGACATCCCCGAGCCCCGTCACCGCCGGGATGCCCAGCGCACGCGCCAGGAGCGCCACGTGACTCGTGGCAGAACCGCGGTCCGTCGCGAAGCCGAGGATGAGCTCGCGCGGCACGGACACCGTCTCGGATGGCGTCAGGTCGTCCGCCACGATGATCACGGGCCTGGTGATCCTGGAAAGCCCCGTCTCCTCCGTCTTACCGAGGAACACGCGCAGCATGCGGCGCTCGATGTCGTCGATGTCGCGCACGCGTTCGCGGAAATACGGGTCGTTCATCCGCTCGAACGTCTTGCGAAATTCACCCACCACGCGGTGCATGGCGGATTCCGCATTGATGCATTCCGTGCGGATGGCCTTCTCGATGGCCTTGATGACCACATCGTCCTCGAGAATGACGAGATGATTCTCGAAGATGCGCGCCTCGTCCTCGCGAACGCGGCCGGAAATGTCCGCGATCAATCCCTCCAGCTGGCGCCGCGTCTCGGCGCGCGCTTCGCGGTAGCGCGCCAGCTCCGCGCCGACCTGCGACTCGGGGATGCGGTATTCCCTGACGGCGAGCTCACGCGTACCCACATGCAGGAACACGGGGCCCGTCACGAAACCGCAACTCGTCGCAACGCCCGAAAGCGTCCGCATCGCCGTCCGTCCGACTGGAGGATTCTCCGTCACTGTTCGTCGGGAATGTCGAACTTGCGACCGACCAGTGCCTCGAGGTCGTCGAGGACCTCCTTCGCCTGCGGTCCCGTCGCCGAGACCCTGAGCACGGCGCCATGGACGGCTTCGAGCGTCATGAGCGCCATGATGGACTTGCCGCTCACCACGTTGCCGTCCTTCTCGACTTCGACCTCGGCATCGTAGCGCGAGGCGATTTTCGCGAACAACCCGGCGGGCCGCACGTGCAGCCCGTATTTGTTGAGCAAGGTGAATTCCCGCGTTTCCTTTGTATCCGCCATTGCCGTTCCTCCCCTTTTCGTCACTGCATGGCGCGGGCCTTGAGCCGCGCGTCCAAATTGCCGGCCGCGTCGTGCCCGGCCGCGCGCAGCTTCTGCTGCTGCGCCGCCGTCTCGACGAGATTCACGAGGTCGCGGCCCGCCGAAACGGGTATCACGATCTCGGGGACCTCCACGCCGAGGAAGCTCGCCATCCGGACGTCCTCCCCCACGCGGTCCAGTTCGCCGTTGACCTCCTCCATGCGCCTGAAGGTGATCACGAAATCCAATTGCTTCTCGCCGCGCACCGCCGTCACCCCGAACACGCTCGGGACGTGGATGATGCCGATGCCGCGGATTTCCATGTACTCGCTCGTCGCCGCCGACGCGCTCGCGTACAGCATGTTGCTCGCGACGTCCTTGCGCAGGCACGTGAAATCGTCCGCCACCAGCGCGTTGCCGTGCTTGATGAGGCCAAGCGCCGTCTCGGACTTGCCGAGACCGGGCGCGCCCCGCATCATCACGCCCATGCCCGCGACCTCCACCGTCGTGGCGTAGAGCTTCATCGTGGGGGCGGTGAGACGCTCCATCACGAACGTGGCCAGGTGGATGAAGTTGCGCGTGAGCAAATCCGTGCGCAGCACGGATCCGCCGGCCGCGCGGACGATTTCCGCGACACCCGGCGGCACGTCCATGCCGCACGCGAAGATGATGCAGTAGGCCCCGTTCGCGAACAGCGCCTGGATGCGGTCGTTGCGCACCGACGGCTCCAGACTCATCAGATACGCGCGCTCGGCCTTGCCGATCACCTGCAGCCGTTTCCAGGCGAAATCTTCGAAGAAGCCGGTGAGCGCGAGCCCCGGACGGTAGGTCATGGGCTCCCCCACCACCGCGTCCATCCCCGCGTCCACCACGACTTCGAGGTGCAGGCGTTCGCGCCCCTCGGTCACGAAATCGCGCACCGAGAAACGCTTCGCTTCGACCTTTTCGCCCGCATCCATGAAACGACCTCGCGTCCGGATGCTTCAGTTGCGCGGGCTGTCCGCACGCGCCGCGCGCACGCTGCCCTTGCGCGCCTTGACGCGCATCTTGAGCAACTGGCGCTCCGCGCGTGCCGCCGCCGCGTCGATCACGCTCTTGGCCGATTCGGAAAACTCCTTCGCGCCCACGGCCGTCTCGCCGAGACGGTTCGCGACGACCTCGGCCATGTACATGTGCTTCTTGACATCCACGTCGATGACGATCTGGATCTTCGTCACCTTGGGGAACGACGCCTGCAACCGCTCCATGCGCTTCTGCGCATAGTCCTTGAGCGCTTCGATCCGCACGTCCGAATGCCGCATCGTGATTTCAATGGCCATAGTTCTTCCTCCTTTTTTTCGTTTGTGTCACATGTGAAAATCTTCGCCCAGGTACTTCGCGCGCACCTCCGGATCGTTCACGAGTTCATCGCTCGTGCCCTCCTTGAGCAGCCTGCCGTTGTACACGAGATACGCCCGGTCGACCACGCTGAGCGTCTCGCGCACGTTGTGATCCGTGATAATCACCCCGAGACCCTGGTCACGCAGGCGGCGCACGATATGCTGGATGTCATTCACCGCCAGCGGGTCGACGCCGGCGAACGGCTCGTCGAGCATGAGGATGGAGGGCTTGCGCACCAGCGCGCGCGCGATCTCCAGCTTGCGCCGTTCACCGCCGGAAAGCGTGTACGCGGGCTGCTTGGCAACCTTCATCAGGTCGAATGTGGCCAGTAGCTCCTCGCAACGCGCCTTGCGTTCCTTGCGAGAAGACGGAAGCGTCTCGAGAACCGCCATCACATTGTTCCACACGCTGAGCTTGCGGAAAATGCTCGCCTCCTGCGCGAGATAACCAAGGCCCTTGCGCGCACGCATGAACACCGGAAGCCGCGTCACGTCTTCTCCGCGGAACGCAATCGAACCCTCGTTCGGCTTCACAAGCCCTACGATCATGTAGAAGGTGGTCGTCTTGCCTGCGCCGTTCGGACCGAGCAACCCGACGATTTCGCCGCAGCGGCAGTTCACGTTCATGCCGTTCACGACCGTGCGGTCGCCATATGCCTTGACCAGGCCCGTCGCCACGAGATCTGGGTCGCCACGGTCCGCCACCATGGCGTTCATCGCATCGAAAACCGGATCGCTCATAGCCCAAGCCCCTTCCTTCCGCTCGTCCCGAACGCAGGAACGGAAACGATCGCATTCTCCACTTCGACCTGCTCCGTATCGGTCCAGAACGTGACGCGGTCGCCCTCGACCGCGGACTTTTTGCCGCCGCCGTCCTCAAGACGGGCCGACGCGCGTTCGTCGCCATACATGTCGATCTTGCCGATCTGGCGCACATACGTCGCCTTGTCGCAATGCGCCGTCTTCGTGCCATTCGTGATCGCCACGTTCCCAAGCGCTACCAGCCGGCGCAACGTGTTCGTGCCCTCGAGAAACACGAACAGACGATCCGCCCCCATCTGATATTCCGCATCGTCGAGGAATACGTTGCGGTCAAACAGCACGACGCCGGACCGATGATCGTAGTCCGCGCGCTCCGCGACGATCGTGGCCTTCCTCCTGCCGCCGACGCCTTCCGGCTCCTTTTTGCCTGCGGTGCGACGCGCGGCGACGCCCAAAACGCTTTTGGCTTCCTTCCCGCCGAATCCTTCGGCCTCGATCCGCGTGTCGGCGAAGATCTTCACGAACTCACGCCCCAAATCAAAGTGAACCCCGCGGCCTGACACGGATGCATCGCCCCAGACGATTTTGGCGAAACCAGGAGCCCAACCCGTCTTCGTCTTCCGATCGACGATGCAACAATCCGCCGTCAATGTGCCCATGGCGGTCTTGCCGTCCTCCTTGTATTGCTCGACCACCACATTCGCACCCCAGACGAAACCGGAATCGAGGAACATGTACGCCTTGCCGGCCCGCAAACGGCTTTTCACGACACCGTTCGGATAGGTCTCGATCGGGAACGCCACGTTTTCGGCCGGGTGCGCAATCTCGGAAACGCGACGGTCGTAGACCTCGCGCAGACGGACCACGTCAGAATCGTCGCCCCGTTCGGCCATCCATCGACCCGAATCGAACGCGAATACCCAGCCCGCGGCCGCACATGCGGCTATGGTCCACGCCAGACGCATCAGACGGACTTCCCCCTGACGATGCGGTTGATCGCCACAAGCTGGCGCCACAGTTTCTCGATGTCTTTGAGCGGCACCATGTTCGCGCCGTCGGAAAGCGCCGCCGACGGATTCGGATGCGTTTCCAGGAACACGCCGTCCACGCCCGTCGCC